>DATGGI010000200.1:0-12750 GCA_035308545.1 Usitatibacter sp.
TCGGCGCCGTCGTGGTTCCGAAGGGGCCGATCGATTGGTCCGCGCTGGATGCCTTCGCGAGCGGGCGCCTCGAAGCGATCGCGCCGCGCCGCTACTACGAAGCCGCGGCGATTCCTCGCAACGACATGGGGAAAATCCGCCGTCCCGAGCTCGCCGCCCTCGCGCAGAGCCCCGACGCGACGCTACGCCATCCGGCGCAGTAGCTCGCGGAAGACGCCGTTCCTCACGAGTGGCGTCGCGGCCTCGATGTCCAGCGCGAGGTAGCGGTCGCCATCGAGGTGCGGCGCGACTTTCCGGATGATCGCGTGCGCTTCCTCGAGCGGCTTCGACGATGCGAGCGGGCGGCGAAAGTCGATGCCCTGCGCCGCGGCGAGCAGCTCGATCGCGAGGATCCCCGCGGTATTGGCGGCCATGTCGCCCAGCCTGCGCGCGGCGAAAGTCGCCATGGAGACGTGGTCCTCCTGGTTCGCGGAAGTCGGCAGCGAGTCCACGCTCGCCGGGTGCGCGAGCGACTTGTTCTCGGAAGCGAGTGCCGCCGCCGTCACGTGCGCGATCATGAAGCCGGAATTCACGCCCGAGGCCGCGGTGAGGAAGGGAGGCAGTCCCGAGAGGCTCGCGTCGATGAGCAGCGCGATGCGCCGCTCGGCGAGCGCGCCGATCTCGGCGATGGCGAGGGCGAGGTGGTCGGCGGCGAACGCGACGGGCTCCGCGTGGAAATTCCCGCCCGACAGCGATTCGTCGCGATCCGGAAACACGAGGGGATTGTCGGTGACGCCGTTGGCCTCGGTGAGGAGCGTTCGCGCCGCGTAGTCGATCACGTCGCGGCAGGCGCCCATCACCTGCGGCTGGCAGCGAAGGCTGTACGGATCCTGCACCTTGTCGTCGCCGGTGAGGTGCGACGCGCGAATCCTGCTGCCCGCGAGGAGCTTTCGGTAGAGCGAGGCCGCAAGGATTTGCCCCGGCTGGCCGCGAAGCTCGTGGATGCGCGGATCGAAGGGCGTGTCGCTGCCCATCGCCGCATCGACGCTCATCGCCCCGGCAACGACACCCGCGGCGAAGAGGTTCTCGGCGGCGAAGAGCCCGTTCAACGCGAGCGCTGTCGAAACCTGCGTGCCGTTCAAGAGCGCGAGCCCTTCCTTCGGGCCTAGGCGCAGTGGCGCAAGGCCCGCTTTCTTCAACGCCTCGGCGGCCGTGAGCTTCGTGCCGCGATGGCGCGCATGCCCGAGGCCGAGGAGCACCGCGCTCATGTGCGCGAGCGGCGCGAGGTCGCCCGACGCGCCCACGGATCCCTTCGACGGAATGCAGGGATAGATCTGCGCGTTCAGGAGCGCAAGCAGCGCATCGACCACCTCGGCGCGAACGCCCGAATAGCCGCGCGCGAGGCTCGCCACCTTGAGGAGCATCGTGGTGCGCACGACGCCGTCCTCCAGCAGCGCGCCGACGCCCACGCTGTGGGAAAGGACGAGGTTGCGCTGCAGGAGCTCCAGCTCGTCGTCGGCGATGTGCGTGTTGGCGAGCTTGCCGAAGCCCGTGTTGATTCCGTAGACCGGCTCGCCGCGCGAGACGATGCGCCGCACGGATTCGGCGCCGGCATCGAGTCGAGAGCGCGCCGCGGGATCGAGCGTCGCGCCGTCTTCGGAACCCGCGAAGGACTCGATCGCCTCGAGCGTGAGGCTTCCTGGAACGAGCCGCACTACTTGAGCCGCTGCTCGATCATGCGACCGAGCTGTGCCGTGTCGACCTCGTTCTGGTTCTTCGCGCGGCCGAAGGTCACGTACACGAGCGTCTTTCCCTTGTGGAAGACGAGCTGGTGCGAGGCCGGGCTCCAATAGGCGTGCTCTCCCACCGCCTTGATGTCCTTCGCATGCTCGCGATAGACCTTGTTGTCGTTCTCGCGCTCCTGGGCCAGCTCGTCGGCGGGCGCGTATTGCACTTCCCGCAACTTGATCGACAGGACCGCGGCCCTCTTGGAGTCGAGGAAGTTGCACTCCGTCGGATTGCCGGCGCGCACGGGCTGTACTTTCTCCACGGCGCCGCCCGCGACCGAATTGATTTCCTCGACCGTGAGGATCGTGCAGGCATCGGGCGGCGTGGCCCACGCGAGGGCGGGGGCGACGAGCATGAGGGCGGAGGCCAGGGCTTTGTTCATTCTTGTGTCCTTTGAAGTCCGGAGTCGCATTATAGGAAAACCGTCAGGAAAGCTCGCGGGCGAGGTCGGCCAGCGAGGCGAGGTTGTGTACCGGCAGGAACTCGTCGACATGGGGAAGCATGGAGGCGATCCCCGAAGCCTTCGGCTCGAAGCCTTCGTAGCGCAGCAGCGGATTCAACCACACGAGGCGATGGGCCGCGCGTGAAAGGCGCTGCATCTCGGCGGCGAGCATTCCCGTGTCCTCGCGCTCGAGGCCGTCGGTCACGAGCAGCACGCAGGCATTCTGCCCGAGGAGCCGGCGCGCCCAGCGGAAATTGAATTCGTGGAGGCTGGAAGCGATGCGCGTGCCGCCCGCCCAATCGGGCACGGCCTGCGACACGCGCTCGAGCGCCTCGTCCACGTCGCGGTCGCGCAGCGGCCGTGTCACGTTGGTGAGGCGCGTGCCGAAGACGAGCGTCGAGACGCGCTGGCGGTCGCGCGTGAGCGCGTGGACGAAATGCAGGAACATGCGCGTGTAGCGATGCATCGATCCCGAGATGTCGCACAGCACCACGAGCGGGGGCGGGTGGTGGCCGGGACGGCGCCGCGCGATCTTCGCGATGTCGCCGCCGGAGCGCGCCATGGCTCGCAACGTCGCCGAAAGATCGAT
Organism: Usitatibacter sp.; assembly: GCA_035308545.1. Classification (GTDB taxonomy): domain Bacteria; phylum Pseudomonadota; class Gammaproteobacteria; order Burkholderiales; family Usitatibacteraceae; genus Usitatibacter. The sequence continues at coordinate 2,799 of DATGGI010000200.1, forward strand.
GGCGGTGCCCGTCGACGAGCGGCGATGGCGGCGCGTGCGGACGTCGGGAATCGGCAGGCGCAGGCGCGCCACGAGCGCGCGCGCGTCGTTCCATTCCGCCGTGGTCATCTTCTCGAAGTCCATCTGCCGCAGCCGCTCCGAGGCTTCGAAGGTGAGCGTGGAATCGATCGTGACTTCCGGCGGCGATTCGCGCGCGGGCTTGCGGCCGGCGGGAGGGGCCATCGCCTCGGCAAGCCGCCCCCCGGACTCCTCGCGCGGCGTGCGTCCCTCGACCTTCGGCAGCAGCGCCGCGCGCATCTTCTCCTCGAGCGCGGGATCACGCCAGAAGCGGGCGAACGCATCGTCGAAGATGACTTGTTGCTCGTGGCGCGTGAGGAAGAGGGCCGAGAGTGTCGCGTGCCAGTCTTCGCGCCGCTCGAGGCCGGTCAACGGCAATGCGCGCACCGCGTCGATCATCTTGTCGCTGCCGATGGGGATGCCGGCCCCGCGCAGGATCCGCGCGAAGTGCACGACGTTCTCGGCGAGCCTCACGCCGCGATCGACTTCGCGTCCTGGAGGACCGCGGCGATGTCTTCCCGCGCGAGCCGCGCGATGTCGTCCTGGTACTTGAGGAGCACGCCGAGCGTCTCGGCGATCTTTTCCGGGTCGAGCGACACGGCGTCCAGCACGAGGAGCGCGCGCGTCCAGTCGATCGTCTCGGCGACGCCGGGTGCCTTGTAGAGATCCATCTTGCGCAGGCGCTGCACGAACGCGACGACCTCGCGCGAAAGATTCTCCGCCGCGCCCGGCGCCTTCACGCGCAGGATCTCGAGCTCGCGCTCGGCGCTGGGATAGTCGACCCAGTGATAGAGGCAGCGGCGCTTGATGGCGTCGTGGATCTCGCGCGTGCGGTTCGAGGTGACCACGACCACGGGAGGCTCGGTCGCGCGGATCACGCCCAGCTCGGGAATGCTCACCTGGAAATCCGAGAGCACCTCGAGAAGGTACGCCTCGAAGGGCTCGTCGGCGCGATCGAGCTCGTCGATGAGGAGCACGGGCGGCGAGGGCGCCTGGAGCGCCTGCAGGATCGGGCGGCGGATCAGGTACTCGGCGGTGAAGAGATCCTGCGTGAGCTTCGCCTTGTCGGCGCCGCCCGCGGCCTCCGCGATGCGGATCGCCGTCATCTGCTTCTGCACGTTCCACTCGTACACGGCGCTCGACACGTCGAGGCCCTCGTAGCATTGCAGGCGGATCAGGGGACTGTCGAGCGCGGTGGCGAGCGATTTCGCGAGCTCGGTCTTTCCGACGCCCGCTTCGCCCTCGAGGAAGAGGGGACGGTTCAGCGATAGCGCGAGGAAGACTGCCGTCGACAAGCGCCGGTCTGCGACGTATCCCGCGGCCGCGAGTTGTTGCTGGACTAGTTCAGTGGACGTGGCATGCATGGAAAAAGCATTGAACCACAGAGACCACAGAGACCACAGAGGAAAAGCAAAATCATGATGGCGTTTCGTGCCCAGGCTAGCTTGGCCACGAAGCACATGAAGTTGTAGGTTTTTCCTCTGTGGTCTCAGTGGTCTCTGTGGTGAATGGCTTTAGTTAGCTCAAGCCGAGGCGACGGCGCGTTGCGCCATCACGGTGATGAGGTGCGACCGGTACTCGGCGCTCGCGTGGATGTCCGACACGAGCTGCGAGGCGGGCACCGCGATGCCTTTCAGCGCGTCGGGCGACCAGCTCTTCGCGAGCGCATCTTCCATCGCCTTCACACGGAAGACGCCTTTCGATCCCGCGCCCGTCACGGCCACTCGCACTCCCGACGCCGTCTGCGCGACGAAGACGCCGACGATCGCGAACCGCGAGGCGGGGTTGCGGAATTTCATGTACGCGGCCTTCTTCGGCACGGGGAACGACACAGCGGTCACGAGCTCCGTGCCGTCGAGCGCCGTCTGGAACACGCCCTTGAAGAATTCGTCGGCCGCGATCTTGCGCTTGTCGGTGACGATGGTGGCGCCGAGACCCAGCACGGCCGCAGGGTAGTCGGCGGCCGGATCGTTGTTGGCGACGGAGCCGCCGATGGTCCCGCGATTGCGGACCTGCCGATCGCCGATCATGCCGGCGAGATCGGCGAGCGCCTTGATGCGCGTGGCGATTTCCTTCGAGGCCGCGACCTCCGCGTGGCGCGCCATCGCGCCCACGGTGACCGTGCTCGCGTCCGCCTCGATCTTCTTCATCTCCGGCACGGCGTTGAGATCCACGAGGTCCGATGGAGCGGCGAGCCTCAGCTTCATCGCCGCGAGGAGCGTCTGCCCGCCGGCGAGGTATTTCCCGTCCGGATGGTCGGCGGCGATCTGCGTGGCCTTGCGCACCGAAGTGGGTTCGTAGAATCCGAAGCTCTTCATGATCGGTCTCCTATTTCTTCGAGTGGATCGCGCGCCACACGCGCTCCGAGGTAGCCGGCATCTCGACATCCTTCACGCCCACCGCGTCGCAGATCGCGCTCATGACCGCGGCCGGCGCGCCGATGGCGCCCGCTTCGCCGCAGCCCTTCACGCCGAGCGGGTTGTGGGTGCAGGGCGTGACGCGCGTATCGACCTTGAAGCTCGGCACGTCGGCCGCGCGCGGCATGGCGTAGTCCATGTACGACGCGGTGACGAGGCCGCCCGATTCGCGGTCGTAGACGCAGCCTTCGAGCAGCGCTTGCCCGATGCCCTGCGTGAGGCCGCCATGCACCTGGCCCTCGACGATCATCGGATTCACGATGTTGCCGAAGTCGTCGCACGCGGTGAAGCTCACGATCTTCGTTTCACCGGTCTGCGAATCGATTTCCACTTCGCAGATGTGCGTGCCCGCGGGATAGGTGAAGTTGGTGGGATCGTAGAACGCGGTCTCGTCCAGGCCCGGCTCGAGCTTGTCGAGCGGATAGTTGTGCGGGACGTACGCCGTGAGGGCGATCTCGGCGAAGGCCTTGCTCTTGTCCGTGCCTTTCACCGTGAACTTGCCGTCCTTGAACTCGACGTCCGTGTCGCTCACCTCCATCAGGTGAGCCGCGATCTTGCGTCCCTTGGCGACGATCTTGTCGACGGCCTTCACGATCGCGGTTCCGCCCACGGCCAGTGAGCGCGATCCATAGGTGCCCATGCCGAAGGGAATGCGCCCGGTGTCGCCGTGGACCACGTCGATGTCGTCCACGCCGATGCCGAGCCGATCGGCGACGACCTGCGCGAATGTGGTTTCGTGACCTTGCCCGTGACTATGGGAGCCCGTGAACACAGTGACCTTGCCCGTGGGATGCACGCGAACTTCGCCGGCTTCGAAGAGGCCCGCGCGGGCGCCGAGCGCGCCGGCGACGTTCGAAGGCGCGAGGCCGCACGCTTCGATATAAGACGCGTAGCCCAGGCCCCGCAGCTTTCCTTCCTTCGCCGCGGCGGCCTTGCGGGCCGCGAAGCCCGTGACGTCCGCCATCTTCATGGCGCCATCGAGGCAGGCGTCGTAATCGCCGATGTCGTATTGCAGCGCGACCGGCGTCTGGTAGGGGAACGTGCGGATGAAGTTGCGGCGGCGGATGTCGTCCTGCGCGATCTTCATCTCCGTGGCCGCGGTGCTGACGAGCCGCTCGACCACGTAGGTCGCCTCGGGGCGGCCCGCGCCACGATAGGCGTCGACCGGGGCCGTGTTCGTGAAGACCGCGGTCACTTCGCAGTGGATCGCCGGCGTCGTGTACTGGCCGGCGAGCAGCGTCGCGTACAGGATCGTCGGAATGCAGGACGCGAACGTCGAGAGATATGCGCCCATCGCCGCGTGGGTCTTCACGCGCATGGCGAGGAATTTCCCGTCCTTGTCGAGGGCGAGCTCGGCCTTCGTGACGTGGTCGCGGCCGTGCGCGTCGGACATGAACGCTTCGGAGCGGTCCGCGGTCCACTTGATCGGGCGGCCCACGAGCTTCGAGGCCCATACGCAGACCGTCTCTTCCGCGTAGAGGTAGATCTTCGAGCCGAATCCGCCGCCCACGTCGGGCGCGATCACGCGCACCTTGTGCTCGGGCAGCCCCAGCACGAAGGCCGTCATGAGCAGGCGCTCGACGTGCGGGTTCTGGTTGGAGACGTAGAGCGTGTACGAATCGTCGGCGCGCGCGTGCTGCGCGTTGCAGGCCCGCGGCTCGATGGCGTTCGGGATCAACCGGTTGTTCACGAATTCAAGCGTCGTCACGTGCGCGGCCTTGGCGAAAGCGGCATCGACAGCGCCCTTGTCGCCCAGCGCCCACACGTAGCAGATATTGTCCGGCGCCTCGTCGTGAACCGCGGGCGCGCCTTTCTTGATCGCATCGCGCACGTCGACGACCGCGGGCAGCTCCTCGTAGTCCACCTCGATCTTCTCGGCGGCATCCTTCGCCTGCTCGAGGGAATCGGCGATGACGATCGCGACCTGGTCGCCCACGTGGCGGACCTTGCCCTGGGCGAGCAGGGGGTGCTTCGGTTCCTTCATCGGCTTGCCGTCGGTGCCGGTGATGAGCCAGCCGCAGGGCAGGCCGCCCACGGTGGCGGGCAAATCCGCGCCGGTATACACCGCGACGACACCCGGCGAGGCCTTGGCCTTGTCGGTCCTGATGGATTTGATTCGCGCGTGCGCAAGCGGCGAGCGCAGGAAATAGGCGTAGCTCTGGTTGGCGAGCGTGACGTCGTCGGTGTACTGGCCGGCGCCGGTGAGGAAGCGCGCGTCCTCCTTGCGGGTGATGCGGGCTCCGATGGGCCGGGCGAGAGTGTCTGTCATGACCATCTCCTCATGCCATGTTCTCGAGGCCGGCTTTCACGGCCTTCACGATGTTGTGGTATCCGGTGCAGCGGCAGAAATTTCCGTCGAGCGCGTCGCGGATCTGCGCTTCGGTCGGGCTCTTCGCCGTCTCCGCGAGGCCGACCGCGGACATCACCATGCCCGGCGTGCAGAAGCCGCATTGCAGGCCGTGGTGCTGGCGAAACGCTTCCTGCATCGGGTGGAGGTCGCCGTTCGCCTTCGCGAGGCCTTCGATCGTGGTGATCTTCGCGTTGTGGGCCTGGATCGCGAGCATGTTGCAGCTCTTCACGGCCTTGCCGTCCACGAGGATGGTGCAGGCCCCGCATTGCGCGGTGTCGCATCCCACGTGGGTGCCGGTGAGCAGCAGTTTTTCGCGGATGAATTCGACCAGCAGGGTGCGGGCTTCGATTTCGGCGGAAACGGGCTTGCCGTTCACCGTCATGGCGACGGACATCTTCATCGCTCTCCTCCTCGGGGATTTTTGGGGAAACGGACGAGGGAATTTGTCGCTTCGACTCTACTCCAAAATCAATAGACCGCGCGCCCGCCCGAAAGGTCGAAGACGGCGCCCGTGGAGAATGAACAGTCCGCGGAGCAAAGCCATGCCACGAGGGCGGCGATTTCCTCGACCTGCCCGAAGCGGCCCATGGGAATCTTGGAGAGCATGAAATCGATGTGCGCCTGTGTCATCTGGGCGAACATGCCCGTCTTCACCGCGGCCGGCGTCACGCAATTGACGCGCACGCCCGTCTTCGCGAGCTCCTTGCCCAGCGACTTCGTGAGCGAGATCACGCCGGCCTTCGAGGCGCTGTAGGCCGACGCGTTCGGGTTGCCTTCCTTGCCGGCGATGGAGGCGATGTTCACGATGCGCCCGTAGTCGTTCGCCTTCATGTGCGTGGCGAGCGCCTTGTTGCAGAGGAAGACGCCCGTGAGGTTGATGTCGAGGACCTGTTTCCATTCGGAGACGGGGTAGTCCCACGTGGCGAGGTTGGGTCCGGTGATCCCCGCGCTGCAGACGAGGATGTCCACGCGGCCCATCTCGCGCACCGCGCCGTCGCGGGCGAGCTGCACGTCCGGCTCGTCGCTCACGTCCACGCGCGTGATGTGGGTCGCGGCGCCCAGCGCCTTCGCGCTTTCGCCGAGCGCCTTCTCGTCGCGGTCCCAGAGGCTCACGCGGGCGCCCGAAGCCACGAGGCGCTGCGCGATGGCGAAGCCGATGCCTGCGGCGCCGCCGGTGACGATCGCGTTGCGGTTCTTGAGGTCGAGGGCGTTCATCGTCAGAAAGGCTCGCGCGAGAGCGGCAAGGTTCCTCCCACGCCGTTGATGAGATAGTCGAATCGCATGGACTTCGCCGGGTCGTCGACGTGCAGCGTGAATGCTCCGGCTTGCATGACAGTGAGCTGCGCGGGGTCGTAGCTCGTGCTCCACGAGGGATTCGTGGTCGTGTAGATCTGTCCCACATAGTTGCCCGATGGATCCCAGCCTCCTCCCGGCATCACGAACCAGGTCGCCTTGCGGTCCGCGCCGTAGGTGTACCAGACGGAGAAGAAAGTGCCGGTGTGCTCGATCACCGAGATGCCCCAGCCGCTTTGCGTGGCGCCGCCCCACCACATGTCGCTCGCGCCGCGAGTGGCGGCGGCCGGGTCGCCGAACGTCATGCGCTGGATCTGCTTCGTGACTGAAGGCGGACCACCGGGTTTGCCGCTGAATATCAGCTGCGCCTCGTTGGCCGATTCGAAGGTGACGAGGATACTGCCCAGCGAAGGTCCTACGGTCACGCTGTTCGTGTCGAAGGCGGTGTAGGGCGACGCCGTGGGCTGGTAGAGGCTCCCGCTCAGGGTAACGCCCTGGGCCGAGCGCCACGTCGCATTGGGAACGACATACCAGGCGGGCTTCCCGGTCGCGTCGTATGCGAAGACCACGACGAACATGCGCCGATCGTGCTCGATCACGGAGAGGCCCCAGCCGTTTTGCGAATCGCCGCCCCACCACATGTCCTGATAGGTCGATGGAGTTCCGGCGGGAGGGGCCGTCACGGTGAAGGGAAAATCGACTGTCACCGCGGAGTTCGCCTCGAGTCCCTGGTACGCCTGCGCGTTGACGACTCCGTTGCCTTGGTAGGGCAGCGCCCGGAAGGGTGAGACCGTCGTGGCAATGCCGTTATCGTCCGTAGCGTGGCCGATGTCGGTCGTGTAGTTGCCCTGGAAACTCTCGAAGATTCCCGATGCGTCGTAGAGCGTCGTGCTGTGATAGAACTGGAAGAAGGTCACCAGGGGACGCGGAAACGGTTGGCCGTTGCTGTCGAGCACGCGCACCGAGAAGGCCTGGGGCGCGAGCGTGTTGCCCGGGATCGACTGCGAGCTTCCTCCCACGATGTCCATGTGAGCGGGCCGCGCCCCTTCCACGATGTTCACCGTCACGTCGGCCGTGCCGTAATCGGAATCGGCATGGAGCACGTAGGTGCCGGCGATCAGGGCGTAATAAACATCATTGGTCGTCGTGTCGCCATCCTGGTCGGAAAAAAAGCGCGTGGCGAATGGCGGCGGATTGATTCCACCGAAGGCCGTTCGCTGAGGGTTGGGCGAGGTCGGCCCGCTCGCGACCGTGACGTCGACGCGAGCGCCACCCACCGCCTTGCCGGACGCGTCGGTCACATGGAACCGGATCGCCACGGGCAGGCAGCTCAGGACCCGCGCGGTCTGCGACTGGACGCCGGGCAGCGGGGTGACTGTCGCGAGGGCGGCGGGCGCGAGCGCGATGAGGAGGAGGACGAGCGCGGCGTTTTTCTTCATGGGAACCAAGCATAGCATCGGGAAAATTGGCCTGACCACTTGACCAGCCCCGGCATGCCGCATAATCTCCGGATAGAACCGCGAGGGCGTGTCTCAAGCAGGGCGCGCCCCATCACGAGGAGACCTTCCAGCATGGCAAGCCGCAAACGCCGCCGCAGCCAGGAATGGTTCGGCCGCGAAGGCAAGATGGGCTTCATCTACCGCTCGTGGGTGAAGAATCGCGGGATTCCGCACGACCAGTTCGATGGCCGGCCCGTCATCGGCATCTGCAACACCTATTCCGAGTTGACGCCCTGCAACAGCCATTTCCGCGTGCTGGCCGAGCACGTGAAGGCGGGCGTGTACGAAGCGGGCGGCTTCCCGCTCGAGTTCCCGGTGATGTCCCTCGGCGAGACGCTGCTGCGTCCCACGGCGATGCTCTATCGCAACCTGGCGTCGATGGACGTCGAGGAATCGATCCGCGGCAATCCGATCGACGGCGTGGTCCTCCTCATGGGATGCGACAAGACGACGCCATCGCTTCTGATGGGCGCGTCGTCGTGCGACATCCCGACGATCGGAGTCTCCGGCGGCCCGATGCTCTCGGGCTGGTACAAGGGCCAGCGCATCGGATCCGGCACCAACACCTGGTCGCTCTCGGAAGACCTTCGCGCCGGCAAGATCACGCAGGATGAATTCCACGAGGCCGAGAGCTGCATGCATCGCTCCCACGGCCATTGCATGGTGATGGGCACGGCTTCGACGATGGCCTCGATGGTGGAAGCGCTCGGCGTGGGATTGCCGGGCAACGCCGCGTATCCCGCGGTGGACGCGCGCCGCAATGTCATCGCGCGCATGGCCGGGCGCCGCATCGTCGAGATGGTGGAGCAGGAGCTGGTGCTCTCGAAGATCCTCACGCGCAAGGCCTTCGAGAACGCGATCCGCGTGAACGCGGCGATCGGCGGCTCGACCAACGCGGTGATCCATTTGATTGCGATCGCGCGGCGCATCGGCGTGAAGCTCGACCTCGAGGATTGGGATGAGCTCGGGCGCGGCATCCACACGCTGGTGAACCTCATGCCCAACGGCAAATACCTGATGGAGGACTTCTGTTACGCGGGCGGACTTCCCGTCGTGATCCGCGAGCTGGGGCAGAAGGGCCTGCTCAACAAGGATGCGCTCACCGCGAACGGGAAATCCATCTGGGAGAACAACCGCGATGCGAGGAACGACGGGCCCGACGTGATCATGCCGTTCGCGAAGCCCTTCAAGCGCGACACGGGCATCGCGGTGCTGCGCGGCAATCTCTGTCCCGGCGGCGCGATCATCAAGCCGTCGGCTGCGACGCCGAAGCTCATGAAGCACAAGGGGCGCGCGGTCGTGTTCGAGGACATCGAGGATTTCCACAAGCGCGTGGACGATCCGGATCTCGACATCGACGCGAGCTGCGTCATGGTCCTCAAGTACTGCGGGCCCAAGGGCTATCCCGGCATGGCCGAAGTCGGCAACATGCCGCTGCCGAAGAAGCTGCTGAAGAAAGGCATTACCGACATGGTGCGCATCTCGGATGCGCGCATGAGCGGCACGGCTTACGGCACCGTGGTGCTGCACGTCTGCCCCGAGGCGGCGGCGGGCGGCCCGCTCGCGCTCGTGAAAAACGGCGACTTGATCGAGCTCGACGTGGCGAAGCGCAAGCTCCACCTGCACGTCTCCGAAAAGGAGCTCGCGAAGCGCCGCAAGGCCTGGAAGACGCCCGTGGCGCCGCCCAAGCGCGGTTACTGGAAGCTCTACGTCGATCACGTGAACCCGGCGAGCGAGGGCGCGGATCTCGACTTCCTCGTCGGAAAGAGCGGCGCCGCGGTGCCGCGCGACAACCATTGAAATTCCTCATCACCGACTATGACTTCACCGACGTCGAGCTGGAAAGAAAGCTCGTGTCGGCCGCGGGCCACGAGCTCGCGACGGCGCAATGCCGCACGGAGGAGGATGTGATCGCGGCGGCGAAAGGCTGCGCGGGCGTCCTCGTGCAATACGCCCCGATCAACGCCAGGGTGTTCGCGGCGCGTCCCGAGATCCGCGTCGTGAGCCGCTTCGGCGCCGGCTTCGACACGGTGAACACGGAGGACGCGAAGAAGTACGGCGTCTGGGTCTCGAATTCGCCCGACTACGGCGTGCACGAGGTCTCGGCCCATGCGCTTTCAATGGCGCTCGCGCTCGTCCGGCACCTCACGTTCCTGGACCGCGACGTTCGCGCCGGCAAGTGGATGTTCGATTCCACCGGCGAGCTCAGGCGCGTCTCGAAGCTCACGCTCGGCATCCTCGGCGTGGGTCGCATCGGTAAGCGCATGGCGCACATCTCGAAGAACATCTTCGGGCGCGTGCTCGGATGCGACCCGTACATCGCGCCGCCGGATTTT
>DATGGI010000201.1:0-8646 GCA_035308545.1 Usitatibacter sp.
GTCCTTGCGGGTGACTACACCGAAAGCTTTTACCCGGCCACCCTGGAAAGCGCCGTTTCAAGCGGCAGGATCGCCGCGGAGACCGCCCTGCACCACCTCTCGCGCCGATGACTTCCGAAGCCTTCCCGATCGATCCTGCAGCGTACAGGCCGCACCCACACCTCCTCTCGGGCCGTGTCGTGCTCGTCACAGGCGCGGGCCAGGGCCTGGGCCGCGCCGTTGCCCTCGATTGCGCGTCCCATGGCGCGACAGTGGCCCTGCTGGGCCGCAGGCTCGAAAAGCTCGAAGCGACCTACGACGCGATCACCGCCGCCGGCGGGGCCCAGCCCGCGCTCATTCCCCTCGATCTGGCAGCGGCGGCGACGCCCGAGTACGACATGCTCAACCAGCTCGTTCGCCGGGACCTCAAGCGTCTCGACGCGATCGCCCACTGCGCGAGCCACTTCGTCCCCCTGGGACCACTCGCCAACCAGTCCTTCGAGCAGTGGATGACGCTCCTTCGCGTGAACCTCGCCGCCCCGTTCGCGATCACCCGCGCGTGCCTGCCGCTGCTCGCCGCGGCCCCCGATTCCGCAGTGGTATTCGCCGGAGAAACGCATGGCGTGCATCCGCTCGCCTACTGGGGAGGATTTTCAGTATCCAAGTCGGGGCTTCCCGCGCTCGCGAGGATCTGGAGCGAGGAGCTGGAACACAAGGGCAAGCCGCGCTTCAATGTCTTCGTCCCGGGACCCATGGCCACGCCCCAGCGGGCGATGAGCCACCCCGCGGAGGACCGCACTCGTCTTCGTTCTCCGGAGCAGGCCGCCCGGGCCCTCATGTACCTGCTCGGACCCGATTCCACTGGTATCAACGGCAGGACCCTGGAATTGTGAGCAGGAACACAGGTGAGGCGGCGAGGAATCGGTTAAACTAGGAATTGCCCGAAATTCGGCTCGTAAGTCTCTGCATTACCACAAATAAATCAAAAACTGACTCAAAAACCTGGCCGCACGGCCGACTATGCTCGATCAGGCAAACCGGACATTCATCTGCAGCGTCGTGTTCATCGACCTGGTCGGGTATTCCAAGAAGCCCGTCACGGAACAGATCCGGCTGAAGACGAGCCTCACGAGCAACCTCTCGGAAGCCATCCAGGACATCCCGGTCAACGACCGCATCATCCTCGACACGGGCGATGGCGCGGCGATCAGCTTCCTCGGTGATCCGGAAGACGCGCTGTTCGTGACGCTGTCGCTGCGCGAGCGAATGGTGGCCGAAGGCATGAGCGCCACGATCGTGGAAGCCTCGGGCGAAGACTCGGTGCGCATGGGCATCAACCTCGGTCCCGTGAAGCTCGTGAAGGACATCAACGGGCACCCGAACATCATCGGCGACGGCATCAACGTGGCCCAGCGCATCATGAGCTTCGCGCGCCCCGGCCAGATCGTGGTGTCGCGCTCGTACTACGACGTCGTCTCGAACCTCGCCAGCGAATACGCGAAGCTCTTCCACTACGAGGGCTCCCGCACCGACAAGCACGTGCGCGAGCACGAGATCTACGTGGTGGGCCATCACGAAGGCGCGCTGCAGAAGGCCAAGGACGGCATGAAGGACCGCGCCTCGTCCACGACGCCGAACGCGCGCAAGAGCGCCGCCGCGGCCGGCACGTCCACGGTGACGCTGAGCATCCCCGCGTTCGTGCAGGACAAGAAGAAGCTCACCATCGTCGCAGGAGGGCTCGCGGCACTCGTTCTCGTGCTGGGCATCCTCGTGGCGACGAAGAAGCCCGCGCCGAACGCCGAGGTCGCACAGGCGCCTGCGACGGCGCCGATCGAGGCCTCGAAGACGCTGAGCCCGGCGCCGGTCGAGGCGCCGAAGACCGATACCCGGCCCGACGCAAAAGTCCTCGAGGCCGCGCCGCCCCCGTCGGCGGTTCCGGCGCCCGCTCCCGCGGGCGAGCCTCAGAAGGACGCCGCGAAGGATGCGCCAAAAGAAGCGCCGAAGGATGCCCCGAAGGACACTGCCAAGGACGCGAAGAAGGACGACGACAAGTCCAAGGCCAAGCCGGCGGATGCGGCGAAGGCCGACGCGTCGAAGACCGAAGCCCCGAAATCCACCGTGCCACCCGCCACGCTCGTGTTCGCGGTGAGCCCGTGGGGCGAGATCTTCGTGAACGGGAAATCGCGCGGCGTCTCTCCGCCGCTCAAGTCGATCAAGCTCGATCCCGGCAAGTACAAGATCGAGGTGCGCAACACGACGTTCCCGACGTACACGGAGAACTACGACCTCAAGGCCCGCGACGAGATCACGGTGCGGCACAAATTCCCGTGAGGCCGGCATGAACAATTTCCTTGCGCACCGCTCCCTCCTCCTGGCCGCGACGCTCGCGCTCGCCGCTTGCCAGCAGATGCCCTCTTCGGACAAGCCGGCCTCCGCGGCGCCGCAGATCACCGAGGACATGCTGCGCGAGCGCGCGCAGAACGACCTTGCCAACGGCGTGAAGCTCTACGACGCCGGCGACTACGACGGCGCCGTGAAGAGCCTCACAGCGTCGCTCGACCATGGCTTGCTCACCAAGCAGGACCAGGCGCGAGCCCGCAAGTACCTCGCGTTCTCCCACTGCGTGTCCGGCCGCGATCCGCAATGCCGCGCCGAGTTCCGCAAGGCGTTCGAGATCTACCCCGACTTCGCGCTCACGCCCGCCGAGGACGGCCACCCGATCTGGGGCCCGGTGTACCGCGACGTGCGCACGCAGCTCATCGCCGAGCGTGAAGCCGCCGTGAGGAAGCCCCTCATTCCGCTCGGCAAGGCCGAGCAGATGCTCTCCGACGGCCTGGTGAAGTACGACGCCGCGGAATTCGCGCCCGCAGAAAAGCTGCTCGAGGGCGCGCTCAAGGAAGGCCTCAAGGCGAAGGACGACCAGGTGAAGGCGATGAAATTCCTGTCGTTCGCGTATTGCCTGCAGGGCAAGTACAAGGACTGCCGCGCGGAGTTCGTCAAGATCTACGACGTCGATCCGACCTTCGACCTCGCGCCGGCGGAAGCGGGTCACCCCTCGTGGACCCACACATTCGCCGCCGCGAAGGCCCAGGCGCAGAAAGCGCTGAAGGACAAGGAGGCGAAGGACGCCAAGGCGAAAGCCCCGGCAACGGCGCCGGCGGCGGCGCCGACGAAACCCTGACGACTCGATGATCTCGACGCTCGGACGATACAAGATCATCTCGGAGATCGGCCAGGGGGCGATGGGCGTCGTCTACAAGGCGGTCGACCCGATCATCGACCGCACGGTCGCCATCAAGACGATCAACCTCAACCTCTCGAAGGCCGAGCTCGAGGAGTACGAGGCGCGCTTCCAGCAGGAGATCAAGGCCGCCGGGCGCCTGAACCACCCGAACATCGTCACCATCTACGACGTGGGCAAGACCGAACAGGTCGCCTACATGGCGATGGAGTTCCTCGAGGGCCAGGAGCTCAAGGACATGATCGCCTCAGGCACCCTGCCGGCGGCCGACCAGGTGGTCGACATCATCGCGCAGGTCGCCGACGGCCTCTCGTTCGCGCACCAGCAGGACATCGTGCATCGCGACGTGAAGCCGTCGAACATCATGGTGATGAAGAACCTGCTCGCCAAGATCACGGACTTCGGCATCGCGCGGCTGCCGAATTCCGCCGTGAAGACGATGACGGGCCTGATCCTCGGCTCGCCGCGGTACATGTCGCCCGAGCAGGTCATCGGAAAGGCGATCGACGCGCGCAGCGACATCTTCTCGCTCGGCGTCGTGCTGTACGAAGCGCTCACGAGCGTGGCGCCCTTCGACGGTGACAACGTGAACGCGATCATGTACGCGACCGTGAACACGACGCCGCCCCCGCCGTCCGCGCACAACCGTGCGGTCCCGCCGATGCTGGACCTGATCGTCGCCAAGGCGATGGCGAAACTCCTCGAAGACCGCTACCAGTCGATCAAGGAGCTCGGCGACGACCTTCGCGAAGTGCGCCGGCAGATGGATTCCTCCAAGCCGGCCGCGGCGCTAAAGGCGATGACGGCCCCGCCCTCCAACCGCCCGATCCTGAAGGAAGCGGTCGAGACGGACACGATCCCGGTGAAGCGCGCAGAAGAAGACGCTTCGCCGCTCGCGCTTGCGAAGACCTTCGATTCGTTCGACGCGACGCTGCGCCTCGCGGCGATGACGGACCAGACCGAGGACTTCAGGGAGTACATCTCGCAGACCCAGAAGATGCGCGCCTACCGCGGGCGCATCGAGGCGAACTCGCCGCTCGCCAAACAGGAGAAGGTCGTCACCACGGCCGCCCCGGTGCCGCCAGCGGAGCCGAAGCCCAAGCCCGCGCCCGCCCCGGCACCGCCGCCCGAGAAGAAACCGGCGGCCCCGCGCGTGAGCATCCCCAATCCCGCGCTGGAAGCGGGGAATTCTCCTTCGGCGGGCAGCAGCTCCTCTTCGAATATCTTCGTGGTCGCCGCGATCGTCCTGCTTTCGCTCGCCGCCGTCGGCCTGATCGTCGCGCTCGTCCTCAAGTAGCCTTGAGGTAGTCCACCGCCTCCACGAGGCGATCCACCGCGATCACCTGCAGCCCCTGGATCGAATGCTTCGGCTTGTTCGCGGACGGAATGATCGCGTGCGTGAAGCCGAGCTTCGCCGCTTCCTTCAGCCGCTCCTGGCCGCGTTGCACCGGCCGCACCTCGCCCGCGAGGCCCACCTCGCCGAACACGACGTGCTTCGCCGGCAGCGGCTTGTTGCGAAGGCTCGAGACCACGGCGAGCGTCACGGCGAGATCGGCGCCCGGCTCGGAGATGCGCACGCCGCCGACGGCGTTGAGGAACACATCCTGGTCGAAGGCCGCGATGCCCGCGTGCCGGTGAAGGACCGCGAGCAGCATCGCGAGGCGATTGAGCTCGAGGCCCACCGTGAGGCGCTTGGGCGCCATGCCGTGCGCCTCGTCCACGAGCGCCTGCAGCTCCACGAGTAGCGGACGCGTGCCTTCCTGCGTGACCATCACGCAGGATCCCGCCACGCCGGAATTGTGCTGCGAGAGGAAGAGCGCCGACGGGTTGGTCACCTCGCGAAGTCCCTTCTCCGTCATCGCGAAGACGCCGATCTCGTTCACCGCGCCGAACCGGTTCTTGAACGCGCGTATGAGTCTGAAGCTCGTGTGCGTCTCACCCTCGAAATAGAGCACGGTGTCCACCATGTGCTCGAGCACCCGTGGGCCAGCGAGGGCTCCTTCCTTCGTCACGTGTCCGACGAAGACGATGGTGGTGCCTGTCTGTTTCGCGTGCCTTGTGAGTTGCGCCGCACACTCGCGAACCTGCGCCACGGATCCCGGGGCCGAGGTGAGCGCGCTGGAATAGAGCGTCTGGATCGAGTCGATGATCGCGACCTTCGGCTTCGCCGACGTAAGGGTCGCCTGGATCTTCTCCAGCTCGATCTCCGCGAAAAGCCGCACCTTCGATGCGTTCACTCCGAGGCGCCTCGCGCGCAACGCCACTTGCTGCGCGGACTCCTCGCCGGTCACGTACAGCACGGGCGCCTGTTCCGCGAGGCGCGCCGCCGCCTGCAGCAGGAGCGTGGATTTGCCGATGCCCGGGTCACCGCCGATCAGGACCACGCCGCCCTCCACGAGCCCGCCGCCAAGCACGCGGTCGAATTCGTCGATGAGAGTCGGCAGGCGCGGGAAATCCTCGGACTGCACCTCCGCGAGCGCGACGACTTCGGTCACCGCGCCGGCAATACTCGCGAATCGATGCATGCCCGCCTTGCCGGTCGCCTCGACCGCAGACTCCACGAGCGTGTTCCATGCGCTGCAGTGCGGGCACTGGCCCTGCCACTTGGGCGTCTGGCCTCCGCACTCGGTGCAGGTGTAGACGGTCTTCGGCTTGGCCATCAGCCCGGCGCCTCGGCGATCGGCACGCGTTGCCCGAGCGCGCACATGAGCTCGTAGCCCACGGTGCCCGCCGACGTAGCGACATCGTCGATGGGCAGGCCTTCGCCCCAAAGCGTGACCGGCGTGCCCAACCGTGCATCGGGAACATTGGCAAGATCGACGGTGATCATGTCCATCGAAACGCGCCCGGCCGTCCTCGCGCGGACACCCCCCACGAGAATGGGCGTCCCCGAAGGCGCGTGCCGCGGATAACCATCCGCGTAGCCGCAGGCGACGACGCCGATCCGCGTCGGGCGCTCCGCCCTGAAGGTGGCGCCGTATCCGATCGACTCGCCGATCGCGAGCTCCTGGATCGCGATGAGACGCGATGTCAGCGTCATCGCGGGTTTCAATCCGAGCGAGCCGGCGCTGCGATCCGTGAATGGCGTCGCCCCGTACAGGCCGATGCCCAGCCGCACGATATCGGCATGCGACGCCGGCTGGGAGAAGATCGCGGCCGTGTTGGCGAAGGATCTCGGCAGGTCGATGCCCCGCGTAGCCTCATCGAAGCGCTTCATCGCCTCGTCGATTCCGCCAGCGAGTTCCGACGTCGCAAAATGCGTCATGAGCGTGATCGAACGGGCGGCGTTCGATCGCTGTACGCGCTCCAGTTGCGCCCGCACCGCGCCTGGCGCGAATCCCAGCCGGTTCATTCCCGTATTGATCTTGAAGAAGACGTCGATGGACTTGGGGATGCGCGTGGTTTCGAGCATCCGGACCTGCCCCTCCTCGTGGACGACGGCAGCCAGGTCCGAGTGGGCGATGTCGAGGAGCTCGCTCGCTTCGAAGAACCCTTCCAGCAGCAGGATCGGGCCCTGGTAGCCGCTCTCGCGCGTGGCGACCGCGCCCTCCAGCTCGACCATCGCGAAACCGTCGGTCCCGGGCCCCAGGAGGCGCGCCACGCGCTCACGGCCATGGCCGTAGCCGTTGGCTTTCACCACGGCGAAAACCTTCGAGCGCGAAGCCGCGCGCTTCGCGGCACCGTAGTTGTGGCGAAGCGCGGCCTGCGAGATGGTGGCGAGAATCGGTCGGGACATGGCCGATCAGCTGATCCTACTACGACCCGTAGCTGACGCCCCCGGAGTAGTTCTCGAATCGCGTGTGGCGGCCGAGGAAGGTGAGCTTGATGGTGCCGATGGGGCCGTTGCGCTGCTTGCCGATGATGATCTCCGCGATGCCCTTGTCGGGAGAGTCCTCGTTGTAGACCTCGTCGCGGTAGATGAAGAAGATCATGTCGGCGTCCTGCTCGAGGGCGCCCGATTCGCGGAGGTCCGACATCACCGGGCGCTTGTTGGGACGCTGCTCGAGAGAGCGGTTGAGCTGCGACAGTGCGATCACCGGGCAGGAAAGCTCCTTCGCCATGGCCTTGAGGCCGCGAGAGATTTCCGACAGCTCCGTGGCGCGGTTCTCGGTGCCCGACTCGCTCGCCTGCATGAGCTGGATGTAGTCGATGACGATGAGCCCGAGGCCACCGTACTCGCGCCACTTGCGGCGCGCCCGCGAGCGAAGCTCCAGGGGATTGAGCGCCGGCGTCTCGTCGATGAGGATCGGCGCCTCGTTCAACTTGCCGAGCGCGGTGCCGAGCCGGTCCCAATCACCCGGATCGAGGCGGCCCGTGCGAAGCTTCTGGGCGTCGACCTTTCCCACCGAGCCCAGCAGGCGAAGCGCCAATTGCGCCGAACCCATCTCCATCGAGAAGAAGAGCACGGGGAGCTTGAGCTCGAGGCCGATGTGCTCGGAAATGTTGAGCGCGAGCGACGATTTGCCCATGGAGGGACGCCCCGCGATGATGATGAGGTCCCCGTCCTGCAGGCCCGTCGTCATTTCGTCGAGATCCGTGTATCCCGTGGCCTTGCCCGTGACCGTGGCGGGGTTTCGATGCAGCTCGTCCAGGCGGCTCATCACCTCCGCGAGGACTTTCGACATCTCCTCGAAGCTCTCCGACGAACGCCCCCCCGCCTCCCCGATTTCCAGGATGCGCGTCTCGGCTTCATCGAGCAGCTGGCGCGCCTCGCGGCCCTGCGGCGAATAGGCCGAGTCCGCGATCGACGTGCCGACCTCCGCGAGCTTGCGCATGATCGACCGTTCACGAACGATCTCGGCATATCGGCGAATATTCGCGGCGGACGGCGTTCCCGATGCAAGCTGGTGCAGGTACGCGAGGCCGCCCACATCCGAAATGTCACCCGAATTCTTGAGCGCCTCCGAGACCGTGAGCACATCGGCGGGCTTGTTGTCCTCGATGAGCTTGACGATCGTCCGCCAGAGCAGGCGATGGTCGGCGCGGTAGAAATCGGCCTCGGCGATCACATCCCCGATGCGATCCCACGCGGAATTGGACAGCAGCAGTCCGCCCAGCACGGCCTGCTCGGCTTCGACGGAATGCGGCGGAAGGCGCAGCGACTCTATCTGAGCGTCGCCGGACACGTTTCCAGCACGAGGGAAGCGGTCCGAGCCCGCTGCCGAGGCCATAGTAGTTTTATTCTCCCCAGCGGCGCGATCCTGCACCGCGAGGCGCGAGTGTGTCACTGCGTTTACCCCCACGCAATACCGAATCCTGTGGACAACCTGTGGGAAAAAATAAATCGCCGCTGGCTCGCTACGTGAGCTACTTGGCACGAAAAAAAGAGCGCCACTTCCTGCGAGGATGCGCTTCCTATGACGGGGCGAAGCGCTTGCCGAGCGCGCGCGCCGGACGCTCGATGAAATAGTACGAGGCGGCCGCGA
>DATGGI010000202.1:0-5050 GCA_035308545.1 Usitatibacter sp.
GTGATGAATTCGACGGCGCTCAAGGAGGCGATCGCCGTGTCGTACCCGCGCGCGCAGATCTACGGCGTGTGGTGGTCGGCGGCCGAGCCCGACGTCGTGCCCGCCGAGATGGCCGCGAAGGGCTACAACGGCCTCGCCCTCGGCCACTCCGCGGAGAAGACCAACTCGATCCACAAGGACATGGTGAAGTACCTCTACGACAAGGGGCAGGGCACCGCCGCCAACAAGAGCGAGATCGGCAGCGTCCTCTATAACCGCGGCATGCTCTCGGCGATGCTCACGGTCGAGTCGATCCGCGCCGCGCAGAAGAAATACGGCAACCGCGTCGTGACGGCCGACGAGGTGCGCTGGGGCGCCGAGCACCTGAACATCGACGCCGCGCGCATCAAGGCGCTGGGCGTCGACGGCATGATGCAGCCGGTGCATACCTCGTGCGCGGACCACGGTGGATCGCACATGGCCCGCATCCACACGTGGGACGGCGCGGAATGGAGCTACACGTCGGACTGGTACACGTCGGAGACCAAGTACCTCGCGCCGATCATCAAGACGTCCGCCGAAAAGTACGCAGCGGAGAAGAAGCTCCCCGTCGAGGACTGCGGCAAGGCGAGCTAGCGTGAACGCTGTCGCGAAACCCCGCACCTCGAGCGATTCGCTGCTCGTGGTGAACGGCATCGAGGTGATCTACAACCATGTGATCCTCGTGCTGAAAGGGGTTTCGCTTTCCGTCCCGGAGGGCGGCATCGTCGCCCTCCTGGGCGCCAACGGCGCCGGCAAGACCACCACGCTGAAAGCCATCTCGAACCTGCTCCATGCCGAGCGGGGTGAAGTGACCAAGGGGACGATCCATTTCGGCGGAGATCGCATCGACCGGCTCAATCCCTCGGAGCTCGTGAAACGCGGCGTGATCCAGGTGATGGAAGGCCGCCATTGCTTCGCGCACCTCACCGTCGAGGAAAACCTGCTCACGGGCGCCTACACTCGCAACGCGCCGCGAGCCGAAATCCGCGCCGACCTCGACCGCGTATACGAATTCTTTCCGAGGCTCAGGCAGCGGCGGACTTCGCTCGCGGGATACACGTCGGGCGGCGAGCAGCAGATGACCGCCATCGGGCGCGCGCTCATGGCGCGGCCGCGCATGATCCTCCTCGACGAGCCTTCCATGGGACTCGCGCCGCAGATCGTCGAGGAGATCTTCGAGATCGTGAAGAACCTCAACAGCGCGGGAAACGTGAGCTTCCTGCTCGCGGAACAGAACACGATGGTCGCGCTGCGCTTCGCCGACTTCGGCTACATCCTCGAGAACGGCCGCGTCGTGCTCGAAGGCTCCGCCCAGGCGCTTTCGGATAACGAGGACGTGAAGGAGTTCTACCTCGGGATCTCGAGCGGCGGGCGGCGCAGCTTCCGCGAGACCAAGCACTACCGGCGCCGCAAGCGCTGGCTCGCGTAGCGTGGCGGACCACTACGACGCGCTCGAGACTCGCGCTCGCGCCGATCGCGAACGCGAGGTCTTCTCGCGGCTCTCCGCGCAGCTCTCGCACGCGAAGGCGAATAGCGCGTACTACCGCGACGCCCTCGCCACGATCGATACAACCCGCATCGATTCGCGCGCCGCGCTCGCGACACTGCCCGTCACGCGCAAGTCGCAGCTGGTCGAGATCCAGTCGCGCGCCCGGCCCTTCGGCGGATTGAACGCGACGCCTGCCTCGGCACTCGCGCGCATCTTCGCCTCACCCGGCCCCATCTACGATCCCGAGGGGCGCGGGCCGGATTTCTGGCACACGGCGCGCGGCCTTTTCGCGGCCGGTTTTCGCAGGGGCGACGTGGCGCTCAACTGTTTTTCGTACCACCTCACGCCCGCGGGAAGCATGTTCGAGACGGGCCTGCACCAGCTCGGTTGCGCGGTGATCCCCGGCGGCGTGGGGCAGACGGAAATGCAGGCGCAGGCCATCGCGGACCTTCGGCCCACGGGATACGTCGGCACACCATCCTTCCTCAAGATGATCCTGGAGAAATGCGACGAGCTCCGCCTCGATTCCACGTCGCTCGTCCGCGCGCAGGTTTCGGGCGAGGCCTTCATGCCCCCGGTTCGCGCGTTCCTCGAGAAGCGATCGATCGATGGATTCCAGGCGTACGGCACGGCCGACCTCGGCGTGGTCGCCTACGAGTCGTCCGCGCGCGAAGGGTTGATCGTGAGCGAGGAGCATGTCGTCGAGATCGTGCGTCCGGGCACGGGAGATGCCGTCGCCGAGGGCGAGGTGGGAGAAGTGGTCGTCACGACGTTCAACCACGACTATCCGCTCGTGCGCTTCGCGACCGGGGATCTCTCCGCGGTCCTCGCGGGCGAGAGCCCGTGCGGCCGGAGCAACATGCGCATCCGCGGTTGGATGGGACGCGCGGACCAGTCGACCAAAGTGCGCGGCATGTTCGTGCATCCGCACCAGGTGGCCGAGGTCCTTCGTCGCCACGGTTTCTCGCGCGCGAGGCTCGTGGTCGCGAACGAGGCAGGCGAGGATCGCATGACGCTTCGCGTGGAATCGGCGAACGTCCCCGGCGAGGGGCTCGGCCCCGCGATCGAGGCCACGGTCCGCGAGATCCTGAAGGTCCGCGGCGAGGTGCAGTTCGTGGCCGCAGGCAGCCTGCCCAACGACGGCAAGGTGATCGAAGACGCGCGGTCCTATTAGCAGGCCTCGAAGGAACTCGTAACGCACTGATAAAACGGATGAAAGTCGCGGGTCGGAGCTTGCCTACAATTCCCTTGCGGAATGATCCGTTGCGCCCCATCTGCATTGTTTGATAAGACCCTACCGGTGGGCTAAACTTATCGGCTTTTGGTGGCTTGCCGGGGAGTCATTCCCGGGGCGCCAGAAGCCAGCAGCGAGGATCAATTGGCGAGCAAACCGAAAACCCCGTCCGAAGCCGAGCTCATCAAGATGCCGAAGTCGGACTACATGAACGCAGCGCAGCTCAAGTTCTTCCGCGAGCGGCTCATGGAGCTCCAGCAGCAACTGCGCGAGAACGCGGGCGCCACCACCGAACACCTCCGCGAGCTTTCCTTCGCGCCGGATCCCGCGGACCGCGCGACACTCGAGGAAGAGCACGCGCTCGAGCTGCGCACGCGCGATCGCGAGCGCAAGCTCCTCAAGAAGATCGACCAGGCCCTCGCCCGCATCGACGACGGCAGCTATGGCTACTGCGAGGAGACGGGCGAGCCCATCGGAATCCAGCGCCTGCTCGCGCGTCCCACGGCCACGCTCACGATCGAGGCCCAGGAACGGCGCGAGATGAAGCAGAAGCTCTACGGCGAGTAGTCGCGGCGCCGGCTCGCGAAGCCCCCGTGCCCCGCGGCCGGGGGCTTTTCATTTTGTTTCGTCGCAATTTGTATCGAATCGGCGCCGCGCCACGGTCCTATAATCAGCCGATGAACGCGACGACTTATGCCGCGGCGGTCCAGCCCGTCGCGCAAACGGCAATCTCAACGGATTCCGCGGGCCTCGAAGCGGGGGACGTGCGCATCCCGGCGAAGGACGCAACCATCGCGGGGTACTGCGCGAAGCCGCAGGGCGGGAAGGATCTGCCGATCGTGCTCCTCGCCCACGAGATCTGGAGCGTGCACGAGTACTTCAAGGATCTCTGCCGCCGCCTCGCGAAGCTCGGATATCTCGCGGTCGCGCCGGACCTCTTCGGCCGCCAGGGCGACGTCACGAAGCTCGAGCGCGACGACATCTTTCCGAAGGTCGTGTCGCGCGTTCCCGACGCGCAGGTCATGGCCGATCTCGACGCCACCGCGTCGTGGGCCGCGGCGAACGGCGGCGACATCGCGCGGCTGGGCATCACGGGATTCTGCTGGGGTGGACGCATCGCGTGGCTCTATGCGGCCCACAGCAGCGCGCTCAAGGCGGCAGTGGCGTGGTACGGCAAGGTCGAGGGCGCGACGGACGAATTGCATCCGCGGCTCCCGATCGACGTCGTCCGCGACCTGAAGGCGCCCGTGCTGGGCCTTTACGGCGGTGCCGACGCGGGCATCCCCAACGATGGCGTCGATCGCATGAGCGCCGCGCTGCAGGCCGCCGGAAAGCCTTCGCACATCCATACCTATCCCGACATGCCGCATGCGTTCCACGCAGACTACCGGCCGAGCTATCGCAAGGAGGCTGCCGAGGACGGATGGCAGCGCATGCTCGATTGGTTCAAGCGGCACGGCGTGGCCTGAGCGCGGCGCCGCAGGCATCGCGATGAAGCGGCAGCCGGTCGATTCGGGGCGCAACGCCTCGGCCGAGCTCCGGCGCGTGCTGGAAGCGAAGAGCCTGCGCACGGTCTTCCAGCCGATCTTCGGGTTCCGCGAGGGCCACATCGTCGGGTACGAGGCGCTGGTGCGCGGCCCCGAAGGCTCGACACTGCAGACGCCCACGGAGCTCTTCGCCGCCGCCGTGGAAGAGGGCGTGGCCGTCGAGCTCAACATCCTTTGCGTGCAGCAGATCCTCCACGCGTTCGCCGATCGCAGGCTCGCCGGCAGTCTCTTCCTCAACGTCTCTCCGCGCCTCATCCTGCGCGAGGGATTCAAGCAGGACCGCGCCGCGAAGTTCCTCGAGGCCCTCGGCATCGATCCGGGACGCGTCGTGATCGAGCTCACCGAGGACTATCCGACGCTCGACTTCGAGCGCGTGCACGAGTCGCTGATGCTCTATCGCTCGATGGGATGCCGCGTGGCGATCGACGATCTCGGCGAAGGCTTCGCGAGCCTGCGCCTCTGGTCGCAGCTTCGCCCCGAGTACGTGAAGGCCGACAAGCACTTCGTGACGGGCATCGCCGACGATCCCGTCAAGATGCAGTTCCTGCATGCGATCCAGCACATCGCCGAGAACAGCGGCTCGCTGGTGATCGCCGAAGGCATCGAGAACGCCGCGGACTTCAAGATCGTGAAGGAGATCGGCATCGCGTGCGGGCAGGGCTGGTTCATCGGCCGCCCGGAGGAAGTCCCCGCCGAAATGCTCTCAAGCGAAGCGCAGCTCGCAAATGCCGACGCGCGCGTGCCGGTTCCGCCGGCAGC
>DATGGI010000203.1:0-11794 GCA_035308545.1 Usitatibacter sp.
TGATCGCCCTCTTCGCGATGGTCCACCTGTGGCGGGAGCATTGGCATGATGCGTGGAAAGTCGCGACCGCCTTTGCGGTCCTCCTGGGGATCGCCATCGCGACCCACGACGTGTGGGTCTCCCATTTCGTAGGCGACCGGGCCATCACCGTGGCGCTCGCGCTCTTCTTCGTCGCGATCTTCGCGGGTGTTCCCGTGGGCTTCGTGTTACTGCTCTCGACCGTGGTGTACATGTGGACCTCGGGATCGAGCTCGCTCGTCGTCGTCCCGCAGAGCATGGTGAACGGAACGGGCAATTTCATCCTGCTCGCGGTGCCGTTCTTCATCCTCGCGGGCCTCATCATGGAGCGCGGCGGGATGAGCGTGCGGCTCGTGCGATTCATCCACGCGCTCGTGGGGCACCTTCGCGGCGGCTTGCTGCAGGTCGCGGTGGTGAGCATGTACGTCGTCTCGGGACTGTCGGGCTCGAAGCCCGCCGACGTCGCGGCCGTCGGCACCGTGATGCGCGATGAGCTCAACGAACGGCATGGCGCCGCCGAAGGCGCGGCCGTGCTCGCGGCCTCCGCCGTGATGGGCGAGACGGTGCCGCCCAGCATCGCCATGCTCATCGTGGGATCGATCACCAACGTCTCCATCGCGGCGATGTTCATCGGCGGGCTCATCCCGGCCGCGGTGATGGCGTTGAGCCTGATGATCCTCATCTACGTGCGCGCCCGGCGCTCGGGCGCCCCGGTGATTGCGCGCGCTCCCGTCGCGGTGATGGCGCGGGCGGGGCTCGCCGCGGCGCTGCCGCTCCTCATGCCCGGAATGCTCCTCGGTGGAATCCTCGCGGGCATCGCGACACCGACCGAGGTCGCCGCGTTCGCGGCGTTGTATGGCCTCGTGCTGGCCACCGCCGTCTATCGCGAGATGAACTTCGAGTCCTTCGTGAAGACGGCGATCGATACGGCCGCGCTCACCGGCGTATTGCTCTTCATCTTCGCCGCCGCGTCGGGCTTCTCCTGGGCGCTCACGGTCGCCTACCTTCCCCAGCGCCTGGTCGAGATGCTCCACGCCGTCGGCAACAGCACGGCGATCTTCATGCTGGGATCGATCGCGCTGCTGATCGTGGTCGGCGTGCTGCTCGAAGGATTGCCCTCGCTCAACGTGCTTGCGCCGCTGCTGCTGCCCATCGCCGGCAAGATCGGCCTGAGCGGGATCCACTACGCGCTCGTGCTCATCATCGCCATGGGCGTGGGCGGATTCATGCCCCTGGCGGGAATCGGGTTCTACGTCTGCTGTGCCATCATGCGAGCAGACATCGAGGCCGCGTCGCGCGCCATGGTTCCCTATCTCGCCGTGATCCTCATCGGGCTGCTGATCGTCGCGTTCGTGCCATGGCTATCATTGTTCCTGCCGCACTACTTCGGATTCCGGGGCTGACCCCAGGAGGAGAAAAAAATGGACCGCAGGCATTTCCTGAAGACGGGCGCCATCGCCGGCGCCACGCTCGCCGCACCCTACGTCGCTCGCGCACAGGCGCAGCTCACGTTGCGCTGGGCCCACTTCGCGCCGGAAGACCACCCGGCGAACGTCGCCGCGAAGGAATTCGCGAGCAAGGTGCAGATGCGCACCGCGGGCGCGATCAAGATCAACATCTTCCCCAACAACGTCCTCGGCGGACCACCCGAGCAGGCGCAGCAGATCAAGCTCGGCACCATCGACATGGGATTGCCGACGCAGGGCCAGCTCGACAAGTACGAGCTCGCCTTCGGCGCGGTGATGCTGCCGTTCATCTGGGACAGCCCCGAGCATTGCTTCCGCACCCTGGACGGCCCCGTGATGCAGTGGCTCGCCCCGCTCGCCGAGCGCCAGGGCTTCGTGCTGCTGCGCAACTGGGACTACGGGTTCCGCAACGTGACCAACAGCGTGCGGCCCATCAACGTGCCCGGGGACATGAAAGGCCTCAAGATCCGCACGCCTCCCGAACTGCAGATCCAGGCTTCGATGGAATCCTGCGGCGCGATCGTGCAGGCCATCGCGTTTCCGGAGCTCTATCTCGCGCTCTCGCAGAAAGTGGTCGACGGCGAGGAGAACCCGGTGCCGGTCATCTGGTTCAGCAAGTTCTACGAGGTGCAGAAGCATCTCGCGCTCACGCGCCACGTCTACAACAACATGATCCACACGATCAGCCTCGCGACCTGGAAGAAGCTCACGCCGCAGCAGCAGGACATCTTCCGCGAAGAGAGCACGAACTCGGGCAACCTCATGAGGAAGCTCATCGCGGAGGGCGAAACGGACCAAATCAAGAAGCTGGGCGACGCGGGCATGCTGATTACCCGGCCGGATCTCGCGCCCTTCCGTGCCCAGATGGAGCCCGCATACAAGCGGATCGCGGCCTATGCGGGCGAGGAGAACGTGAAGAAATTCCGCCAGCTCGTGGAGCAGGGACGCAAGCTTTAGGAGGGCTGTCACATTCCCTTCATGGGTGGCGCGTGACAATGCGTCGTGCGAATACTGATCGCGACCGACGCCTGGCCGCCGCAAGTGAACGGCGTCGTGGTCGCCCTCTCGAATACGATCGCGTGCCTGCGGAAACTGGGGCACGACGTGGAGGTCGTTTCCCCCGCGGGATTCCGCACCTTCCCGACGCCGAGCTATCCCGAGATCCCGCTCGCCCTCTTCCCGGGGCGTGAAGTAGCGCGGCGCATCCACGCATACCGGCCCGACGCGGTCCACATCGCGACCGAGGGGCCGATCGGATTCGCGGCCCGCCGCTACTGCGCGCGCAACGGGCTGCGCTTCACGAGCGCGTATCACACGAAGTTTCCCGAGTACATCGCGGTGCGGACGGGACTGCCGCTGTCCATCACCTACGCGATGATGCGGCACTTCCACTCGAAGGCGTCCGCGGTGCTCGTGGCCACCGAGCCCCTCCGGGAGACGCTCGTGTGGCGCGGGTTCCAGCGCGTGGCGGTGTGTCCGCTCGGCGTCGACCTCGAGCTCTTCCATCCCTCGAACGAACGCTTCACGGAGTTCAAGCGCCCCGTCTTCACCTATGTCGGGCGCCTCGCCGTCGAGAAGGACCTGCCCGCGTTCCTGCGCCTGCCGCTGCCCGGGACCAAGCTCGTCGTGGGCGACGGCCCCGAGCGCGCGCGCCTGCAGGAGGCTTTCCCGGACGCGCGCTTCGTGGGCTACAAGCACGGCGCGGAGCTCGCGAGCTACTACCAGCGTTCCGACGCATTCGTCTTCCCGAGCCAGACGGAGACCTTCGGGCTCGTGATGCTGGAGGCGATGGCCTGCGGCGTGCCCGTGGCGGCGCTGCCGGTGCGCGGGCCCCTCGACGTGGTGACGGACGCGCGCACCGGAATCCTCGACTGGAACCTCGGCCGCGCGGCCCTGAACGCCCTGGACCTGGACCGTGACAGCGGCCGGCGCCACGCCGAGCAGTTCCCGTGGGAGAAAAGCTGCGAGGTCTTTGTCTCGAAATTGACTTCTGGCGTTAACACAACGGCAACCGAATCGTCATACATTCGCAATGGAGGACCCATGAACCGGGGCCAGGAGGAGCGAGCGTGAAAGATTTCCTGAAGGAACTAGCCACACAGCGGTGGGACGATCATCGTTACTACCACCACAGCCGCATCAACCAGTCGCTGCACTTCGTGAGCGCGTGCGCATTCGTGGTCGCCTACTGCATGCTGTTCACCAGCCCCGCGGTGGCCGCGATCATCGGGTGGCTGGTGTCGATGGTCGCGCGGCAGTCCGGACACTTCTTCTTCGAGCCGCTCGACTACGACGAGGTGAACGACGCCACGCAGGAGTACAAGGAGGCCATCAAGGTCGGCTACAACCTCAAGCGCAAGGTCGTGCTGATGTCGATCTGGGTGTTCTCGCCCTTCATGCTGCTGGTGAGCCCGACACTCGGCGGCCTGCTCTGGGAAGCGACGACCACGTCACAACTGATCGAGAACGTCGGCCTCATCTGGCTCACGGTCGGCGTGGTGGGCCTGCTCTTCCGCACGGTGCATCTCTTCTACCTGCGCGACGTGCAGACGGGCCTCGTCTGGATGACGAAGATCCTCACCGATCCGTTCAACGACATCGCCCTCTACTACCGCGCGCCGCTCAAGCTCCTGCAGGGCGAGCTCATCGACCCGAGACACGCGATGCACGGGGAGAAGGCCGCCTAGGGGGCAGCCGGCCCGGGGCGAAGCGATGCGCGATCATCTCCTTGAGGATCGCGCGGCGAATCTTCTGGTTGGTGAGCCCCGGGACTTCCCACCACCAGCCGTCGCGCTCCATGGCCCGCGCCGCCGCCACGATGCGCTCGCGCACCGCGACGAAGTCGTCTTCGCTGAAGCGCAGGTTGAAGATGAGGCGGCCCGTCCCGATCCAGGAAAGCGCGAGGCCCTCGGCGCGAAGGTAGAACTGCAGCATCCAGTTGTATCGGCTGGGGCGCGTGTAGTGGAGCGTCCAGATCGTCGAGAGGTTCGCCACGCGCAGGGGCAGGTTTTCCGCCTCGAGGCGCGCGTTGAGCGACCGGGCGCGCGCATTCCACGTCTCGTCGAGGTTCGCATAGAGCTCGCGAATCTCCGGCGTCTCGATGCGGTCGAGGAAGGCCTTCATCGCGCCCATCACGTAGGGATGCGAGTTGAAAGTGCCGCGCGCGAAGCAGACGTCGGCCGGGCGCTCCTCGTCGAAGCGCTTCATGAGGTCGCGCCGCCCGCAGACCACGCCCACGGGAAGGCCGCCTCCGAGGGACTTGCCGTACGTCACCATGTCGGCGCGCACGCCGAAGTATTCCTGGGCGCCGCCGGCCGCGAGCCGGAACCCCACGAAGACCTCGTCGAAGACGAGGACGATGCCGCGGCGCGTGCACACCTCGCGCAGCCGTTGAAGCCACGCGGCGTAGGCCGCGCGATCGAAGCTCGCGTGGCGCCCGCTGTCCACGAGGGACGAGTCTGCGAAGGCGGCTGCATTCGGATGAAGCGATTGCGCGGGATTCACGAGGACGCACGCGATGTCGTCGCGGTCTTCGAGCACGCGCAAGGTGGCGTCGTCCATGTCCCTCAGCGTGTAGGTCTCGCGCGGCGGGAGCGGATTGCCGACCCCGGGCTGCACGTCTTCCCACCATCCGTGATACGCGCCGTTGAAGCGCACGAGGTAGCGTCGTCCCGTGTGATAGCGGGCGAGCCGCACCGCCTGCATGACGGCCTCGGTGCCGGACATGTGGAACGACACCTCGTCCAGTCCCGAGATCGCCCGCAGCCGCTGGGCATTCTCCGCGACGATGGGATGCAGCTGGCCGAGCACCGGACCGAGCGCGGCGACCTCGGCGCTGCCCTCGGCCATGCAATCGCGGTAGAAGTCGTAGCCGAAGAGGTTCACCCCGTAGGAGCCCGCGAGATCGTACAGGACATTCCCGTCGAGGTCCGTGAGCGTGGCGCCGTCGCTTGCGCGCACGAAGCTGCCGCCCTTCAGGCGCTCCCTCACGATGCGGCTGTACGGAAAGGGAACGCGGTAGCGCGACGTGAACTGGAGGTCGGAGATGCTGCGGGCAGCGGACTCCGTGAAGGCGGCGGAATTCGCGAAGCGCTTGCGAAAGGTCTCGGCGAGCGCGGCGAAGCCCTGCCGGCGCCGGGCCTCGATCTCCTCGGGCGCTCCGTCCGTGGCGAAGAAGGTGTCCGCGTCGTAGTCGTAGGCGGGGACGAGGCGCGCGACGAATTTCGCCATGCGCGAGTGTCCCGAGAGGGATGGATGCTTGGCGCGCGAAAGCTCGAGGCGGCGCTTGAGCGCGGGGAGGACGAGGAGCGCAAGGCCCAATACGGCGATATAGATCATGCACTCAAGTACCTGAGGATTCTTACAGACCCATGACGGCCCGCCAGATCGTCTCCCGGATCGTGCTGCAGGAAGACGTGAATTTCCTGCTCACCAACCGCATTCCCCGCCAGCTCGCCACCCGCTTCATGGGATGGTTCAGCCACATCGAGAACCCGCTCGTCTGCGCCCTCTCGATCGCCGTGTGGAAGCTCTTCGCGGACCTGGAACTCGGCGATGCGAAGAAACAGCGCTTCACGAGCCTTCACGACTGCTTCACGCGCGAGCTCGTGGAAGGCGCGCGCCCGATCGACCCGCGGCCCGGGATCCTCGTGAGCCCGTGCGACGGAATCGTCGGCGCCTGCGGAACGATCGACGGCGTCACGATGATCCAGGCGAAGGGATTTCCCTACACGCTGGACGAGCTCCTCGGCAACGGCCAGTGGATCGATCGCTACCGGGACGGCAGCTACGCGACGATCCGGATCACCTCGAGCATGTATCACCGCTTCCACGCACCCGAGGCGGGAAAAGTCCGGCGCGTGAACTACATCTCCGGCGACACCTGGAACGTGAACCCGATCGCGTTGAAGCGCGTCGAACGCCTCTTCTGCAAGAACGAGCGCGCGGCGATCGAGCTGATCCTCCCCGACGGCAACCGGGTGACGCTGGTCGCCGTCGCGGCAATCCTGGTCGCGGGCATTCGCCTTCACTTCGCCGACGTGCTGTTGAACCTGCGTTATCGCGGAACGAACGCGATCGCATGCGATGCGTCGCTCGAACGTGGCAAAGAGATGGGCTGGTTCGAGCACGGCTCGACGATCATCGTGCTCGCACCCAAGGGTTTCGAGTTGTGCGAAGGGATCGCCGAAGGACGGCGCGTACGAGTCGGTGAAGCCCTTATTCGAGCTCGATCGACTCCGACGTCGTGACTCGCGAGATGCGCGGAAAGATGAACTTGAACGCGAACGCCTGCATCTCCGCCTGGCTCGTCGCGCAGATGTCTTCCGGGATCACGATCTCGTAGCCCAGCTCGAAGGCGTTGCGCGCCGTGGATTCGACGCCGATGTTGGTCGAGATCCCGCCCAGCACGATGCGGCTCACGCCACGCCGGCGCAGTTGGAGATCGAGCTCCGTGCCGTAGAAGGCGCCCCACTGGCGCTTGGTCACGACGAGATCGGCCGGATCGGGCGCTTCGGGGAACTCATCCCAGCCGGCGGGGATCGCGGCGTAGTTCGTGGGCTGGTCCACGGGCTGGCGGAGCGCATCGACCCGGTCCGCGGAAAAGCCCACGCGCACGCGCACCACGAGCGAGCCCGCGGCGCGAAACTTTTGCGCGAGCTTCATCGACCGCGCATAGATATCGGCGGCGGGATACGGCGCCGTGTTCATGGCGAGGATCCCCTTCTGGAGATCGATGAGGACGAGCGCCGTGGATTTCGCGGAAATCTTCATATCGGGCTATCGTACCGCATGCACGACCTCTCACGAACGCAGCGCCGCTGGATCCTCGCCGCGACGATCCTCGGGTCGAGCATGGCGATGATCGACGGCACCGTCGTGAACATCGCGCTCCCGGCGCTGCAGGCCACACTGGGCGCCACAATCGCCGACGTGCAGTGGGTCTTCGAGGCCTACGACCTCTTCCTCGCGGCGCTCATGCTCACGGGCGGCGCGATGGGAGACCTCTTCGGGAGGCGGCGCGTCTTCGTGATCGGCGTGGCGATCTTCACGGCGGGATCCATCGCCTGCGGGCTTGCTCCGGCAATCGGCGCGCTCATCGCCTTTCGCGGCTTGCAGGGCATCGGTGCGGCGCTCATGGTGCCCGGGAGCCTCGCCATCATCAGCGCGTCGTTCCCCGACAAGGAACGCGGCAAGGCCATCGGGACGTGGTCCGCGTTCACGTCGATCACGATGGTCATTGGCCCGCTGGTGGGCGGCGCGTTCATCGACCAGATCTCGTGGCGCGCGATTTTCTTCATCAATGCGCCGATCGCGGCGATCGTGATCTACCTCACGTGGCGCCACGTGCCCGAGAGCCGCGAGGGAAAGCGCCGGAAGCTCGATCTCGCCGGCGCGGCGCTCGCGACCTTCGGCCTGGGCGCGCTCGTCTACGCGCTCATCGAGTCGTCGGCGCTGGGATTCACGCATCCGAACATCATCGCGGGATTCGCGGCGGCATTCGTGCTGCTGGCCGCGTTCGTCGCGGTCGAGTGGCGCAGCGCTTCGCCGATGCTCCCGCTCGCGCTTTTCCGCTCGCCGGAATTCTGCGGCGCGAACCTGCTCACGCTCTTCCTCTATGCGGCGCTCGCGGGCTGCCTCTTCTTCGTGCCGTTGAATCTGATCCAGCTCCAGGGATTCGGCGCGACGCAAGCCGGCGCGGCGATGATTCCCACGGTGCTGGTGTTGTCGGTCCTCTCGCGCTGGGCGGGCGGCCTCGCCGATCGCATCGGCCCACGGCTCCTGCTCATCGTCGGCCCGCTCATCGCCGCGGCGGGCTTCGCGCTCTTCGTCGTGCCGGGAATCGATGCGGGTTACTGGACCGGATTCTTTCCGGCATTCGTCGTGCTCGGCCTCGGGATGGCGATCACCGTGGCGCCGCTCACGACCACCGTCATGACCTCGGTCGATCGCGCGCATTCCGGGATCGCGTCCGGCATCAACAATGCGATCGCGGAGGCCGCGGGAATGCTCGCGGTCGCGGCGTTCGGCATGGCGATGTCGCATGCGTTCGATGCGGAGCTCGAGCGGCGCCTGCAGGGCGCGAAGGTGACGGCCGAGGTTCGCGAGCAGATCCGCGGCCAGCAGGCGAAGCTCGCCGCCATCGAGATTCCCGAGGCCCTCGACGCTACCCAGCGCCGGGCGGTGCAGCAGGCGATCGGCGAATCGTTCGTCGCGGGTTTTCGCCTCGTGATGCTCCTGGGGGCCGCCCTCGCCGTCCTGTCGGCAATCTTTTCCTGGTGGATCCTGTCGAAATAGATCCTTCCCGTTCGACTATCCGATACAGGAACCTTCAAAGGAGCGCGACAATGCCCAGCACCATCAAGCTGCACCGAGTCCTCAAGGCCCCGCCCGAGCGCGTCTATCGCGCCTTCCTCGATGCCGACGCCAACGCCAAGTGGCTGCCGCCGAACGGCTTCACCTGCAAGGTCCACCACCTCGAGGCGCACGTGGGCGGGACCTACAAGATGTCGTTCACGAACTTCACGACGGGCCACAGCCACTCGTTCGGCGGAAAATACCTCGAGCTCGTGCCCTACGAGCGCATCCGCCACACGGACGCCTTCGACAATCCCGGCATGCCCGGCGCGATGACGACGACGATCGAGCTGAAGAAGGTCTTCTGCGGCACGGAGCTCCATGTCACGCAGGAAGGGATCCCAGACGCGATTCCGCCGGAGATGTGCTACCTCGGATGGCAGGACTCGCTCGTGTTGCTCGCGAAGCTCGTGGAGCCCGAGATTCCCGACGCCGCCCTCTAGAGCTTTCCCTTGCCCTTCTTCGCCCGCTTCACGAACACGTGGTACGCGATCGAGTCCCACGCGTTGTGGATCCCGGTGAAGAGGAGCAGGAGAACCGCCGTGCCGACCACGAAGAGCGCCGTCTCCTCGTGGTCGAAGGCGATGTAGGACGAAGCCAGGAGCGCGCCGTAGCCCACCAGCGGCGCCGCCGCGTGCGTGATCCAGTCCTCGAAATCGGGCTTGTAGCTGGCTTGCCCCGTGAGGCGCGTCGCGACGAGCGCGGTGTAGCCGAATCCGAACAGGCCGACGAGCCCCCACGTCACGGCAAGCGCGTGGACCGAATGCCACGGCATCCGCGCGACCGCGGAAACGAGGAGTGCCACGCCGAAGTGGACGATCGTCGGCGACGCGAACGCGGCGCCGGCGAGCTCCGCATCGCCTTCGGGAGGACGTTCCGCGACGAGCGTGAGGACCACGAACTGCAGGCCTATCAACGCGCCCGCCGCGGAACCGACGATTACGTAAAAACTATCCCAATGGGCGAGTTCGGACATCGCCCATACGATACCTCAAGCGAAACGCCGCTACCTGCAGATCGCGTTGCCGCCGCTCCCGCACTCGCAATCCTGGCGGAAACTGCAGCACTTCGCTTCCTTGTCGCAGACGCACGCGTGATAGCCGTTCGTGCACGCCGGCGGCGTGTCCTTCGCGGCCGCGATCACGCTGGGCTTCGTGCTGCCGGCATCCGACTGCGTGGTCGCCGTCGCTGCGCAACCGCTGAGAAAGGAAATCATGACAACTGCGAGAACACCAAGAACCTGTTTCATCGTCTTACGCCCTCCGCGGCGAGTTTCGTTTGCGGGAATCGAAATGCCAACAAGGCACCTCGCGGGTTGGATGAACTTGGATTCGCCGGCGGATTCGCAGGTTCGCGGGAGAATTGTTACGCTGTCTTGCGGGATAGAATCAGTACATGACGAACGTCCTGAAGCTCCCGAAGAAGCCGAAACCGCCAGAACCCGCGCCCGCGCCGGCTCCCGCGCCGGTCGCAAAAGTGTCACGGCCCAAGCCCGCGAAACCGCGGCCCCAGGTTCGTCCCGCGACGCCGAGGCCCACCGCGCCGAGGCGACCCCACGACCCGAAGCGTGTCGATTCCCTCAAGCGTATCGACGCTCCGAAGCGTGTCGATCCCCCGAAGCGCGCCGCTCCCGCGCACGAGAATCCCGACGACCCGCGCCTTTCGAAACGGATGAGCGAGCTGGGCCTCTGTTCGCGCCGTGAAGCGGACGAATGGATCGAGAACGGCTGGGTGCGAGTCGATGGCGTGGTCGTGAAGACGTTGGGCGTGCGCGTCCCGCCCACCGCGAAGATCGAGGTCGAGGCCGCGGCCACGCGCCACCAGAGCGAGCAGGTGACGATCCTGCTGAACAAGCCCATCGGCTTCGTATCGGGACAGCCAGAAGACGGCCACGAGCCCGCGATGGTGCTCATCAAGCCGGAGAATCGCTGGGGCGAGGATCCGTCCCATACGAAGTTCGTGCACAGCCATCTACGCGGCCTCGCGCCCGCGGGACGCCTCGACATCGACTCCACGGGCCTTCTCGTCTTCACGCAGGACGGCCGCGTCGCGAAACGCCTCATCGGCCAGGACTCCGACGTCGAGAAGGAATACCTCGTGCGCGTCGAGGGCAAGCTCGGCGACGACGGGCTGAGATTGCTGCGTCACGGACTCGAGTTGGATGGCGTGAAGCTCAAGCCCGCGCAGGTGTCGTGGGCGAACGAGGACCAGCTGCGGTTCGCGCTGCGCGAAGGGCGCAAGCGCCAGATCCGCCGCATGTGCGAGATGGTCGGGCTCGTGGTGACCGGATTGAAGCGCGTGCGCACCGGCGGCGTGCCGCTGGGGTCGCTGCCCGTGGGGCAATGGCGCTACCTCCGCAAGGGCGAGAGATTCTAGGGGGCGACGATGAGCGATCTCGAAGGGCTGCGCACCCAGTTGCGCGACTTCACCACCGCGCGCGACTGGGGCCAGTTCCATTCGCCGAAGAATCTCGCCATGGCGCTTTCGGCGGAGTCGGGCGAGCTGCTCGAGGTGTTCCAGTGGCTCACCGAGGAACAAAGC
This sequence comes from Usitatibacter sp., assembly GCA_035308545.1. GTDB lineage: Bacteria > Pseudomonadota > Gammaproteobacteria > Burkholderiales > Usitatibacteraceae > Usitatibacter. The sequence continues at coordinate 11,382 of DATGGI010000203.1, forward strand.
AGCCGCCTCGACGACGCCACGCGCGCCGCCGCGTCCGACGAGATCGCCGACGTGCTCCTCTACCTGGTCCGCCTCGCCGACACGCTCGGCATCGATCCTGTCGTCGAAGCGCGACGCAAGCTCGCCGAGAACGAGCGCAAGTACCCGGTCGACAAGGCGCGCGGCACGGCGAAGAAATACACCGAGCTCTAGTGGAAGAATCCCCGCTCGTCCACTGGAGCGAAAATGGCGACGCGCGAACGGCGCGCTGGCAATCCGAACGCGGCGCTCCGCCACCGAAGAAGATCACGATCGTCGACGACCGCGTGACGGCCGACGATGCTTATGGACTTGCCTGCCAGGGCGTCGGCCTCCTCTGGCGCGGCGATTTCCAGAACGCGCGCCAGATGCTCAATGCGATGACGACACGCGCG
>DATGGI010000204.1:0-1755 GCA_035308545.1 Usitatibacter sp.
TGGCGTCCGACGTTAATGTCATAGTCCTCGACGAAGACGAACTTGTCGGCGAATCGCGGATTGCGCATCAACTCTGCGATCTGCTGCAGCATGCGCTTGCCGGGTTCGTCGTGGGGATGGGCTTTGCCTGCGAAGACGAACTGCACAGGCCGCTTGGGATCGTTCACCATCGAGGCGAGGCTTTCGATGTCGGCAAGAATCAGGTTCGCGCGCTTGTAGGTGGCGAAACGGCGCGCGAAGCCGATGGTGAGCGCGTCGGGGCTGAGGATGCGTCCGAGGCCGGGAAGGATCTCAGGCGGCTCTCCGCGACGGTCGGCTTGCTCGATGGCGCGGCGGCGGACGAAATCGAGGAGGCGCGATTTCAGGTTGAGGTGGGTCTCCCACAGCTCGCCGTCGTCGACGTTCTCGATGCCGTCCCAGATCTTGGCGTCGCTGCTGTGCTCGTGCCAGCCCGGGCCGAGATGCCGGTCGTACAGGCGGAACATCTGCGGTGCGAGCCACGAGGGAACGTGCACACCGTTGGTGATGTGCCCGATAGGGACTTCATCCTCGGGCTTGCCCGGTGCGAGGCCGGTCCACATAGCGCGCGAGACTTCGCCGTGCAGTGCGGAGACAGCGTTCGCGCGGCGCGCGAGACGCAGGCCGAGCACGGTCATGCAGAATGTTTCCTGGTGATTGTTCGGATTCTCACGACCGAGGCCCATCAGTGTGTCGGTAGATATGCCAAGCTGCTCGCGCAGGGGACCAAGGTGTTCTTCGATCAGGTCGGCGCCGAAGCGGTCGTGACCAGCGGGTACCGGCGTGTGCGTGGTGAAGACAACCTCACGCGAGACGCGGGCGGCGGCGCGATCGAAGGGCAATCCTTCGTCCTGCATGCGCGTGCGGATCGCTTCCAGCACGGCGAATCCGCTGTGTCCTTCGTTGAGGTGAAGCACGCCAGGGGTGATGCCCAGTTCTTTCAGGGCGCGGAAACCGCCCACGCCGAGAAGCAATTCCTGGCGAACGCGCGTACGGCCGTCACCACCGTAAAGGCGCGAAGTGAGTTCGCGGTCTTCGGGCGCATTGCCTTCGACGTCAGAATCTAGAAGTAGCAGGTCGCGGCGGCCGACCTTCACGCGCCACACCTTCGCGCGAATCGATCCGCTGCGTGTGTCGATCTGAATGATGACGGGGCGGCCGTTCTTGCCGATGGCGGGTTCCATCGGTAGTTGATTGACGTCGGTCTCGAGATACTCTTCCTGCTGCCAGCCGTTGCGATCGAGGCGCTGACGGAAATATCCCTGACCATAGAAGAGGCCAATGCCGACGAGAGGAATGTCGAGGTCAGAGGCGCTCTTGATGTGATCGCCGGCAAGCACGCCCAGGCCGCCGGAGTAGACAGGGAGAGATTCGTGAAGTCCGAACTCAGCGGAGAAATACGCAACTGGGCGGGGCCGCAGCGCACCGGCATGGCGCGCTCCCCACGTGCGCTCGGAGCTCAAATATTCCCGCATGCGCCGGAAGGCGTAGTTGATGCGGCTATGCAGGACGAGTTCGGAGGCGCGGCGCTCGAGGCGCGCAAGCGGAAATTCGGTAAGTAAAGAGACTGGATTCTGATTCAGGTGGCGCCAGCGGACGGGGTCGAGATCGAGGAACAGTCCGGTCGAGTCGTGGTCCCAGCTCCACCAGAGATTCCGGGCGAGGGCCCACAGGCGTTCCTGGGCCGGTGCAATGAAACGATCCAGAGTGCGGGCCTCGCTGACCACGGGCGCGACC
>DATGGI010000205.1:0-35430 GCA_035308545.1 Usitatibacter sp.
TCGACCTCGACGCCCACAACGCCCGCGAACGCTCGGGCTCGCCCGATTCCTATGGCGCGTGGATGAAGGTGAACTGCGTGATCGATCCACGCGACGACATCTTCAAGTTCTTCGCTTCGCATCCGCTCGCCGCCAATCCCGTCCGCGAATACCTTTCCGACGGATGGCGCTCGCTCTCGGAGCTCATCGTGGCGCTCGAGAGCGCGGACCGGTCCCTCCTCAAGTGCCGCTCGGTGCTCGAGTTCGCTTCCGGATTCGGGCGCTTCACGCGCCACCTCGTGAGGGCGATGCCGGGCCGCATCACCTGCTCCGACGTGCAGCCGGGCTCCGTGGATTTCACGCGCGAAGAGCTCGGTGCTTCCGGTTTCTACTCGGCGACGAGCGCGGAAGCCCTTCGCATTCCCGGCCAGTACGACCTCGTATTCGTCCTCTCGCTCTTCACGCACCTCCCGCCCGACGCCTGGAAGCCCTGGCTCCGGAAATTGTTCGCGGCGGTGGCGCCGGGCGGCGCGCTCCTCGTGAGCGTCCACAACGAGGCCCGGGCACGCGAGCTCGGCGTGAAGTTCGACTCGCGGGGCGGCCACTTCATCCCGAGCAGCGAATCGCCGCAACTGGGCGGCGAAACCTACGGCACCACCTTCACCACGCGAGGCTTCGTCGAGAGCGAGGTGAACGCCGCGCTGCCCGGCAACCGGATCGACTACCGCGAGATCGCCTTCTGGGATGGACAGGACGCGGTGATCGTGGGAAAGCCGCTATGATTGACGACTCTACCTGGAGGGGGCCCCGATGAGATTCCGCGCCATTTCGAGCATTGCCGCGATCGCCGCCGTCGCGTTCGCCGCCGCCGTTGCCGACGCCAAGACCCTGCGATGGTCCAGCCAGGGCGATTACCTCACGGCCGACCCGATGGCGCAGAACGAGCTGCTCACCAACTCGATCAACGGCCAGGTGTACGAGTCGCTCGTCGAGCGGGGCAAGAAGCTCGAGATCGTGCCGTCGCTCGCCACGAGCTGGAAGCAGACGAGCCCGACGACCTGGGTCTTCAACCTGCGCAAGGGCGTGAAGTTCCACGACGGCAGCGACTTCACCGCCGACGACGTGGTGTTCTCGATCATCCGCCTGCAGGGCAAGACCTCGAACTTCCGCGTGTACGGCAACGCAGTCGGCACGCCGAAGAAGATCGACCAGTACACGGTCGAGCTCACCACGCCGGTCCCCAACCCGGTGATGCTCGAGATGCTCGCCAACAGCCTCTTCATGATGAGCAAGAGCTGGTGCGAGAAGAACAATGCCGTGAACTCGCAGGACTTCACCAACGAGAAGGAAGCCCACACGTCGCGCAACGCCAACGGCACGGGGCCCTTCATCCTCGTCTCGCGCGACCCGGACGTGAAGAGCACCTTCAAGAAGAACCCGAACTGGTGGGGGCTCAAGGAAGGCCGCTTCGACGGCAACGTGGACGAGATCGTCTACACGCCCGTGAAGGAGGGCAACACGCGCATGTCGGCGCTGCTCTCGGGCCAGCTCGACTTCGTGCTCGATCCTCCCGTGCAGGACATGGACAAGCTCAAGGCCGACAAGGAGCTCAAGGTCTACGAAGGCCGCGAGAACCGCGTGATCTTCCTGCAGATGGACCAGGCGCGCGACGAGCTGCTCTACTCGAACGTGAAGGGTAAGAACCCGTTCAAGGACGAGCGCGTGCGCAAGGCCTTCTACCAGGGCATCGACGAAGACGCGATCGTGAAGACTGTGATGCGCGGGCTCGCGGTTTCCACGGCCGTGAACCTTCCCAATCCCGACAAGGCGGGCATTCCGCCGGGATTGATCAAGCGCTATCCATATGACGTCGCAGCCGCGAAGAAGCTGCTTGCCGACGCGGGCTATCCGAACGGCTTCGAGGTGCAGCTCGATTGTCCCAACAACCGCTACATCAACGACGAGAAGATCTGCGTCGCGGTGGCGGGCATGCTCGCGAAGATCGGCGTCACGATCAAGGTGAACGCGATTCCCCGCGCGCAGTATTTCCCGAAGGCGCAGCGCCTGGACGTGAGCTTCTGCATGCTGGGATGGGGCGGCGCCACCACCGACGCCATCTTCACGCTGCAGCCGGTGCTCCACTCGCGCAACGACAAGGGCGACGGCGACTACAACTGGGGCAACTACAAGGACGAGAAATTCGACGCCATGGTCGATGAAGCCAAGGGCGACACGGATCCCAAGCATCGCCAGGAGACGATCGACAAGGCGATGCAGTATTTCCACGAGCACGTGCTCATGATCCCGCTGCACCTCCAGGTGATCCCGTGGGTGTCGCGCTCCAACGTGGAAGTGATCCACCGAGCCGACAACTGGCTCCAGACCACCTGGGTCAAGTTGAAATAGCCGTCCGCCGGCCTCACTGCGAGAAGACGAGCTGCGGGATCAGCAGGCGACGCCTGTCGATCTCCATCGTCGGGCCCGCGCGGCTCCTGGCGAGCACGCGCATCGCGACGGGCTCCGCGGATCCCGCCTGCCCGATCTCGGCAGCGGTGAATTCCAACGTGAAGCCCGCGGCGTCGGCGTCGGGATAGGACGGGAAGGCACGCTTTACCCACGCGGTCGGCTGGCCGAGCGAAGCGGTGCGCTCGATCTTTCCGAGGGTCACGGTGACAGACTCGACGCCGGCCGGATCGATCGCCCATCCGCGAACCTTGAGTGCCGCGCCCGCCCCGACCTCGCGTCCGGCGGGCTCATCCATCGCGCCGATGGCGAGCGGCTGCGCGCGGCCCCACGCGATCGCATACGACGTCCCGGCGACGAGCGCGGCCACGCCGAGCACGGCGGCGACCATCTCGAGGATATGGGCCTTCGGCGCTTCGATCCAACGCATCACGAGCGCGGGCACCGCGAAGAGGAGCCCGATCCACGCAGCCCACACGGCGAGGCTTCCCGGAATGAAATGGCGGGACGCCGCGTTCAATCCATCGCCGAAGGCCGTCGTCGTGAACGCGTAGATCGCGATGCCGCCGAGAAGCATCGCGAGCAGGAACTGCACGCCGTGTTGCGTGCGCGACGGCCTCGCCCATCCGAATGCTCCAAGCAGCGCGATCGGGGCGGCGAGCGCCGCCGCGACCACCATCCAGGCGTACACGGGCAACGGCAGGCGCCACACGAGCGCGTGCAGCGGCGAGCGCAGCCACCACGGCAAGGCATTCGGCGGGACATCCTTTTCGCCGGCGAGCGTGCCGACGCCGGGAGGCGTGATCTCCTGCGTGGCGGGCAGCACGCGCGCCGCGCTGCGTCCGAGTGCGGCGGGCTCCAATCGTCCGATGCGCACGAAGTCCACGGACGAGAGCTTGAGCGCTTCCGGGCACACCGTGGCGAGCGATTCACCGCGCTGGCGCGCCCATGCCGCGCCGATCATCGGCTCGCATGGCTCCGGCAGGCCGAGGACCGTCATCGCCGCCTTCGTGTCGCTCACCGCGGGCAGCACGACGCCGAGATAGGCATCGGCGCGATCGGCCTGCCTCACGTCGGCGGGCCGCGGCACGAGCTCGTAGTTGACCGTCGATGCGATGAGCGCCACGCCGAATGCCGCGACGGTCAGGTGCGGCGAGCGCTGCCACAGCCAGGGCCAGGACACGAGCGCGATCACCGGCGCGAGGAGCGAGAACTGCTCGCGCGAGAACGCGAGCGCCGCGATGCCCGTCACGAGCACCACGGTGAGCGGAATCGCGCCGCGTTCCGTAATGGCGAGCGCCGCGATCGCGGCGATCGTGGCGTAGAGCGCCCAGATCACGCCGAACTCCGTGTAGAGCGTGTTGTACCAGAGCGTCACGACCGGATCCGACAACAGCGCGAACACGATCACGCCGTGGAAGAGGGCCGCCGCGGGATGCGGATGGAATGCCCACGCGAGCACGAGGGCCGTGACCGCGAAAAGCGCGAGCTTCGCGAATCCGATCCACTGCAGCTTGAAGATTTCCTTGCCGACGCCCACCGCCCGCGTGATCGACGCGGTCGCCGCGACGATCGCGATCTCGGTCGACGGATAGCACAGCTCGCGGCGGACGTCCTGGGACTTGTAGTCCGGGAGCGGCGCCCCGGGATGAGGCTGTAGGCGCGCGGCTTCGGGCACGTCCGGATAGATGCCGAGGCAGGCGCCCGACCGCACCATGTCGAGTTCGCTGCCATAGCCCACGAGCGGGTCGTGCGCGACGAGCAACGCGGCCCTCGCAAGGCCGAGGATCACGAGCGCCAGGCCGATCCATTCACGCGGAAACTGCAAGCGTCCTCCCCTGAGGCAGAATAGCGCATGCGTCTTGCCGCCGCGCCGGTCTTGCTCCTCGCCATTTTCACATGCGCCGCGCCGGCCGGGGCGAAGAGCCTTCGCTGGTCCTCGCAGGGCGACTACCTCACGGCCGATCCCCACGGCCAGAACGAGGGACTCAACAACCTCGTCAACGACGAGATCTTCGAGCGGCTCACCGTGCGCGACAAGCAGCTTCGCCTCGTGCCGGCGCTCGCGACCTCGTGGGAGCAGGTAAGTCCCACGCTCTGGCGGTTCCACATCCGCAAGGGCGTGGTCTTCCACGACGGCACGCCGATGACGGCCGACGACGTCGTGTTCTCGATCGCGCGCGCGCAGATGCCGAGCTCCAACTTCAAGGTGTTCGCGGTGCCCATCGGGAAAGCGCGGCGCGCCGACGACTACACGGTCGAGATCGAGACGAACGCGCCGGTGCCCGGCGCGGTGTTCCTGCAGAACGTGGACTCCGTGCGCGTGATGAGCCGCGCGTGGTGCGAGAAGCACAACGTCACCAGGCCGCAGGACTACAAGAGCGCGGAAGAGACCTACGCTTCCCGCTTCGAGAATGGCACCGGGCCGTATGTGCTGGTGAAGCGCGACGCCGAGGTGGCCACTGTGCTCAAGAAATTCCCCCAGTGGTGGGGCATCGCCGACGGCCGCTTCGAAGGCAACGTGGACGAGATCGTGTACCGGCCCATCAAGAGCGACGCCACGCGCATGGCGGCGCTGCTCTCGGGCGAGATCGACTTCGTGCTCGATCCGCCGCTGCAGGACCTTCCGCGCCTCGAGGCCGATCCCGCGCTGCGCGTGGTGAACGGCCCCGAGAATCGCGTGATCTTCCTCGTGATGGACCAGGAACGCGACGAGCTCAGGTACTCGAACGTGAAGGGAAGGAATCCGTTCAAGGACCTTCGCGTGCGGCAGGCGCTGTACATGGCCATCGACACCGAGGGGATCAAGCGGCAGGTGATGCGCGGCAATTCGGTGCCGACGGGCGCGATGGTTCCATCTCCGTCAGCGACATTTCCGGAGCTCGAGCCGCGATTGCTGCCCTTCGATCCGCCGCGCGCGAAGAAGCTCCTCGCCGAAGCCGGCTATCCCGACGGCTTCGAGTTCGGGATGGATTGCCCGAACAACCGCTACGTGAACGACGAGCGCATCTGCACCGCGTTGGCCGGCATGTTCGCGAAGATCGGCGTCACCGTGAAGCTGAACGCGATCCCGCGCGCGCAGTTCTTCCAGAAGGTCGACAACTTCGACGTAACGATGCACCTCTACGGCTGGGGCGGCGCGGCGACGGATCCCGGATTCACGCTGACACCGGTGATCCATGGGCGTACCGGCGGAGGCAAAGGCGACTTCAACTCGGGGCGCTACAAGGATGACGCGCTCGATTCACTCATCGATTCGGTCGAGGCGGAGCTCGATCCCGCGAAGCGCCGCGCGCTGATGCTGGATGCATTCAAGCGCGTTCGCGAGCAGGTCTACACGATCCCGCTCCACCGCCAGATGATTCCGTGGGCCGAGCGCGCGAACGTGCACACCGTGCATCGCGCGGACAACGTGCTGCAGGCGCTCTGGGTGAAGATCGACTGACCTAGCGAAGCTGGAAGTTCCCGGCGTCGAAGAACAGGGTGCGGCTCGGCCGAGGGGGCACGCAGAAGCGGACGCCCTCCCCGATCCATCCCGAATTCACGATCTGCGCATACACGTCCGGGTCCGTCGTGTACCGGTGATGCGGATCGCTCGCGGGCGCGGCAGGTCCGCTGAACGCGCGATACACGGGTGCGAGATTTGAAGGACAGGGGCCGACGGCATTCGCGGCGCTGAATGCATAGCCTTCGAAGTGCCACGCGGGAACGCCCGGCGGCGTGCTCGCCTCGATCGCGCGAAGCCCCGCGCATTCATTCGCATCCGTCGTGTAGAAGTGGCTGTTGGGACCGATGACCGGATCGCCGTAGAAGCGGCATGCTTCAACCGCGCCGGGCACGTCGACCGCCTGCCACGCGCCGAATGTGCGGCCCGTTCGTTGCCATCCGAGCGTCGCGACGTTGTGGTCGAGGCTCGCGGCTTCGGATCCATCGAGCGTCAGGAAGTAGTGATCGAGCGCTGGGTGGTAGTACTCGACGATCGTGCCCTCGACGCGCTTGTCGTCCGTGAGGAAACGGGCGAGCTGGCACGAGGTTGGTTTCGGGTCGTTGGCGATGAGGCTGCCGTCGTCGAGCCTCGCGTAGTTGCGATCCGCGAGCACCGAATATTGTGGAAAGTTGGGATCCGGCCTGCCGTCCGCCGTGAATCTCACCACGAAGAGAGACTCGCTGCCTTGCCCCGAGATCGCAGCGAGAGCGGTCCAGCCTCCCCCGGTCGTTCGCCACAGCGCCCTGGGCGTCACGCTGAAATTCTCCGCGGTTGGCAACGCGGCGACGGGCAGCGACTGCGCACCGAAAGTCCCGTCGGGCGCGCCGTCGGGGCCATTGCGAACGAGCGACAGGGAACGATCCGCAGGGTTGAACCGCAGGAAGATCACTCCGCCGTACGCATCCACCGCGGCTGCGGGCCACATCCAGCTCGACGTTCCCGTGGCTGGAATCAGTCGTTTCGGACTGAAGACCTGCTCGAAGTCGCCGATGCCGGCGGGGAGGAAGCCGATCAGCTCCAGGTCTCGCCGTCCCTGCGCATCGAGCGTATAGGTCGCGAACTCGGGCATCCCGCCGTTCGCGACGGACCACGCGTAGACGTTCGCCGAAGACGTGAAGCCCAGGAGTCGGGTGAGATTCCCCCCACTATCGAGCACGACAAGCGTCGGCTGCGTGGCGGGCTCTTCGGTGGGAATCGGAAACATGTCGACGCGGAAGTACGCGATGCCGCCTGTTTCCGTCACTGCGGCCGCACCGGCCTGGCTTCGATACAGCGCACTGTTGAACGCGAACGAGTTGTCCATGCTGCCGTTGGCGAGCAGCTTCGTGATCCGGCTGCCGAGCACGTAGAGGCCGCCATCCGCGGTAGGAACGAGGAGCTTTCCCGGCGCGATGTCGGGAACTTGCGCCACGCCGCTGGCGCCCCAGGTTGGATCGGGCGAACCATCGGGCCTGAACTTCACGATGCCGCCCTTGATGGTGGCGACGGGAGTGACACCCGCCAGGAACACGCTCCCATCCGCGAGAGTCGCGAGCGCAGTGTTGTCGCAGGACCACCCGGGCACCGGCACGGGGTGGTACGTGGGATCGGGCTCGCCGTAGGCGTGAGCGAACGTGCTCGCCGCTGCGAGCGTGACGCAGAAACCGAGGGCAGTTCGAAAGGAGGCTTGACTCATCGGCGGGACACCTCAACCGGCATCGTGCCGATGTTCGACCCGAAACGCGAGTGCCTGGTCAATACCTGTGGTCTTCCTGCAACACCGCCGACGCGGGATAGGGAGCGCGTCCCTTCAGCTTCGCGTAATACGGAGTGAAATCCGGCGCCGTCGCATCGAAGAGCTGCTTGAAGTCGCGGATCACGAAGTACGTTTCCTGGAACGTATCGATCTTGTAGAGCGTCTGCATGATGCGCAGCAGGTCGAAGCCGATTCGATTGGGCTTGGGGCTGTCGACGCTGTAGCTGATCTCGCCGCCCGAGGAGAGGATGCCCGCGCCGTAGACGCGCACGCCTTTCGGCGTAGCGATCAATCCGAACTCCACCGTGTACCAGTACAGGCGCGAGAGCATCTCGATGGCGCCCAGCTCGTGGGCCTTGATGCCGCCCTTGCCGTAGGCCTGCATGTAGTCGGCGAAGACCGGGTTGAAGAGCATCGGCACGTGGCCGAAGAAGTCGTGGAAGATGTCGGGCTCGACGATGTAGTCGAATTCTTCCGGGTCGCGGATCCACACCGTCACCGGGAAGCGGCGGTTCGCGAGATGCTCGAAGAACGTGAGGTCGGGCAGCAAACCCGGCACGGCGACGAGCTGCCAGCGCGTCACGGCGTCCAGCTTGCGGTTGATGGCGTCGAACCGGGGGATGCCCTCGTCGAAGCGAAGCGTGCGCAGCGTGTCGCAGAATTCGTCGCACGCGTATTTCTCCACGAGCGAAAGTTGCCTGCGATACAGCCGGCGCCACAGCTCGTGCTCGGCTTCCGAGTACGCGTCCCACTCCTGGTCCACCGTGTAGTCGGGACGCATGCGGCTGTAGTCGCCGCGCAGGCCGTGGGCAGTTTCGCCGGTCATTGGGCCCCGTTCTTCAACGGGGTGACAAACGATTCGACGACGTGGTCGATGGCGCCGAAGATCGTCGCGCCCTTCCCGTCGAGCATCTCGATCTTCACGCGATCGCCGAAGCCGAGGAACGGCGTTTTCGCGGCGCCGAGCTCCACCTGCTCCACGAGGCGTTTCTCCATGAGGCACGCATAGCCCGCGCCCGCGTCGTGATTGGAGATGGTGCCCGTGCCGACCAGCGTGCCGGCCGCGAGGAAGCGCGTCTTCGCGGCGTGCGCCACGAGCTCGTGGAGTCCGAACGTCGCGTCCTGCCCCGCGTTGGGATGGCCGAGCCGCTTGCCGTTCACGTCGCAGAGGAGCTGGTGATGGAGCCGGCCTTCGCGCCAGGCGCCGCCGAGCTCGTCGGGCGTCACCGCCACGGGCGCGAGCGCATTGGCACCCTTCCCGTTCACGAATCCGAATCCCTTCGCGAGCTCCGCGGGAATGAGGCGGCGGAACGACACGTCGTTCACGAGCGTGACGAGGCGGATCGCGTGGCCCGCCTGTTTCGGCGTCGCGCCCATGGGCACGTCGCCCACGATCGCGCAGACCTCGCCTTCCAGGTCCACGCCCCACTCCTCGGAGATGACGCGGATGGGATCGCGCGGACCCATCATCATGCCGGCGCCGCCCTGGTACATGAGCGGATCCTTGAAGTAGCTCTCGGGCACCGTGTCGTTACGCGCGCGGCGCACGCGTTCCACGTGCGAGAGATACGCCGAGCCGTCGAGCCACTCGTAGGCTCGCGGCAGGGGCGCCGCCACATCGCCGCGCTCGAGCGCCTCGCCGAAGTCGAAGGCATCGCGCTCGGCGCCGACTTCGAGCGAGGTGAACGCGCCGCGAAGCTTCTGCCAGATCGAGTCCCAATGCTCGAGCGCGTACTGCATCGTGGGCGCGATCGCCTCGACCTTCACGGCGCGCGCGAGATCCGGGCTCACGACCACCAGCGTTCCGTCTCGCGACGGGCCTTTCAGGGATGCCAGTTTCATTTCGGGATCTTCGCCTTGTCGAAGCCGTTCCACACGGAGTCGTAGTCGCGGTCGAGCGCCGGCGTGGAAAGCGCGAAGGCCGTGGGCTCGAACACGTAACGGCTTTCGAACATGAAGGCCATCACGTCGGGGATGTAGTGCGGTTTCAGGTCGGACGCGATCGCCTTATCGTACGAGGCGCGATCGGGACCGTGGGCGCTCATCTGGTTGTGCAGGCTCGCGCCGCCCGGCACGAATCCGCCGTGCTTCGCGTCGTACTGGCCGCGCACGAGCCCCATGAACTCGCTCATGGTGTTGCGATGGAAATACGGCGGGCGGAACGTGTGCTCGGCCACCGTCCATCGCGGCGGGAAGATCACGAAATCCACGTTGGCCGTGCCGCGCGTATCCGAGGGCGATGTGAGCACCGTAAAGATCGACGGATCCGCGTGGTCGAAGCTCACGGTGTTCATCGTGTTGAAGCGGGCGAGGTCGTACTTGAACGGCGCGTAGTTGCCATGCCAGGCGACCACGTCGAGCGGCGAATGGTCCAGGCGCGCGCTCCAGAGATGGCCGCCGAACTTCGCGATGACTTCCGTCGCGGCGGCGCGGTCTTCATACGCTGCCACGGGGTATTCGAAATCGCGCGGGTTCGCGAGTCCGTTGGACCCGATGGGACCGAGGTCGGGAAGGCGGAACGGCGCGCCGTAGTTCTCGCAGACGTAGCCGCGAACGGGAGCGCCTTTTGTCTCGACGCGGAACTTCACGCCCCGCGGCACGAGAGCGATCTCGCCCGGCGCGACGTCGAGGCGCCCCATCTCCGTAGCGAGCGCGATCGCGCCTTCCTGCGGCACGAAGAGCATCTCGCCATCGGCGCTGCAGAAGACGCGTCCTTCCATCGAGCGATTCGCGCAGTAGCCGTGGATGCCGGCCCCGTGCTGCATGCGCGATTCGCCGCAGGTCGCGTAGGTCGCGAGCCCGTCGACGAAGTCCACGTTGCCCGTGGGCATGGGCAGTGGCGACCAGCGCAGGCGATTGGGCGGCGTGTCGGCCTCGTGGCACGGCGCGGTCCGCAAGACCTTGTCGTCCATTCGCGTGAACGCGTCGTGCATCGCCGAAGGCCGCAGGCGATAGAGCCACGAGCGCAGGTTCTCCGCGCGCGGCGCCGTGAATGCGGAACCCGACAATTGTTCGGCATACAGGCCGAACGCGACGTGCTGCGGCGAGTTCTGCCCGACGGGCAGTGCACCCTTGACCGCTTCGGTCTCGTGATGGGCGCCGAAGCCCGTGAGGTAGCTCAAATCACGCCCCGCGCGATCTGGTCGGCCTCGATGGATTCGAAGAGCGCGCGGAAGTTGCCCTCGCCGAATCCCTGGTTGCCCTTGCGCTGGATGATCTCGAAGAAGATCGGGCCGATGACGGTCTCGGTGAAGATCTGCAGCAGCTTGTCCTCGTGGTGGTCCTTGTCCACGCCCTCGCCGTCGAGGAGGATGCGGTTCTTCTTCATGCGCTCGAGATCCTCGCCGTGGTCCTTCACGCGGGCGTCGACCCGGTCGTAGTAGGTGTCCGGCGTATCGAGGAAGCGCACGCCCTTCGTGCGCAGCAGCTCCACGGTGGCGAAGATGTCGGACGCCGAGAGCGCGATGTGCTGGATACCCTCGCCGTTGTACGCGTCGAGGTATTCCTGGATCTGCGAGCCCTTGTCGGACGGCTCGTTGATCGGGATGCGGATCTTGCCGCACGGGCTGGTGAGCGCGCGCGACGTGAGGCCGGTCTTCTTGCCCTGGATGTCGAAGTAGCGGATCTCGCGGAAGTTGAAGAGCTTCTCGTAGAACTGCGCCCACGTGTCCATGCGCCCCGAGTACACGTTGTGGGTGAGGTGATCGACCTCGAGGAGGCCCGCGCCCTTCGGATGCTGCTCGCGTCCTTCGACCGGCACGAAGTCCACGTCGTAGATCGAAAGCTCGCCGCCATTGCCCGGGTAGCGGTCGACGAGATAGATGAGGCTTCCGCCGATGCCCTGGATCGCCGGGATGTTGAGCTCCATCGGGCCCACCTTCCCGTGGAACGGCTTGGCGCCCAGGTCGAGCGCGCGCTGGTAGGCCTTGGCGGCGTTCTTCACGCGCATCGCGAAGGCGCACACGGAAGGCCCGTGCACGCGCGCGAAGGACTGCGCGAAGCTGTCGGGATCGCGGTTCACGATGAAGTTCACCTTCCCCTGGCGATAGAGCACCACGTCCTTGGAACGGTGCTTCGCCACCGCGGAAAATCCCATCTGCTCGAAGAGATCGCCCAGCAGCTCGGGGTTCGGCGCGGTGTACTCGACGAATTCGAATCCGTCGGTTCCCATGGGATTGTCGTGCGGGCGGATTTCGCTCATGGGGGCTTCCTCGGGGAGTAGGCGGATATTCTACCAACCGCGCCGTCGAATGAGATTGCCAAATGAGGCGCTCCGAGGCACTCTGGCGCAATTATATTGCTCGGAAGCGATGAATGATGGCCAAATCCACCAACCCGGCAATGAACCGCACGGATCGCCGCCTGCTCGAGATCCTGCAGCGCGACGGGCGCCTCACCAACCTCGAGCTCTCCTCGCGCGTGAACCTTTCGCCCAGCGCGTGCCTTCGCCGAGTGCGGGCGCTCGAGGAGGCCGGCGTGATCCGCTCCTACGCGGCGCTCCTCGACGCCAAGCGTGTAGGACTCGGTCTGCTCGCCTTCGTGAACGTGAAACTCGAGAAGCGCGGCCGCATGCCGACCGATGCCTTCGCGCGCGCCGTGAAGGACTGGCCCGAGGTGCTCGCCTGCCATGCGCTCACGGGCGACATGGACTATCTCCTGCGCGTGCAGGTCGCGGACCTCGACCATTTCTCGCGCTTCGTGATGGAGTCGCTGCTCAAGCACCCGGGCGTGCTCGACGTGAAGTCGAGCTTCGTGCTGGAGGAAGTGAAGGAGACCACGGCCCTGCCGCTGTGACTTCGGGGTCAGACCCCGAGAGCTCGCGAGCGCCGGGGTCTGACCCCGAAGTCAGGCGAACTCGATCACCACGCGCCGCGACCGGGCGCTCTTCTTCTCGATCTTGGTGACGCGGATCCTGCCGATCTCGCGCGTATTCGCGACGTGCGTCCCCCCGCAGGCCTGCAGGTCCACGCCGTCGATCTCGAGGAGGCGGATCTTCCCGACGCCGCGCGGCGGTTTCACCGACATGGTGCGCACGAGCTCGGGCTTGGCGTCCAGCTCCTCGTCCGTGATCCAGATCGTGCGGATGTCGTGCGCCTCGTCGACCAGGCGCGCCAACTCGCGCTCGAGGTGCTCCTTGTCGAGCGGTTCCACCATGTCGAAGTCGAGCCTCGCGTAGCCCGACGTGATCGAGCATCCGTTGGTCTCGTGGGGCACGATCGCGCAGAGCAGGTGCGTGGCTGTGTGGAAGCGCATGTGCCTGTGGCGCCGCTCCCAGTCGATCCGGAGCTTCACCTTCCCTCCGGCCGCGACGGATTCGAGCAGCGCTTCCTGGCCCGGCGCGGGGACGTGCAGGATTTCACCCGGCGCATCGCCCTTCACCGTATCGCCGATCGCGATCGAGGCACCGCCTTCGAGCACGAACGCACCTGAATCGCCCGCCTGCCCACCGCCGCGCGGATAGAAAATCGTGCGGTCGACGACGAGGCCGCGCCCGTCCCGCGCGACGACCGAAGCCTCGGCCTCGCTCGCGTAAGGATCGTCGCGAAATATCTCGTATGTCATGGGGTTGTCTTGCTACCATACCGCAAACTTATAGAGGGAGAGCGCCGTGAGAATCATCCCCATTTTGATCGCAGCAGTGGCAGTCGCCGCGGGAGCGACGGCGCAAGCCAAGACGCTGAAGTGGTCGAGCCAGGGCGACGTCGTCACGATGGATCCACACGCGCAGAACGAAGGCTTCACCAACGCCTTCCTCGACAACATCTACGAGACGCTCGTCACGCGCGGCAAGGACCTCAAGGTCGAGCCGCTCCTCGCCACGTCGTGGTCGCTCGTGAATCCCACGACAACGCGCTTCAAGCTGCGCCCCAACGTGAAATTCCAGGAAGGCGAGGCGTTCACCGCAGACGACGTGGTGTTCTCGATCCAGCGCGCGCTCGAGGACACGTCGAACTTCAAGCCCTACCTCGCGGGCGTGAAGGAAGCGAAGAAGGTCGACGACCTCACCGTCGACATCATCACGGATGGTCCCGCGCCCGTGCTCGTGCCGCAGCTCACGGAAGTGCGCATCATGAGCAGGTCCTGGTGCGTGAAGCACAACATCACGAAGCCGCAGGACTTCAAGAACAAGGAAGAGACCTACGGCTCGCGCCACACCAACGGCACCGGCGAGTACATCCTGAAATCGCGCGCGGAAGACGTGAAGACCGTGGCGACGCTCAACCCGGGCTGGTGGGGCAAGCCCGAAGGCAACGTGGACGAGATCGTGTACACGCCGATCAAGTCCGACAGCACGCGGCTCGCCGCGCTCCTCTCGGGCGAGATCGACTTCGTGCTCGATCCTCCGCCGCAGGACATTCCGCGCCTCAAGCAGGACGCAAGCCTCAAGGTCCTCGAGGGCATGGAGAACCGCACCATCTTCCTCGGCATGGACCAGTATCGCGACGAGCTGCTCTATTCGAGCGTGAAGGGCAAGAACCCCTTCAAGGACCTTCGCGTGCGCCAGGCGTTCCAGATGTCGCTCGACCTGAACGCAATCAAGACGCAGGTGATGCGCGGGCTCTCGGTGCCGACGGCGGTGATGTACGCGCCGCAGGTGGACGGCTTCCCGAAGGAGCTGGACGTGGTGAAGGCGCCGGACCGCGAGCGCGCGAAGAAGCTCATGGCGGAAGCGGGCTACCCGCAGGGCTTCGAGGTCACGCTGGATTGCCCGAACAACCGCTACGTGAACGACGAGAAGATCTGCGTCGCGGTGGCGGGAATGCTCGCGCAGATCAACGTGACGGTGCGCGTCGCCACGCTGCCGCGCGCGCAGTACTTCCCGAAGATCCAGAACTACGACACCAGCTTCTACATGCTGGGCTGGGGCGTTCCGACGTTCGATTCGCAGTACGCGCTGCAAAGCCTCGTGCGCACGGTGATCCCGAAGACGGCGGACGGCGACTACAACTTCGGCCACTACTCCAACGCGAAGGTGGACGACGACATCGACAAGCTGAAGACCGAGGTCGACGGCAGGAAGCGCGCGGCGCTCGCGCTCGACGCGAGCCGCATCCACCAGCAGGAGGTGGGGCACCTGCCGCTGCACTTCCAGGTGATCCCGTGGGTGATGCGATCGAACGTGACAGTGGTCCATCGCGCGGACAACAAGCTCACGATCAAGTGGGTGAATATCAAATGAACGACTGGACCCCGGCCTCCGCCGGGGTGACAAGTTGATCGCGTTCATCCTCCGCCGGCTATTGCAGGGCGTCGTGGTGATGCTCGTGGTGGGCTTCATCGCGTTCTCGCTCTTCAACTTCGTGGGCGATCCGGTGTCGCTGATGCTGCCGCCGGAAGCCACGCAGGCCGACCGCGAGGCGATGCGCGGCATCCTCGGCCTCGACAAGCCCTTCTACGTGCAGTTCGCGACCTTCCTCGAAAACGCCGTGCATGGAAATTTCGGGATCTCATTGAGGCTCGGGCGGCCCGTGTCGGCGCTGCTCGTGGAGCGGCTGCCCGCCACGCTCGAGCTCGCGTGCAGCGCCGCCCTCATCGGGTTGCTGGTCGGGATCCCGCTGGGCGTCTTCACCGCGCTCAAGCGCAACTCCTGGACGGCGCAGGCGGTGCTCACGACCTCGCTCGTGGGCGTGTCGCTGCCCAACTTCCTCATCGGGATCTTCCTCATCCTCATCTTCGCGGTGTGGCTGGGGTGGCTCCCGTCGTTCGGCCGCGGCGACACCGTGATGATCGGGGCGTGGAGCACCGGCTTCGCCACGAAGTCCGGATTGAAGGCGCTGATCCTTCCCGCGATCACGCTCGGTTTCTTTCCGCTCACGCTCATCATGCGGCTCGTGCGCGCGGAGATGCTGGAAGTCCTGCGCACCGACTACATCAAGTTCGCGCGCGCCCGGGGCCTCACGGACCGCGCCGTGAATTTCGGCCACGCCCTCAAGAACACGCTCGTGCCCGTCATCACGATCACCGGGCTGCAGCTCGGCGGGATCATCGCCTTCGCGATCATCACGGAGCAGGTGTTCCAGTGGCCGGGCATGGGGCTGCTCTTCATCCAGGCGGTGCAGTTCGCCGACATCCCGGTGATGGCCGCGTACCTCTGCCTCATCGGCCTCATCTTCGTGGTCATCAACCTCGTGGTGGACCTGCTCTACTACGCGGTCGATCCGCGCCTTCGCATCGAGCGAACCGTGGTGGGAGGACGCTGATGGAGGCCGTGCGCCGCTTCCTCGACGGGGACATCTTCCACAGCTTCAAGCGTTCGCCGGCCACGATCGTCGCCGCGGTGACGCTCTTCATCTGCATCCTCGCCGCCGTCTTCGCGCCGTGGGTCGCGCCGCACAATCCGTTCGACCTGAAGACGCTGAACCTGCTCGACGCGTTCACGCCGCCCGTGTTCTCGGCGAACGGGACGCGCAACTACCTCCTCGGCACCGACGACCAGGGGCGCGACGTGCTTTCCGCGATCATCTTCGGCTCGCGCATGTCGCTCATCATCGGGCTCGTGGCGACGCTCCTCGCTGCGATCTTCGGCGTGGCCATGGGCCTCGTCAGCGGCTATGCCGGCGGCAAGATCGACGGGTTCATCATGCGCGTTGCTGACATCCAGCTGTCGTTCCCGGCGATCCTGATCGCGCTGCTGATCGACGGCGTGGCCCGGGTGGCGCTGCCCCGCGGCTCCCATGACCAGCTCGCCGTGTACGTCCTGGTTGTCGCAATCGCAGCCTCGGGCTGGGTGGGCTACGCGAGGACCGTGAGGGGCTCCACGCTGGTCGAGCGCAGCAAGGAATACGTCCAGGCGGCACGGGTGATTGGAAGACATCCCCTCGCGATCATGTTCTCCCATGTGTTACCGAACGTTCTGGGACCCGTCCTCGTAATCGCGACGTTACAAATCGGCGCGGCCATCATCACCGAATCGGCGCTATCCTTTCTCGGTGTGGGCGTTCCGCCCACGCAGCCGTCGCTGGGAACGCTGATCCGGATCGGGAACGACTTCCTGTTCTCCGGGGAATGGTGGATCACGGTGTTTCCGGGAACGGCGTTGGTGATACTGGTGCTTTCGATCAACGTGCTGGGTGATTGGCTGCGCGACGCGCTGAACCCGCGCCTGCGCTGAAAGGAAACCGACATGAAACGCATCCTCGTTGCAACGCTCCTCGCTTCGGCCGCGACCATCTCTTTCGCGGGCCCCTACGACCAACCGTATTCGCAGATCATGACCGAGCGCCACTTCCCGTCGGCGGATCCCGACGTGCTGCCGGTGCTCATCAACCGCATCGACGACAACACCGTGTACGAGAAGAAGGGCACGGTCGCGCCGGGGATGCACCAGGTCACGGTGGACCTGCACGCGCGCAAAGGTTTTCCCGCGACGCAAGTCACGTTCCCGCTCGACGCGAAGCCCTGCACGCGCTACTACATCGCCGCGAAGCTCAAGTCGCGCACGCTGCAGGAGTGGGAGCCCATCGTGCGGATGGAGGAACCCCTCGCCGACTGCGCGAAGAAGTTCAACGTCGCCACTGCCGGAGTGAAGTGACAGCGCCGCTCCTCCAGGTCCGCAACCTCCGCGTCGAGTTCAACACCCGGCGCGGCACGCTCACCGCCATCGACGACGTGAGCTTCGACATCGCCCAGGGAGAGGTCCTGGGCGTGGTGGGGGAGTCCGGCGCGGGAAAGTCCCTCACCGGCACCGCGATCATCGGGCTGCTGGAACCCCCGGGGAGGATCGCGGGCGGCGAGATCCTCCTGGAGGGCGAGCGCATCGACAACCTCCCGGCCGAAGCGATGCGCAAGATCCGCGGACGGCGCATCGGCGCGATCTTCCAGGATCCGCTCACGTCGCTGAATCCGCTCTACACGGTCGGGCGCCAGATCGTCGAGACGATCCAGACGCACCTCCCGATGTCCAACGACGAGGCGCGAAAGCGAGCGATCGCGCTGCTCGCCGAGGTCGGAATCCCGGCCCCCGAGCGGCGCATCGACCATTACCCGCACCAATTCTCCGGCGGCATGCGCCAGCGCGTGGTGATCGCGCTCGCGCTCTGCGCCAATCCCAAGCTCATCATCGCCGATGAGCCCACGACGGCGCTGGACGTCTCGATCCAGGCGCAGATCATCACGCTGCTGAAGAAGCTCTGCCGCGAGAACGGCACGGCGGTGATGCTGGTGACCCACGACATGGGCGTGATCGCCGAGACCGCCGACCGGGTCGCCGTCATGTACGCCGGGCGCATCGTCGAGATCGGTCCCGTGCAGGACGTGATCCACGATCCGCAGCACCCGTACACGGCGGGACTCATGGCCTCGATCCCGGCGCTGGGACAGGACGTGGAGCGCCTCGCGCAGATCGAAGGCTCGATGCCGCGCCTGAACGCGATCCCGGCCGGCTGCCCCTTCAATCCGCGCTGCCCACGCGTCTTCGACCGCTGCCGCGTCGAGCGCCCCGACCTCATGCCGGCGGGCAAATCGCGCGCCGCCTGCTGGCTGCACGTCGAAGAGAAGAAGGGCGTGGCGCATGCCTGAAGCGCTGGTCGACGCAAAGCTCCTCCTCCAGGTCGAAGGGCTCACGAAAGACTTCGATGTCTCGCGCCCGTGGCTGAATCGCGTGATCGAGGGTGCGCCGCGGCAATTGCTCCGCGCGGTCGACGGCGTGTCGTTCACGATCAATCGCGGCGAGACGCTGTCGCTGGTCGGCGAATCGGGGTGCGGCAAGAGCACGGTGGCGCGCCTCATCTGCGGCCTGTACTCGCCGACCGCCGGCAAGGTCATCTTCGACGGCGTGGACCTCGCCAACCTGCACAGCGAGAAGATGCTCGCGATGCGCAGGCGCTTCCAGATGATCTTCCAGGACCCCTACGCGAGCCTGAACCCGCGATGGCGCGTGGAGAAGATCGTCGCCGAACCGATCCGCTCCCACCACCTCATCAAGGACGAGGCGGCGCTGCACAAGCGCGTTGGCGAGCTCCTTTCCGACGTCGGCCTCTCGCCGTACGACGGCGAGAAATATCCCCACGAATTCTCCGGGGGCCAACGCCAGCGCATCTCGATCGCGCGGGCGCTTTCCTCGAACCCCGAGTTCCTCGTCTGCGACGAGCCGACCAGCGCGCTCGACGTGTCCGTGCAGGCGCAGATCCTCAACCTCATGCGCGACCTGCAGCGCGAGCACGGCCTCACGTACCTGTTCATCTCGCACAACCTCGCCGTCGTGTCGCACATCTCGACGCGGGTGGGCGTGATGTACCTCGGGCGCATCGTCGAGATCGCCGCCACGAAGACGATCTTCCGCCGGCCGCTGCATCCCTACACGCAGATGCTGCAGAGCGCGATTCCCGACATCACGATGTCCGGCAAGGCGCGCACGCCCGTGGCGGGCGAAGTCCCCAACCCACTGAATCCGCCGAGCGGCTGCACGTTCCACCCGCGCTGCCCTCACGTGAAGGACAAGTGCCGCGAGGTTCGCCCCGAGCTCCTGGAGTTCGACGGGGCCAGCGTCGCGTGCCACGGCGTCCACGACGGGTGGATCCCGATAGTGAATCGCACCTGAAGAGCCGGGGTGGCAGCTCGAACCGGGGGAGCAGGGCGCATGAAACGCTACGGTTGCGTTTCATCAATATCCATGGTACCGTGCCTTATCGGGCCGTAGTCCGGGCCGCTCCAACACAGGAGTCGAACATGAGCAGAAATCGTGCGCGCGCCTTGGGCGCTCTCGTCGGGGTCGCTCTCGCGATCGCCCCCGTCTCTCCGGCACTTGCAGCTTGGCACGGCCACGGCGGCCATGGTGGCTACGGTGGCTATTCGCATGGCCACGGCGGTCACGGATATGGATGGGGTTATGGCCTTGCCGCCGCGGTCGTAGGCACGGCAGCGGCAATCATCACTGCGCCACTCGCGATCGCGGCCAGCGTGCCGTACTACGCACCGCCACCCGCGTACTACAACGCTCCGCCCGCGTACTACAACGCGCCACAGGGAGGCGGCTACTACCCGCCCGCTCCGCAGCCGCCGCAAGGCTACTACCAGCAGCCGTCGCCGGGTTACGCACGACCCGCGCCACAGGGTTACTACCAGCCCGCGCCCCAGTACGCGGCGCCGCCTTCCGGCTACTACGATCCGCGCCAGAACCAATACCAATATGCGCCACAACAGCAAGGCTACCCGGCCCCGTACGAGGACAACGGCAACTGATCGTCGCCGAGTTTCTCCCGGAGGACGTCCTTCACTCGAGGAAGCGGGGAAGCTGGATGATCGTATCCTCGACGTCGCCACCGAGCTCTTTCTCGCGCATGGCTACGGCCACACGAGCATCGAGCAGATAGCGAAACGCGCGCGCATCTCCAAGCGCACGCTCTACCATCGCTACGACGACAAGGCCGCCCTCTTCGGCGCGGTATTGCGCCGCATCGTCGAAGGATTGCGTCCGCAGGGCGGCATGCCCATCGTCGAGGGAGCGGACCTCGAAGCCAACTTGCGCGCCCTCGCGGAGCTCATGCTGCGCTCGGCGATCACCGCGCAAGCCATCGCAGTCCATCGGTTGATCGTGGGCGAGTCCGGAAGATTCCCGCGCCTGATGGCTGTCGTGAACAAGAACTCGGCGGCGGAAGCGGGCGTCGCGTTCATCGCCGGGATTCTCGAGCGGGCGGCTCGCGCGGGCGAAATCGCGGTGCGCGATCCGGTGTTCGCCGCGCGGCAATTCCTCTACATGGTCGTTACCGTGCCGCAGCGCAGCGCGGGCGGGCTTGGGCCGGCGATGAGCGACGCGCAGCTGCGCGACTGGCCACGCGACGTGGTTCGACTCTTCCTCAAGGGTTGTGCCGGACCGCGGTGATCAGGCGCCGAAATCTCGAAGCAAGTTCGCGAGCTCGGCGGGCGCCGTCACCATCGCGTCGTGCCCCGTCGAGAGCTCGTGGTAGTCGTCGATGCCCGCGGCCTGCACCGAGCGCGGACCGCCCGGCGTGCTCTTGCCGATGCAGCTGATGTAGCTGCGCCGCACGGGCTTGGACCAGGGGCTCTTCAGCGTGACCGCCTCGGCGAACGTGCGCGCCGGATGCGGCACGAGGCGTGGCATCACGAAATCGATGTCTTCCTGGAGCAATAGCCCCATGCGCTCCGCCGTCGGCAACGGGATGTACCAACCCTCGCCGTTCGACTTCACCGCGCCCTCGATGCGCTCGCGAAACGCGGGTCCCGTCGTGTCGTAGAGGCTTTGCCCCGACTTCGGCACCATCGCGTCCAGGTAGACCAGGCGCGAGATGCGCTGCGGCATCCGGTCGGCGACGGCCGTGACCACCACACCCGCGTAGCTGTGCCCCACGAGGACCACGTCGTCGAGCCGCTCGCTCTCGATCACGCCCATCACGTCCTGGACATGGGTCTCGAGGCTCACGTCGCGCGAGGCGAGGTGCGAGCGCTCGCCCAACCCGGTGAGTGTCGGAGTGTAGATCTCGACGCCCGGCCCCTGGAGCCCGGGCAGCGTCCGCTTCCAGCACCAGCCGCCGTGCCAGGCGCCATGCACGAGGACATACGTGGCCATGGGCGCGATTCTATATACAATCCGGCGCGTGCTGTTCAACTCCTACGAGTTCCTGCTGGCCTTCCTGCCGATCGTGGTGGCGGGGTATTTCTTGCTCAACCGCAAGGGTCTGGGGAATCTCTGGCTCGTCGCCGCGTCGGTCTTCTTCTATGCGTGGTGGCGCGTGGAGTTCGTGTGGCTGCTGGCCGCGAGCATCGCGGTGAACTTCACGGTGGGGCGCGCGATCGTGCATCGCGCCGTGCAGAACCGGCCCACGAAGGCGCTGCTCGTGGGCGGCATCGCGTTCGACCTCGCGCTCCTCGGCTACTTCAAGTACGCGAACTTCTTCCTCGAGAACGAGGCGCAGCTATTCTCCGTGGCGCCGGTGCACCTCGACGTGATCCTGCCCATCGGGATCAGCTTCTTCACATTCACGCAGATCGCCTTCCTCGTGGACGCGCATGGGAAGAAGGCGCGCGAGCCGGACCCGGTGAACTACTCGCTCTTCGTGACGTTCTTCCCGCACCTCCTCGCAGGCCCGATCCTCCACCACCGCGAGATGATGCCGCAGTTCGCCGACCGCGCGAACAAGCGCGTGCAATGGGACAACGTGGCCCGCGGCCTCGCGCTCCTCGCGATCGGCCTGGGCAAGAAAGTGCTCATCGCCGACGTGCTCGCGCAGCAGGTGGGCAACGCGTTCTCGCCGGCCGCCGCGCTCTCGTTCGCCGACGCGTGGCTCGCGATCCTCTGCTACACGATGCAGATCTACTTCGATTTCAGCGGCTACACCGACATGGCGCTCGGCATGGCGCGGATGATGAACATCCGCCTGCCGCTCAACTTCGATTCGCCCTACCGCCAGCGCAACCTCCGCGAGTTCTGGCGCCATTGGCACATGACGCTCACGCGATTCCTGCGCGACTACGTGTACATCCCGCTCGGCGGCAATCGGCGCGGCGAGGCGTGGACGGCGTACGCGATCGTGGTCACGTTCCTGCTCGGCGGCCTGTGGCATGGCGCCAACTGGACCTTCGTCGCGTGGGGGCTCGCGAACGGGCTGGGACTCGTGTTGCTGCGAATCTGGGAACGCGCGGGCGTGACGCTGCCTGCGATCGTCGCCTGGGCGATCACGTTCCTCTTCGTGAACCTCGCCTGGGTGCTCTTCCGCGCGCCGGATCTCGCGACCGCGGCGGCATTCTTCGCGTCGCTTTCCGGCTCCACGGGAATCGCCGGCATCCACCTGGCGATCGTTCCGCTCACGATTCCGACGCTCGTCATCGCATGCGTGCTCGCCGCCATGCCGCGGAACTCGAACCGCATCGCCGATGAGGCCACGCTGGGCTGGCCCCTCCAGGCCGCGACCGCGTTGCTCCTCGCCGCGGGAATCCTCTCGGTAGGCAATCCCACCGAGTTCCTCTACTTCAACTTCTGACCGTGGCCCTCCGCTTCCTCCGCAATTCGCTCGCCGCCACGCTCGCGCTCCTCGCGCTCGCGGCCGCCGTGAATTACGAGGTGGATCCGTTCCAGCAATACCGCGTGCCGTCGGCGCACGAAGCGCGTTTCTATCGCGCGTTCCAGCGCTACGAGAATCCCGGGCTCGCCCGCAACTACACCTACGACCGCGTCATCATCAGCTCGTCGGTCATGGAGAACGTCTCGGGCAGCGAGGTGGACCGCGCCTTCGGCTCCGGCAGGACGATGAACCTGTGCCTCTCGGCGATGACGGCCTACGACGGCCGCAAGGTGCTGGAGGCCGCCCTCGCGTCGCGGCCGGTGAAGCAGGTCCTCTACAACGTGGACTACAACGCGTTCTCGGGCGACGCGGACCGCATCGGATACGGGAAGCTGCCGCTCTACCTCTACGACGACGCGCGCTGGAACGATTATCCGTACCTGCTTTCTTCCGGAACGCTCGGCCGGTCGCTGGACATCGTCCTTCACCGACACGAGGGCCAGTTCCGCACGGACGCCGACAATCCCTGGTACTGGGCCGACGACGGCACGGGATTCGGGGCGAAGCAGGTGATCGACGGGCTCGACCTCGCCAACATCAACGGCCGTTACAAGCAGCCGCAGCGCACGATCGAAGGGATGTGGGCGAGCTTCGAGGCGAACGTGGAACCGGTCGTGCGCGCGCATCCCGAGACGCAGTTCTTCTTCATCTGGCCGCCCTACTCCGTCTTCGTGTGGATCGATTTCGCGCGCCGCGACCAGCTCGACGTGAGCCTGGAATTCAGGCGCCGCTTCGTGACCGCGATGTCGAGGTATCCGAACGTGCGCATCCACGACTTCCAGGAACGCATGGACTGGATCGAGGACCTCGCCGAGTACCGCGACATCTACCACTACTCGCCGAAGATCTCCTCGCAGGTCGTGAAGGACGTGGCCGAGGGCAAGGATCGCATCACGCCGGAGAACGTGGATGCGAGGAATGCGGAGATGCGCGCCATCACGCTCGCGGCCGATCCCCTGAAGATCATCGCGGAGGCCCGGGCCAAGTCGCCCTAGATCTCCTTGTAGTAGAACACCGTGGGAAACAAACTCCCCCACGGGTCCGCGGCGAATTTCGGGATCTGTCCCGCGCGCTGCCATCCCATTCGCTGGTAGACGGTCTCGGCGGCGGAACCGGCCAGCGTATCGAGCACCAGCAGCGTGCGGCCCTGCGATCGCGCGAAGGCTTCGAGCTCGTCCATGAGCTTGCGCGCGATGCCCTGGCCGCGGTGCGACGGCAGCACGAAAAGCTTCTGCACCTCCGCGCGGTGCAGGCCGTTTTCCTTGCCGCAGAGCTCGAGCTGCACCGATCCCACGGCGATGCCGCCCTCTTCGGCGACCCAGAGCATGCGCTGGGCGCCGAGCGAATCGAAGACGCCCTTCCAGTATTTCTCGGCGGTCGCGCGCTGCACCGGCGCGAGGAATCCCACCGACGCGCCGTCCTCGACGGTTTCCGTCAACAACCTGCAAAGATCGTCGCGCACCGTCGCGGTGGGCACGACGACGTTCCGGATCTCGATGAGCGTGGAAGCCATGGGAGGAGATTCTACAAGCGCGATAGAATCACGTCGCATGCCCATCGTCGAGATCAACCACTACAACCTGCGCGGCACCATGGAGGTGCTCGGGCGCCTGCGCGACTGGTACCGCGACACCGTCGGCCTCGTGGTGGGCGACAGGCCTCCCTTCGACAATCGCGGCTACTGGCTGTACGCAGGGTCGCAGCCCGTCCTGCACCTGTCGGAACAGAACGCCGAAGAGAGGCATCCCATCCCCGGCGCCGGGACCTTCGACCACGTCGCGTTCACGTGCGACGACTTCGAAGCGATGCGCGCGCGCCTCGACGACCTGGGCGAAACCTATCGCATCGCCGACGTGCCGCTCACGCGCACGCGGCAGATCTTCCTGCGCGACCCGGGCGGCAACGGCGTCGAGCTGAACTTCGAGCTGCCATGACACCGCAATCGACCGCCATCACCGCCGGCATCGCGCTGCTCGTCGCGTGGCGAATGTATTCCCGGATCCGCCGCCTCGTGGGCCGGCAGAAGTCCAAGGCGTGGCGCCATTGGCTCACGCTCGTCATATTTCCATCGGTCCTCATGATGTTCGCGATCGTCGCGTTCACGCACCCGGAATCGGAGGCCGCGCTCGCCGGCGGGATCGCCGTCGGAGTCGGGCTCGGCGTGTGGGGATTGCGGAAGACGCGGTTCGAGGCGACGCCGGCCGGTTATTTCTACACGCCCAACGCGCACATCGGGATCGCGCTCTCGGTGCTGCTGCTCGCGCGCATCGCGTATCGTTTCTACGAGGTCTCGGTTCTCACGGCGGCCCAGCCGATGCCGGACTTCGGCCGCAGCCCGCTCACGCTGCTCGTGTTCGGGACTCTCGCGGGCTACTACACCGCCTACGCGGCCGGCATCCTCCGCTGGCGCGCGTCCACCCCATTGCCGAGCCTCGCCGAGGCGGAGACGAAACCGTGAACGAAGAACGAATCAAGGTGAAGACCGAGGCGGGCCAGGTGCTCGACGTCGTGGTGCTCACGAAACGCGTCGAGGCCATCACGGTCGTGCTCGGCGAAGGCGTGCACAGCGTGAAGTGCACCCTGTCGCCCACGCGCAATGCCCTGGCCTATGCGGGTAGCGTGATGGGCCGCGAGCTCGTCTACGAGCGCAGCCGCGATCAGGTGAAGGCCGACATCGACCGGCTGAATCCCAACGTGAAGGGCACGAGCCGCCGCTAGGTTCGCGCAAGGCGCATGCGGTACGAGCCTTCCGCGGGCGCTTCCGCCCACGAGTCGTAGCGACGGCGCTCCTCGCCCTCCGCGGGTTCGAAGCGCGCGAAACCCAGCTTGCCGTACACGTGCTGCGCGCGGACGTTGAAGTCGCGCACGATGAGCCACACGCAGGAAACGCCATTCATCGCGAAGACGCGCTCGTTGAACTGGCGCAGCGCCGCGGTGCCCGTGCCGCCCTCCTTGTCCGCGACGAGGATCCGCTTCACGTAGAAGCCGGCGTCGAGGAAGCGGCAGTCGTAGGCGATGAGATATCCGGCCGCGCGGCCGTCGCGCTCGATGATCCAGTGCTCGCGCTTGCCCTTGCCCGCGATGGCGGCGAGGTGCTCGTCGTCGGTCCACTGGCCGATGTATTCGCGGTTGTCCGGGTGGCGCTCGAGCGCGGTCACGAACGCGAGGTCTTGCGGCGTGCTTCGCCGCAGGATCACCGCCACGCCGCTAGCGCCCGAGGCCGCGCGCCATGATCACCGCGAAGACCGGAATCACGGCGGCGAGGTGCAGCTCGATCGCGATCAGGCGGCGCATCTTGCGCTGCTCTTCCGGCGGGACCTGCCACGACGGATCGTTCGCCACCATGCGCCGCCAGCGGATGAACGCGAGCGTCGGCATGACTGAAATCATGGCGATCACGACGAAAGCCCCGAGCTTGGCGTAAATGGGCCACCAGGAAAGGTAATAGTCGGGGCCTTTCGCGCCGAAGGCGAGGCGCAGGAATCCCGTGGCGAGCACGGCCATCGCCGCGCCGAAATAGATGATGTCGCTTCGCGCGAGGCGGCGGACCGCTTCCGCGTCGAGCGTGCTCCGGATCGCCACCGTCTCCACGATGAGATAGCCGAAGAGGACGAAGATCGAGATGAAGTGCAGGTATGCGAGAAAGGCGTCGAGCCACATGCGCGCAGTTTACCGGAGGTTCTCGTCCCAGAATTTCTGCAGGCGCTTGGACGATACGGGGAACGGCGTGCGCAGCTCCTGCGCGAAGAGCGAGATGCGCAGCTCCTCGATGAGCCAGCGGAACTCCTCGAGCTTGGGATCGCTGCGCCCCGCGTCGCGGTCGGCCTTGAGGCGTGCCTCGTAGTTGTTCCAGAGCGTCGCAACGGTGCCCGCGTGTTTCTGGTCGCGCTCGGCGTTCGTCCTGTATTTCTGCAGGCGCAGCGCGCAGCCCTTGAGGTACCGCGGCACGTGCTCGAGCCGGTCCCACGGCGTGCGCGAGAGGAATCCCGGATAGACGAGGCGCGCGCGAATCGACTTCACTTCCTGCGCGACGCGGCCCAGGGACGCGGACTGCGAGATCGCCTGGAGCGCCTGCTGGCTCGCTTCCGCGATCGCGCTCGCGTAACGCGCCGCGCCTTCGGTCACCGCCGGGAGCCGCGCCTTGGCGCGCTTCTTCTGCTCCTCGAAGGCCTTCGCCGCCCGCGGCGCCTCGTCGTCGCCGATGAAGGCGCGGTCCACGATGGCATCGATCAGGTCGGCCTTCAGCTTGTCCGCGGGAATCGCGGCGTTGAACTTGAGCGCGAGCGCATTGAAGCCCGGCAACGCGCGGTCGAGGTTGCGGACCTGCTCCTTGAGATCGAGCGCCATGAGGCGCTTCACGCCGCCGCGATGCGCCTCGATGGCCTTGTCGTTCGTGTCCATGAGCCGGATCGAGACGCTCGCGCCGTCGTCCACGAGCGCCGGATAGCCCGTGAGCGTCTGGCTGCCGCGCCGGAACGTCACCTGCCCGGGAAGGTCGCCAAAGTCCCACGACGTGATGCCCTCGCGCTCCATGCCGGGCTTCGCCTTCGAGAGCGTGAGGCTCGCGGCCTCGCCCAGCCGCTTCCTCAGCTCCCCGAGGTCGCGGCCCATGGCGAGCTCGCGCTTCGCGTCGTCCACGATGCGGATGTTCATGAGAAGGTGCGTGGGCGGCTCCTCCTTGGACCAGATCGAGTCGTCCAACCGTTCACCGGAAACCCTCGACGCATACTGCAAGACCGCCTCCCGTACCGGGACACTGGGCCCCGGATCATTGCCTTGCGGCGTCCGGGGTGACAATGCTTCCAGGAATCTCGTCGTGTGCTCCGGCACCGGCACGAGTTGCGAGCGGATGCGCTTGGGCAATGCCTTCATGGTCCAGCCCACTTTTTCGCGCAGCATCCCCGGGACCAGCCAATCGAGCTGCGACTCGTCCACCTGGTTGAGCGACGCGAGCGGCACGTCGATCGTGACGCCATCGAGCGGATGCCCCGGCTCGAAGCGATACGCGAGCGGAAAGACAGTCTCTCCCATCCGCATCTGCCGCGGGAAGAGCTCCTCGGTGACGGACTCCGCGCCGTGGCGCATGAGGTCCTCGCGCGCGAGGAAGAGGAGCTTCGGCTCTTTCGTGGCGGCGGCCCGGTACCAGGCATCGAACGATCGCGAGTCGCGGACATCCTCCGGGACCTTCGCGTCATAGAACGCGAAGAGCGCGCGGTCGTCCACCAGCACGTCGGGCCTGCGCGCGCGATGCTCGAGCTCCTCGATCTCGTGGATCAGCTTGCGGTTGTGCGCCCAGAACGGATGCCCCGAGTCGAATTCCCCGGCGACCAGCGCGCCTTCGATGAATATCGAGCGGGCGCGCCCCGGATCGATCCTGCCGAAGCTCACCTTGCGCCGCGCGACCAGCACGAGGCCATGGAGCGAGACGTTCTCGTAGGCGACGACCTCTCCGCGCGCCTTGTCCCAATGGGGCTCGACGTGCGCGCGCTCGACCAGGTGGCCGGCGGCTTTCTCGATCCAGTCGGGCTCGATGCGGGCGACGTTGCGGGCGAAGACGCGTGTCGTTTCCTGGAGCTCGCCCGCCATCACCCATCGCGGACGGTTCTTCTTCAGCCCCGATCCCGGCCACACGAAGAACTGCAATCCCCGCGGGCCGTGGTAGTGATCGCCGTCGAGCGCCTTCATGCCGACGTTGCCCACGAGACCCGTGAGGAGCGCGCGATGGATCTGCTCGTAGGTCGCGGGGGTCGCGTTGTCGCGGATCTTGAGCTCCGAGGCCATCTCGCGAAGCTGGCCCGCGAGGTCGCGCCACTCGCGCATGCGCACGTACGAGAGGAAATGCTCGCGGCAGGTCTCGTACAGCTTGCGATTGGATTTCTTGTGGACGAACTCGGTGTCGAAGAATTTCCAGAGGTTCAGGAGCTGGATGAAATCCGACGCGTCGTCGCGGAATTCCTCGTGGGCGCGATCGGACTGCTCGCGAAGCGCCTGCGGGCGGTCGCGCGGGTCCTGGATGGAGAGCGCCGCGGCGAGGATCACCATCTCGGACAGGCAATTGAACTCGCGCGCCGCGAGCAGCAATCGCCCGATCTTCGGATCGACGGGCAGGCGCGCGAGCTCGTGGCCGAGGGAGGTGAGATCGCGGGTTTCGCCGATGGCGCCCAGCTCGAAGAGCTGCCGGTACCCATCCTCGACCTGGCGTGGCGTCGGAGGCTCGATGAAGGGAAATTCGGAGATGGGCCCGAGCTCGAGCGCGGCCATCCGCAGGATCACCGACGCGAGCGACGTGCGCAGGATCTCCGGCGTCGTGAACTCGGGACGGTCGTTGAAGTTGTCCTCGGCGTAGAGGCGGATCGCGATGCCGCTCGCCACGCGCCCGCAACGGCCGGCCCGCTGGCGCGCGGCCGCCTGCGAGATGGGCTCGATTCGCAACTGGTCGATCTTCTGGCGCGGCGAGTAGCGCTTCACGCGCGCGAGCCCCGTGTCGATCACGAAATGGATCCCGGGCACCGTGAGGGACGTCTCGGCCACGTTGGTCGCGAGCACGATGCGCCGATGGGGGCCGCGCTCGAACACGCGGTCCTGCTCCTCGGCCGTGAGGCGCGAATAGAGCGGCAGGATCTCCGTGTGCCCCGCCTTGTTGAGCGCGCTCTTGCGAAGCACCTCGGCCGCCTCGCGGATCTCGCGCTCGCCCGGTAGGAAGACAAGCATGTCTCCGGTACGGCTGCCGCGCATCAACTCGTCGACCGCCTTGGCGATCGCTTCGTTCATGTCGACCGGTTCGTCGTCTTCCTCTTCGACCTCGAAGAATTCCGGCCGGTAGCGGACTTCCACCGGGTACATGCGGCCCGACACCTCGATCACGGGCGCGCCGTCGAAAAATGCCGAGAACCGCTCCGTATCGATCGTGGCCGACGTCACGATCACCTTGAGCTCGGGACGCTTCTTCACGAGGCGCTTGAGATATCCCAGGAGGAAATCCACGTTGAGGCTTCGCTCGTGGGCCTCGTCGACGATGATCGTGTCGTAGGCGCGAAGCTCGCGGTCCGAATGCGTCTCGGCGAGCAGCACGCCATCGGTCATCACCTTGAGCACGGTATCGGCCCGGGTCTCGTCCTGGAACCGGATCTTGTGTCCGACGAATCCCCGCGGCGCGCCCGGAAGCTCCTGCGCCAAGCGATGCGCGAGGCTTCGCGCGGCGATGCGCCGCGGCTGTGTGCAGCCGACGAGGCCCGCGGCCCCGCGCTCGAGCGCGAGACAGATCTTCGGGATCTGCGTGGTCTTGCCCGATCCCGTCTCCCCGCAGACGATGGTGACCGGGTGCTCGCGAATGAGCCTCGCGATCTCGTCGCGATGCTGCGCGATCGGCAACTCGTCGGGATACTCGGGCCGCGGCAAGCGCGCGAGGCGCGCGGCACGGCGCGCGCGCGAGCGCTCCACCAGGTCCGCGAGCAGCGCCTTCTCGCGCTCGGCGGTGCGCCCCTGGGAAGCGCGTTTCGCGATCGCCTCGGCGAGCGCGGCGATCTTCGGGTGATCGGCCGCCATCGTGGCGGCAAGGATGTCGTTCGGGAGGGAGGCCAAGGCCTCTATTTTAGAGAACTACAGCCGGAAACACGCTCGAACTTGGGCACGAAACGCCATCAAGGTTTTGGTCTTCCTCTGTGGCAGTTGCTCTGTGGTCTCCGTGGTCTCCGTGGTCTCCGTGTTTCCGGCTGTAATCAGCGCCAGCGCTAGGCGATGATCACGGGAATCCCCGTCAGCACGACGCCGAAACCCGGCGGGCGCCCCTCGACTTGCGGCAACGGCGTGAAGCTCGCGCGGCACGGGACGCGCACGCCGTCGCGGGCTCGGGCTTCCACTTCGAAGATCTCCGCGTGAGGCGCGAATGCGAGCGACTTCACGTCGGATTCCGGCACCGCTAGGAGCGTGGTGAGCGAGCGCCCCGCGACCTCGTCGTGGCGAAGGCCGAACAGCTTCTCCGCGGCGGGGTTGCATACGATCACGTTGCCGGCGGCATCGCACTCGATCTGCGGCAGCGCCGAGCGTTCGAAGAGCGCCTCTAGACGGTCGGCGCGCTCGCGCGCGCTTTCAACCGACGCGCCACGCACCGCCGCGCGATGCGCGAGGTCGCGGTTCTCGCGCTCGAGCTTCTCGTTCAGCAGCTCCGTGAGCGCGAGCAGGTCGTCGCGCTCGATCTGCAGGCGGAATGCTTCCTCCATGTTCCGCGTGAGCTTGCCCGCGTAGTAGAGGATCGTGAAGCAGAAGAAGATCGCCAGCACGCCCGCGTACCAATGCGGACCCGTCTGCACGAAGAAAAGATAGAACGCCGTGGGAATCGCCGACGGAATCGCGAGCGCCTCGTGCGCGCCCTTCACCGGGGCGTAGGCCGTCACCGCTCCGGCCACGAAGCAGATGATCACCATCAGCGTGAAGAGCTGCAGGTAGACCTGGCCGTCGGGGAAGAGCACCGTGCCCAGCACCCCCCACTGAACGCCGGCGAGGAAATTGGCGAGTATCACCAGGCGGGCCCACGGCTCGGGATCGGAATCCGGCGGCCGGCGCCGGTACGAGACGATGCAGATCGAGCGAAAGAACGTGACCGCGGTCGCCCACAGGAACCACAGGGCCCCGCGGCCGATGTCGCCGATGTCGATCAGGACCCCGAGGGTGAGCAGCGCGCCGAAATAGGAGTAAGCGGCCGCCGTGGGAGCGAACCGGTAGATCTCCTCGACCTGGAGCGCCCGCAGGCGCCTACCTGTCGTGCCTCTCGGCAGCGTGTTCTTGGATTCGGCCATGACCGGGACCGATGGCGGGTGCGCGGAAAAAAACAAATTGTGCTTTTTTCCACACCCGGACTGTGAAAAAAATCACAAACCGGTGTTACAACCGCAATACTCGGCCCGGTGGGCCCCGGCCCATCAGGGCTCGATCTGCTTGTAGACGGAGCTCGCCACGCGGGCGAGCGTCCCCTTGTCCACTTCGCCGGACAGGGCGTAGCCGCAGTCCTTGTCGATCCAGTAGAACACCGACACCCCTTCGTCCTGCGCGAAGCGGAAGGCAGTCGTCTGCTCGCCCGAGTGGGGGCGCGTCACGTAGAGCGTGAGGCGCTTGCCCGAGCCGTCCTGGTACATGAACTGCGCCACGGGACCCTCGGGGCCGGGCAACAGGCGGCCGCCGAGGAGCTCGAAGCCGTCGCTCGAGAGCACCGGCACCTTGAGGGGCGTGCCGAGGCGCTTCGAAAGCCATTTCACCAGGTGCTCCTGGTCCTTGGCGTCGACTTCAACCGGATGGCGCACCTCGGGCGAATACACCAGGTGGGCGCGGGCGGCGCGGATCGGAAGCGGCGTCAGGTTCGCCACCGGCGCGGGCGGCGCGGCACGGAACATGGGAAGCGCGAGGCCGATGGCGACGCCCAGGGCGAGGATCGACGCGGCGCGCGCATATTCGAGCCACGCCGGGCGCTTCATGTACATGCGCGCCGGAATGGGCTCCGTGAGGACCGCGTCGAACTTGCGGTGCAGGGCCGCGTTCTGCGCGGCGTACTCGATGCGATCTTCTTCTTCGGTCATTGGACCACCCGCAGGCCGCTGCGCGAGGCCTCTCCGCTCATGAGCTTGCGAAGCTTCTCGCGGCCCCGCGACAGCCGCGACATCACGGTGCCGATGGGGATGCCCAGCGAACGGCTCACGTCCGCGTAGCTCATGTCCTCGAGCGCCACCAGCAGCACGACCTCGCGCTGCTCGGGCGCGAGCGAGAGCAGCGCACGCTGGAGGTCGATCACGTCGAGGCTCGTCGCCGTGGGAATCGGCGCGGCGAGCATGTTCTCGTCGATCTCGACTTCGGGCGCGATCTTGCGCGCCTTCAATTGGTTCACGAACACGTTGTGCATGATGGAGAAGAGCCAGGCGCGGAGGTCCCCAGGACGCCAGAGGTGGAACTTGCGCACCGCGCGTTCCAGCGTGTCCTGGACCAGGTCGTCCGCTCCGTCGCGGTCTCCGACCAATGCCCGCGCGTAACGGCGCAGGTTCGGAATGAAGGGGACGATCAGGTTGTAATCCAAAAGCGCCTCGCGGTCCTCACATATCAGTTGTGGCTAATACAAGCACAAACATTTGGGGATTGCCCGTATTCCCCCCTACGGAATCGTACGGGTTCCGGATGTAGTCGAAAAGCTCGCTCTCAGGATGCCCTTTTCCTGGGTGAAACGCTCCAGCCGGACGCCCGCATCCGGCAGGACGCTCGCCGGATGCGCGCCTTCCCATTGAATCAGCGTCGGAAAGGACCCGCCGGCGGGCAGGCTGCCGTCTCGAGTAAGAGCCATGCGCCAACGATACGCTCCCCGCTCGAACGCAATGATGTCCACCGGGACCGGATAGCCGGCCAGCGCGCCCTCGAGATCGTCGACGCGCTCGGCCCAATGGATGAGCTCGGGCGACCGCGCGATCCGCCCTCGCATCCCGGGAGTATCGAGCTCGAACCAGCGCGGCCGCTGTGGCGGCGGCGCATCCGGATCCACTGCGATCACCTCGACGTACGAGCCGGGCCCCAGCGAGAGGAGGCGGTTGTGCGTGCCCATGGCCGGGTGCTTTCCGCCTGCGACCGGCGCCGCGCCCAGGCGCGACTCGAGCCAGGCCGCGCCCTCTTCGAGGCTGCGCGCGGCGACGACGAAGTGGTCGAGCTCGCGCTTCAATCGAGCGTGATTCCCTCGTCCGCCATCACCTTCTTCACGGCGGGGCGGGCGAGCACGCGATTCATGAGCGCGGAATAGTTGGGCAGCGACTTCACGTCGAACTGGTTGCGGTTGCCCCAGCGATAGAAGACGAGCAGGTAGCCGTCGACGACCGTGTAGCCCTTGCCCACGGCCCACGCGCGGCCGGCGAGCAGGCGGTCGATCTCCTGCAGGTGGCTCCAGTACATCTCGCGAGCCTTGACCTTCACCGCTTCCTTCGCCGGGTCGCCGTCCACGTAGCGCTCGGGACGGAACATGTGCGCGAACGTTCCGTGCACGGTGCTCGCGAGCCACGCCATCGTCGAGACCGCCATCGCCTGGTGCAGCGTGTCCTTGGGCCAGATGTTCGCCTTCGGATGGCCACCCGCGAAGTACGTCATGATCCCCACGTTCTCCGTGAGGGTGTGACCGTCGACGACGCACGTGGGCACGCGCCCGCGCGGATTGATCGCGAGGTATGCGGGGCTGCGCTGCTCGCCCTGCGACGTATTGATGCGAACGGTCTCGTAAGGCACGCCCACTTCCTCGATCGCGATGTGGGATGCGAGGGAACAGGCGCCCGGCGCGTAATAGAGCTTGATCGACATGATTACTCCTAGAGTCGCGTGATGAGCGACGACGTGTCGAAACGGCTGCCGCCGGATTTCGAGATCTCGTCGTAGTAGCCGGCGACCACCTGTGTCACGGGAAGCCTGGCGCCGTTGCGCTTGGCTTCCTCGAGGCAGATGCCCAGGTCCTTGCGCATCCAGTCCACGGCGAAACCGAAATTGAACTTGCGCTCGGTCATGGTCTTGCCGCGGTTCTCCATCTGCCACGATTGCGCGGCGCCCTTGGAGATCACGTCGAGCACGAGGAGGGGGTCGAGCTTCGCATGTTCGGCGAACGCGATGCCTTCCGAGAGGCCCTGCACGAGCCCTGCGATGCAGATCTGGTTCACCATCTTGGTGAGCTGGCCCGATCCGGCCGGGCCCAGCAACGTGACGGCGCGCGCGTACGAGTCCATCACGGGCTTGGCGCGATCGAAAGGGCCCTGCTCCCCGCCGCACATCACGGTGAGCTTGCCGTTCTCGGCGCCCGCCTGGCCGCCCGAAACCGGCGCATCGATGAAATCAACGCCCTTTTCCTTCGCCGCGGCGAACACCTTCCGCGCGGCATCGGCCGAAGCCGTGGTGTGGTCGACGAGGATCGCGCCCTTCTTCATGGTGGAGAGCACGCCTTCCTTGCCCATGGCGACCTCGAAGACGTCGTTGTCGTTGCCGACCATCAGCATCACGAAGTCGGCGTCCTTCGCGGCGGCCGCCGGCGTCGGCGCGGAACTTCCGCCGTGCTTGGCGACCCAGTCGGCGGCCTTGGCGCCCGTGCGGTTGTACACGGTGACGTCATAGCCCTTCGCCTTCAGGTGGCCGGCCATGGGAAAACCCATGACGCCCAGGCCGATGAATGAAACCTTTGCCATTACCTTCTCCTAGTTCACGGGATTCGGGGGTTCGCGACCTTCGAGCACCGCCGTCATATTAGCGGCTGCGGTGTTGCACATTGTGACGCGAGTCGCCCGCGACGCGCTGCCGATGTGCGGAGTGAGGACCACGTTGGGGAGCGTCACGTATTCCCGGGCGAGCTTCGGCTCGCCTTCGAAGACGTCTAGGCCCGCGCCGGCGATGCGCTTTTCCCGCAACGCATTCACCAGCGCCGCGTCGTCCACGACGCCGCCGCGGGCGCTGTTCACGAGGATCGCCGTGGGTTTCATCTTCGCGATCTCCGCGGCGCCGATGAGATGGTGCGTCGCGGGCGAATACGGCGCCATCACCACGACGAAATCCGATTGCGCGAGCAGGGCATCGCGATCGACGTACTCCGCGCCGAGGCGCTTCTCTTCTCCCGCATCGAGCCGCGTGCGGTTGTTGTACAGCACACGCATGTCGAAGCCGCGCGCGCGGCGCGCCACGGCCTGGCCGATGCGCCCCATGCCGATGATGCCGAGCGTGGCGTGATGGATGTCCTGTCCGAGGAAATACTGGAC
>DATGGI010000206.1:0-23730 GCA_035308545.1 Usitatibacter sp.
CCGATCGACTTCAGCTCGAAGCCCGGGCTGCACGTGCCGCGGAAGCCGAGCGTGTCCCAGGCCGAGAGCTGCTTGAGGGTGCAGTCGTCGCGCCGCACGAGGACGAGCACCTGGTCGTTCTTCGCCGCCTGCTCGTCGCGCCGGCAGGTGACGAGGATCGCGTCGGCGAAGGCGCCATAGGAAACGACCGGCGCCTGTTTCTCGAGGATGAAATATCCGTCCACGACTCTCGCGGCGCACAGGCTCGAGCGCGTGTCGCCGCCGATGCCGAGCTCGGTGGTCGCCGAGGCGATGAGCCGCTGGTTCGAGGAGATCTCGCGGGCATAGTCGCGGAAGAACGGGTGTCCGAGGCCGTGATGCACGATGCAGGCGACCTGGATCTGGTGCATCGCGAAGATCATCGCGGTCGAGGCGCAATACCGGCCGAGCGTCTCGCAGAGCCTCGCGACCTGCGAGAGCTCGAGTCCCATTCCACCCAATTCGCGGGGCACGTAGCACGACAGCAGCTTCGCGGCCCGCAGCGCATCGAACGCCTCAACGGGGAAACGCGCATCGCGGTCCACGCCCTCGGCATTGGGCGCGATCACGTCGCGGCCGATGGCGCGCACGCGATCGAGGAGCGCCTCGAAATCGTCCGGGGATGCGGCCGGCGCGGGCGGGACGGCTTCGATCGTCCTCGCGGCGAGGTTCATGTGCAGGCCCTCAGCTCGCCGATCGCCGCCGAGAGGGCGCGGATCGAGCCGAACGTCTTGCGGCCGAGCATGCGGTCGGGCAGCTCCACGTTGAAGTGCTCCTCGAGGGCGAGCATCAGGTTCACCGTGGAAAGGGAGGTGAGGCCGGCCTCGTAGAGATCGCTGTCGTCGCCGAGCCGGCTGGGATCGACGACGAGGCGGGCGTGTTCCGCGAGCAACTTCCTGATGGCGTCCGAGTGCATGGCATCGTCTTGGGTGGTGCGCTGGACCCATCTTGGGCATCCGAATGGGCGCCGATTCGGTGCCGATCCGCCCTCGGGATAGTTCTTTCGGCAGGGGGGGCGGCGGCAGGGCTTTCAAAACTGGTCGACGAATATCCACCCATCGTCTTCGCCCATGAAGACTGGGAGCCCGCAATGCTTGGATTGCCCGTACTGGAGAAGGACAAGGCCGAAGCGGCGCTCGCCGACGCGTTCGGCGAGACCGCGGCCCCGATGCTCGGCACCGTGTGCGTGGTCGGGCTGGGCTACGTGGGCCTGCCCGTCGCCGTGGAATTCGGCAAGCAACGCTTCACCGTGGGATTCGATCTTGCGACGAAGAAGATCGCGCGCCTGAAACAGTTCGTCGACGCCACGGGAGAAATCGCGGGCGACGAGCTTCGCAAGGCGCGCATGCTCTGCGTGACCGACGACCCCGCGCAGATCCGGCAGGCGGACTACGTGATCGTCGCGGTGCCGACGCCCGTCAATGCCGCGCGGCAGCCGGACTTCGGACCGCTCGAATCCGCTTCGAGGATCGTGGGAAAGAACTTGAAGTCGGGCGCGATCGTGATCTACGAATCGACCGTCTACCCCGGCACGACCGAGGAGATCTGCGTCCCCATCCTCGAGAAGCATTCGGGCATGCGCTGGAAGCAGGATTTCCACGTGGGATATTCGCCGGAGCGGATCAACCCGGGCGACCGGGAGCACAGCTTCTCGAAGATCATGAAGGTGGTCTCGGGCGACGACGAGGACACGCTCGGGAAAGTCGCCGAGCTGTACGGCTCCGTGGTGAAGGCCGGCGTCTACAAGGCCTCCTCGATCAAGGTCGCGGAGGCCGCGAAGGTCATCGAGAACACCCAGCGCGACCTCAACATCGCGTTCGTGAACGAGCTCGCGATCATCTTCGACAGGCTCGGCATCGACACGCACGAGGTATTGCAGGCGGCCGGCACCAAGTGGAACTTCCTGCAGTTCAAGCCGGGCCTCGTGGGCGGCCACTGCATCGGCGTCGATCCGTACTACCTCACCCACAAGGCCGAGCTCGCGGGCTACCACCCCGAGGTGATCCTCGCGGGCCGGCGGATCAACGACGGCATGGGCGCCTTCGTCGCGCGCAAGGCCGTGCAGCAGATGATCCATGCGGGCCGCAGCATCATGGGCGCCCGCGTGAACATCCTCGGCCTCACCTTCAAGGAGAACTGCAGGGACATCCGCAACTCGAAGGTGATCGACATGATCCGCGAGCTCGAGGAGTTCGGCGTCGAATGCAACGTGCACGATCCCGAGGCCGATCCCGACGAGACGATGCACGAGTACGGCATCCAACTGAAATCCTGGGACGACCTTCCCGCGGCCGACGCGCTGATCCTCGCGGTGGCGCACCAGCCCTTCCTCGAGATGCCGCCCGCCGCCTTCATGGAAAAGATCGTGCGCAAGGGATGCCTCGTGCAGGTGAAGCCCGTGCTCGATCCCGCGACGTTCCAGCGCGAAGGGATGCGGGTGTGGCGTCTCTAGCTCCCGAGAAGCTGCGCATCGGCGTCGTCGCCGACTCCGCGCTGCAGCCGGGCTGGATCGTCGAGGCGCTCGCGAAGGTCGCTTCCAGCGGTTTCGCCGAGCTCGCGATCCTCTCCTGCGAAAGCCGGCGGCCGGCCCGCGCTCCCGTCGAGCGCAAGCCGTCGTCCATTCCCGCAATCCTCTGGAGCTCCTACGAGGGCCTTGATCGCGCTGCTTTCGGCGGCGGCGCGCGATGGTCTCGTCCCATGGACATCGCGCGCCTCGTGGCGCCCGCGCGGCGCGGACCGATCTCGAGCTACGAGGGCGACGCGCTCGACGTGATCTTCGCGATCGGCGACGTGGACGATTCGTCCCTCGATGGAAAAGCGCGCAACGGCGTCTGGCGCTACTGCTTCGGCGAAGGCCACGGCACTCGCGAAGCGAGCGCGGGCGTGCGCGAAGTGATCGACGGCGCGCCGGTCACGGCCTCCGGAATCCGCGTGCGGCTGGGCGAAGGCGCCGACCGCATCGTTTATCAGTCCTGGTCGCGGACGGTTCCGATCTCCGTCACGAAAAGCCGCGGCAACGTATTCGCGAAGGCGGCGGAATTCCCGGTGCGCGCGCTGCGGGAGCTGCACGCCGGGGGCGCCTCGTGGCTCGCGGGCAAGACGATACCGGCCGCCGCGCCCGCGACCGAAACTTCTTCCCGGGCGCTCGACGTGGTGCGCGATATCTCCCGCATGGGCGCCCGCGTGGCGCGCCGCGCAGGGCAGAAAGCGCTCGCGGTCGAGCAATGGTCGCTCGCCTTTCGCTTCACGCCCATCGAGCCGTGGACCGGCATGCTCGACGGATTCTTCCGGCTCGAACCGCCGCCGGATCGATTCTGGGCCGACCCTTTTCCGGTGCAGCGCGGCGGGAAGAACTACATCTTCTTCGAAGAGCTTCCGTTCGGCGCGGGCAAGGCCCACATCAGCGTGGTCGAGGTGGATCGCGCGGGGCGCGCGTCGCCCCCGGTGCGCGTCCTCGAGCGCGACTACCACCTTTCGTATCCGTTCCTCGTCGAGGATCGCGGCGATCTCTACATGATCCCCGAGACCGCGCAGAACGGCTCCGTCGAGATCTATCGCTGCGTCGAGTTCCCGCACAAGTGGCGCCGCGAGCGCGCGCTGCTCGAAGGCATTCGCGCGGCCGACGCGACCGTGCATCGCGAGGGCGGCCGCTGGTGGATGTTCGTGAATTGCGCGCCGGAAGCCTTCGAGATCCACGACGAGCTCCACCTGTTCAGCTCCGAATCGCTCCTGGGCGACTGGCGGCCCCATCGCCGCAATCCGGTGAAATCCGACGTGCGCAGCGCGCGTCCCGCCGGACAACTCTTCCGGCGAGGCGGCAAGCTCTATCGCCCGAGCCAGATCTGCGCGCCGCTCTACGGCTCCGGAATCGCCATCAACCACGTGACGCGCCTCGATTCCGCGGATTTCTCCGAGGAGACCGAGCGGCGAATCGTCCCGGCCACGGGATCGCCGATCCTCGGGCTGCACACGATCAATCGCTCCGGCGACCTGAGCGTCATGGACGCGTTCGCGCGCCGGCGGAGGTTCTGAGCGATGCCGGTCACGAGCCTGCTCTTCCCGGCGATCGTCACGATCCTTTGCCTCGTCGTGTGCGAGGCCATCGCGTCCGGCACTCCCTGGTACCGGGAACACCTGGGATCGCTCGCCCGCGGGCATTTCCACTCGGTCGACGGCTTGCGCGGCTTTCTCGCGATCGCCGTCTTCTTCGCCCACGTCGTCGCCACCTGGCGCTCCTACGCCGGCGTTTCTTCGTATTCGCCGTTCCCGCCGGTGCACGCGACGCTGGGTCAAGCCGGTGTCGCGCTCTTCTTCATGATCACGGCCTTCCTCTTCTGGCGCCGCGTGTTGCGCTCGAAAGACGCGTTCGACGCGCGGGCGCTCTATGTCTCCCGTCTCCGCCGCCTGGTGCCGATGTATGCGCTGTCCGTGGCGCTGGTCGTGATCGTCGTCGCGGCCCTGACCGGGTTCGCGCCGCAGGAACCACCGCTGACGATCCTGAAAGAGCTCCGCGCGTGGCTGTCCTTCGGCTTCATGAGCGGACAGGACCTGAACGGCGTGAAGGACGCGCACTTCATCAACCCGGTCTACTGGACTCTCGCCTACGAGTGGACCTTCTACCTCGCGTTGCCGCTCCTCGCGCTTTTCGCGCGCGGCGCGCTCTTCTGGTTCCTCGTCGCGGCCGCGGTGTTCTTCGGCATCCAGGCACCGCTCACGCTCTGCTTCGTGTGCGGCGTCCTCGCGGCGACAGCGGTCGAAAGCCGCCTCCTCGAGGGCCGCCTCGCGAAATGGTGGCTCGCGCCGGTTCCGCTCGCCGCGGTCGCCGCGGTCCCCGCAGGATTCGACACCGCCTACCATCCCGCGCCCATCGCGCTGCTCTTCGTCGCATTCCTCTTCGTGGTCGACGGCAATACGATCTTCGGCCTCCTTCGCACGCGCGCGGCGCAGCTCTTCGGCGCCGTGAGCTACAGCTTCTACCTGCTGCACTGCATCGTGCTGTACGTCGTTTTCCGGATCGTCGATGGAGCCTTCCCGGTGGCGGAACTCACCGGCGGCCAGCATTGGGCGGTGGCGGCGACCGCGGCGCTTCTCGCATTGAGCCTGTCCGCGTTCACGTATCGCCACCTCGAGTACCCGTTCATCGCGAAGCGCGACGCGGCGCCCGCGGATCCCGTTCCGGCGCCGGCCGCCGTGGCGCGAGTGCCCGTGGCATGAGACGGCCGTGACCGCCGCGAACATGGCCCTCGAAGATTTCCTGCATCCGCATCTCGGCCGCTATCTCGACGCGCCGTCGTGGGTCAAGGCTTCGGCCGGGCACGTCTACTCGTGGCTTCCGCCGCGCCTTCGCTTCGGCAGCGCCTACGATCGCTTTCGCGCCGAGATCGGCCAGGGCGCCGTCGAGGACCTCGCCGAATTCAAGCTCCGCGAGAACCTGCACTGGGCGCTCGAGACCGTGCCCGCCTTACGGGATTTTCGCGGGCTGCTCGACCGGCACCGGGATTCGCGCGACGTGCTGCGGCATTTGCCCGTCACCGACAAGCTCGACATCAAGCGCGATCCCGAGCGCTACCTCTCGCGCGCGATGCCGGAGAGCTCGCGCCTGGAGATGTTCACCGGGGGCTCGACGCGCAATCCGATGCGGTTCTACGTGCAGAAGCACGTGACGCGCGCGAAGGAGTCGGCGTTCATCGGAGATTTTCGCAGCCGCGCCGGCGCAGGTCCCCGCGATCTCATGCTCGCGTTGCGCGGACGCACCGTGGCGAGCGCGGCGCAATCCGGGGGCCGCGTCTGGATGCGCGAGCCCATCAAGCGGCAGCTGGTGCTCTCGTCGGATCACCTCGAGAAGCGCTACATGCCGGCCTATGCCGAGGCGCTCGCGCTGCACCGGCCGGCGTTCATCGAGGCGTTTCCGTCGGCGCTCTTTCCGCTCGCGCGCTGGCTCGCCGCGAATCCGCTTCCCGAGTTCACGCGCGGCGTGAAGGGCGTGATGCTGTACTCGGAGAACGTCCACGACTTCCAGATGGAAAAGTTCCGCGAGGTGTTCGCCTGCCCGATCCTTTCGCACTATGGCCACTCTGAGCGCGTGCTGATGGCCGCCTCGATGCCCGGCGACGAGCGCTATTTCTTCTGGCCGCAATACGGGCGCTTCGAGTTGCTCGATGCCGCGGACCAGCCCGTCACCCAGCCGGGAAAGCCGGGATTCGTGGTGGGGACGAGCTTCGACAACAAGGTGATGCCCTTCGTCCGCTATCGGACGGGCGACGTCGCCATGCTGAGTGATCGAGGCCATCCCGACCTGCCGGGCTATCCCGCGTGCGAGCGCATCGCCGGGCGCATGCAGGAATTCATCGTCTGCCGCGACGAACGCCTCGTATCCATCACCACGATCGGCGTCGCGCATTTTCCGGAGCTCGCGCAAGTCGAGGCGATCCAGTACGAGCAGGACCGGCCCGGCAAGCTGGTGCTCAAGGTCGTCGCGGATCCGCGGCTCACCGGCGACCAGGCCTCGCGCATCGCGAGCGCCGTCGCGGGCAAGACCCAGGGCGGCTGCGATGTCGAGGTCGTGCAGGTGGAGGCGATCACGCGCACTCCACGCGGCAAGGCCCGCATGATGGTCCAGAACATCGACCTTCGCCGTTACTTCGGCGCGGCGCTGGAGGCATGACGGGCATGTGCGGAATCGCCGGCACCATCGCCAACGCCGACAGCGGCATCACCCGCGAGGTCATGGGCCGGATGCTCGCGAGCCTTGCCCATCGCGGGCCCGATGGCGACGGCATCGCCGAATACTTCACGGCGCGCGGCGAGCGCGTGATCCTCGGCCACCGCCGCCTCGCCATCATCGATCCCGAGGGCGGCAAGCAGCCGATGTGCGACGAGGACGCGGGGCTCGCGATCACGTTCAACGGCGAGATCTACAACTTCCGGGAGCTGCGCGGCGAGCTCCAGGCATATGGCTACCGGTTCACGCACGACTCCGATACCGAAGTGCTGCTCCGCGCCT
This sequence comes from Usitatibacter sp., assembly GCA_035308545.1. GTDB lineage: Bacteria > Pseudomonadota > Gammaproteobacteria > Burkholderiales > Usitatibacteraceae > Usitatibacter. The sequence goes on from DATGGI010000206.1 coordinate 7,022, forward strand.
ACCAGCATTGGGGCGAGGACGTGGTCGAGCACCTGCGTGGAATGTTCGCCTTCGCCCTTTGGGACGCGAAGAACCAGAGACTCTTCCTCGCGCGCGACCGGTTCGGCGAAAAGCCGCTCTTCATCGCGCAGGATTCTCGGGGGCTGTACTTCGCTTCCGAGATCAAGGCGCTCCTGCAGCTGCCGCGGGCGAAACCCGGCGTGGACCTTCCCGCCGTGTGGGACTTCCTCGCCTACCGCTACGTGCCCGGTCCGAAGACGCTCTTCCAGGGCATCCGCAAGCTCGCGCCCGGCACGACCGCGACGTGGACCCGGGGCGTGCTCACGGAGCGGCGTTACTGGAATGCGCCCGATCGCGATCCGCGCGCGAAGGCGAATGACGGCGACGCGGTCGCCACGTTCCTCGGCCGCCTCGACGAATCGGTGAAGCTCCAGATGGTGAGCGACGTACCGTTCGGCGCGTTCCTCTCGGGAGGGCTCGACTCTTCGACGATCGTGGCACTCATGACGCGCCACAACGACAAGGTGCGCACCTTCTCGGTGGGCTTCGGCGAGCGCGGCTACAGCGAGCTCGCCCACGCGAGCGTGATCGCGAAGCACTTCGGCACCCAGCACTGCGAGCTCACCGTCGATTTCGACGACATCGTCGACAACCTTCCCGCGCTCGTCGGCCATCGCGACGCGCCCGTATCGGAGCCCTCGGACATCCCAATCTACATGCTCGCGAAAGAATCCTCGCGCACCGTGAAGATGGTGCTCACGGGCGAGGGCAGCGACGAGATCCTCGGCGGCTATCCCAAGCACGTCTACGAGCGCTTCGCCCAGGCCTACCAGCTGTTGCCCGGATACATCCGCAACCGCCTCATCGCGCCGCTCACGCATTCGTTGCCCTACGATTTCCGCCGCGCGAAGACCGCCATCGCCAACCTCAACATCGAAGACTGGCACGAGCGCTACGTGCGCTGGTTCGGCGCCCTGGACAATGCGGAGCGCGAGCGGCTCACGGTGCTGCGTCCCGGCGGCGAGCCGCAGGATGGCGAGCCGCCCTTCGACGCGTCGCCCGGCACTTCGACGCTGCGACGGATGCTCTATTTCGACCAGACGAGCTGGCTTCCCGACAACCTGCTCGAGCGCGCCGACCGGATGACGATGGCGGCCTCGATCGAGTCGCGCGTGCCATTCCTCGACCACAAGCTCGCGGGATATGTCTCGTCTCTTCCCGACAATTGCCGGGTGAACGGCATGAAGACCAAATGGATCCTGCGCGAGGCGGTGCGAAGCCTGGTCCCCCCGGCGATCCTCGATCGGCCGAAAGTGGGATTCCGGGTGCCGGTGAACCGTTGGTTCCAGGGGCCGCTCAAGGGATACATCCACGACCACCTTCGCGGCGCCGGATCGAAGACCCGCGCTTATTACGACACGCGCGTGCTCGACCACATGGTCGACGATCACGTCGACGGCCGCCAAAACCACGAAAAGCTCCTATGGGCATTGCTCAATCTCGAGATCTGGCACCGTCAATACGCGTGAGCCCCGGGCTCGCGTGGAAGGTGAACCGGCTGCGCTGCATGTCGGCGGCGGAGATCGGCCACCGCGTGGCGAGGGCCGCCACGATTCGCGCGGAGCGTTGGGGATTCGCGCCGTGCATCGTGCCGGCCGCCGATCTCACGCGTCGTGCCAATCCGTGGATCTATCGCGATTCCGCGATGGATCCGCAGCCCTACGTGGCCGCCGCGAATCGCGTGATCGACGGCCGGTTCGATATCTTTGCGCTGGAAAATGTCGAGCTCGGCAATCCGCCGCGCTGGAACCGCGATCCGAAGACGGGCATCGATGCGCCCCTCGAATTCGGCAAGGCGCTCGACTACCGCGATCCTTCGCGCGTCGGCGATTGCAAGTACCTGTGGGAGCCCAACCGCCACCTGCACCTGGTGACGCTCGCCCAGGCGTACTCGATGTCGGGCGACGCGCGCTTTGCCCAGACGGCGCGTTCGCACCTGGAGAGCTGGTTCGACGCGTGCCCGTTCCGCATGGGCGCGCAGTGGTCGAGCTCGCTCGAGCTGGGATTGAGGCTCATCAACTGGGCGTTCGCCTGGCAGTTGCTCGGTGGCCTCGACTCGGTGCTTTTCGAGGGCGCCTCGGGGAGGGCGTTCCGCGAGCGCTGGCTCGAGTCGATCTACCAGCACGCTTCATTCATCTCGGGACACCTGTCGCTGCACTCGTCCGCGAACAACCACCTCGTGGGCGAGGCGGCCGGCCTCTATCTTGCGAGCGTCGCGTGGCCGCATTGGGAAACATCGGCGCAATGGCGGAAGGAATCGAAGAAGATCCTGGAGCGCGAGGCGCTGCTGCAGAACGCGCCCGACGGCGTGAACCGCGAGCAGGCGGTGTCCTACCAGCAATTCGAACTCGACCTGCTGATGATCCCGCTTCTAGCCGGACGAGCGAACCGCGACGATTTTTCTCCGGCGTACGCCGCGCGCATCGAGGCGATGCTGGTGTTCGTCGCTTCGATCATGGACCGGGGCGGCAACATCCCGATGTTCGGCGACGCGGACGACGGGTTCGTGGTGCGCCTCGACCCCCGCGCGTCGTTCTGCCGGTATCGCTCGCTCCTCGCGGGCGGCGCGCTCCTCTTCGCGCGCGGCGACTTCAAGGCGAAGGCCGGAGCGCTCGACGACAAGACCCGCTGGCTCTTCGGGACGTCCGCGGGAGATGCGTTCGATTCGATCGACGCGTCGAACGCCGTGCTCCCGATACGCCGCGAATTTCCCGACGGCGGGTACTACGTCCTCGGCACGGAGTTCGAGTCGCCCGGCGAGATCCGCCTGGTCGCCGATGCGGGGCCGCTCGGTTATCGGGAGATCGCCGCCCACGGCCACGCCGACGCGCTTTCGTTCACGCTTTCGGTAGGCGGCGACGAATTCCTCGTGGATCCCGGAACGTACGCGTATCACACGCAAGGCGAATGGCGCTCCTACTTCCGGGGCACCGGGGCGCACAACACGGTTCGCGTCGACGGACGCGACCAGTCGCAGCCGGGCGGCAATTTCATGTGGCTTCGAAAGGCGAACGCCGCGTGCATTCGCTGGCAGGTCGGAGCCGGGCGCGATTGCTTCGAGGGCTGGCACGACGGGTATCTCGCCCTCGAAGATCCGGTGATGCACCGGCGGCGCATCGTGCTCGACCGGGAGCTGCGGCGAATCACGATCGAGGACACTCTGTGGATGCACGCCGACCACTCGATCGAGCTCTTCCTGCACTGCCACGAGGAATGCGGCGTGAAGCTGCGCGAGGGTAGTGCGTGCATCAAGCGCGGAGGCCGCGCGATCCATGTCACCTTCCCGCGGATCGAAGGATGCGAGGTCGCGCTCCTCGAGGGCAGCTCGAATCCCCGGGGCGGATGGGTCTCGCGCGCTTTCGACCGCAAGCGCCCGGCGCCCACGCTGGTGTGGCGCGCGCAGGTCTCGGGACGCGTTGTGCTTCGCACCGCGATCGCGTGCTGACATGAGGCGCGGGATCGTGATGATCGGCCCGCGCCGCGATGTGCGCGGCGGAGTCTCCGCGATGGTGAACGTGTGCCACGACCACGGACTCTTCGACCGCTGGCATGCGCGCTACCTCGCGACCCATCGCGATGGATCGAAGCTGCTGAAAGCGTGGCAGGCGGCGCGAAGCCTCTTCGTCTTCCTGGGCTGGCTCCTCGCGGGACGGGTCGCGCTCCTCCACGTTCACATCGCCTCCGACGCGAGCTTCTGGCGCAAGTCGCTCTTCATCGTGCCCGCGCGGTTGCTGCGTGTCCCCTATCTCCTGCACATGCATGGCGGGAACTTCATCGAGTTCTATCGCGCGCGCTCGCGGCCCGTGCGGCGCTTCATCCGCTGGATCTACGGCGGCGCGCGATGCGTGATCGCCCTTTCGGAGGAGTGGCGCGTCGCGCTTTCCGCCGTGGAACCGAGGTGCATCCAGGTAATAGCGAATCCGGTTTCGATTCCCTCGTGGCGTCCGGCGCCAGAGGGCGTTCCGCGGGTGCTCTTTCTCGGCATCGTGTGTGAACGCAAGGGCGTGCATGATTTGGTGCGCGCGTGGCCGGCGGTGCTTCGCCGCGTGCCCGATGCGCGGCTCGTGCTCGCGGGATCCGGTGAAGTCGACGCGGCGCGCGCGCTCGCGGAGGAACTGGGTGTCGCGGGTTCGGTGGAGACGCCCGGATGGATCCTCGGCGAGGACAAGGCACGCCTGCTGCGCGAGGCATCCGTCTTCACGCTGCCGTCGCACTACGAGGCGCTTCCCATGTCCGTGCTCGAAGCGATGGCCGCGGGGCTTCCCGTGGTGGCCACGCGCGTCGGCGGGGTTCCCACCGCGATCGACGATGGTCACTCGGGAATCATCCTCGAGCCCCGCGACGTCGAAGGGCTCGCCCGGGCGCTCACGATGCTTCTCACGGATGCACCGGCGCGGCATCGAGTGGGGGAAGCCGCGCGGTGCGCGGCGCGCGAGCGGTTCTCGGCCGACGCCCTCGTTCCGCGGCTGGAAGCGCTGTGGTCCGAGATCGCTCCCGGTTGCGTTCACGCCGCGCATAGTCCGAAAGAACCACCGCGCGCATTTCTGGGGCGGCGCGCGTAGTCAAATCGGCGCGCCATGCTTCAGGCTCACTCCCGGAGCATCCAGCGATGAAGATCAGCATCATGGGCCTTGGCTACGTCGGCGCGGTTTCCGCCGGCTGCCTCGCGAAGGAAGGGCACGAAGTGATCGGCGTCGATCCCCAGCAGGCCAAGGTGGATCTCGTCAACGCCGGCAAGACGCCGATCATCGAGAAGGACATCGGCGAGATCATCGCCGCCGCCGTCGCCGCGGGGAACCTGCGCGCCACGACCGACGTCGCCAATGCGGTGCGGCACACGGATCTCTCGCTCGTCTGCGTCGGCACGCCCAGCCTCGGCAACGGCCACATCGACCTCAAGTTCGTGCGCCGCGTCTGCGAACAGATCGGCGAAGCGCTGCGCGACCATCCGGGGCACACCGTGGTCCTGCGCAGCACGCTGCTGCCCGGCAGCATGAAGTCCGTGGTGATTCCCACGCTCGAGGCGGCTTCGGGCCTCAAGGCGGGAATCGACTTCGGCCTGTGCATCAATCCGGAATTCCTGCGCGAAGGCACGGCCGTGCAGGACTACTTCAGTCCGCCCAAGACAGTCATCGGCGAAGTCGAGAAGGGCAGCGGCGACGTGGTCGCGAAGCTCTACGGCCACATGCCCGGGCCGATGATCCGCACGGACTACGAGACGGCCGAAATGGTGAAGTACGCCGACAACGCGTGGCACGCGCTGAAGGTCGGATTCGCCAACGAGATCGGCAATATCTGCAAGGGCCTCGGTCTCGACAGCCACAAGCTGATGGACATCTTCTGCCAGGACACGAAGCTCAATCTCTCGCGCTACTACCTGAAGCCGGGCTTCGCGTTCGGCGGCTCGTGCTTGCCGAAGGACGTGCGCGCGCTCGCATACAAGGCGAAGCTCCTCGACGTGAGCGTGCCGATCATCGATGCGATCCTGCCTTCCAACGACGAGCAGATCGAGCGCGGCATCCGCGCGGTGATCGAGAAGGGCTCGAAGAAGGTCGGCATCCTCGGCTTCAGCTTCAAGGCGGGCACCGACGACCTGCGCGAAAGCCCCATGGTGGAGCTGGTCGAGCGCCTCATCGGCAAGGGCTACGACCTGCGCGTCTACGACACGAACGTGCGCATGGCCTCGATCCACGGCGCCAACCGCGACTACATCCTCAACCACATTCCCCACATCTCGAAGCTGATGGTGGGCTCGATCGACGAAGTGCTCGCGCACGCATCCACGCTCGTGATCGGCAACGGCGCGCCGGAGTTCCGCGACATCCCGAGCCGCATCGGCGAGAACCAGCAGATCGTGGACCTCGTGCGGATCACGGAGCAGCGCAGCGTCGCGGGCGTGTACGACGGCCTCTGCTGGTAGGGCGATGGGGCGCGTGAGGCGAGTTCTCTTCCTGGTCGAGAACCTGCCGAGCCCGTTCGACCGCCGCGTGTGGCAGGAGGCGACCGCGCTCGCGGCGGCGGGCTACGGCGTGTCGATCATCTGCCCGACCGGCAAGGGTTTCGAGAAGCACTTCGAGGAGATCGACGGCATCGCGATCCATCGCTATGACCTCGCCGTCGAGGCGAGCGGCGCGGCCGGTTACGCGCTGGAGTACGGGCTTGCGCTCTTCTGGACGTCCGTGCTCGCGTGGCGCGTGCTCGCGACGCGCGGGTTCGACGTGATCCACGCCTGCAATCCGCCCGACCTCTTCTTCCTCATCGGCGGCGGCTTCAAGCTCCTCGGCAAGAAGTTCGTCTTCGACCACCACGACATCAACCCGGAGCTTTACGAGGCGAAGTTCGGAAGGCGCGACCTCTTCTGGAAGCTCATGGTGTTCCTCGAGCGGCTCACGTTCAGGACCGCCGACGTGTCGATCGCGACCAACGAGTCCTACCGGGGGATCGCGACGGGGCGCGGCGGCATGGATCCCGGCAAGGTCTTCGTCGTGCGCAGCGGCCCCAGCCTCGAGCGCCTGCGCATCATGCCGCCGGATCCGTCGCTCAAGCGCGGCCGGCGCTTCCTCGTGGGATACGTGGGCGTGATGGGCAAGCAGGAGGGCATCGACCTCCTGCTCCATGCGGCGCGCGAGATCGTGAAGACGCACGGCCGCCACGACATCCACTTCGGCCTCGTCGGCGGAGGAACGTCGCTCGAGGAGATGAAGGCGCTCGCGAAGACGCTCGAGATCGAGGACTACGTCACGTTCACCGGGCGCGTGCCCGACGCAGAGCTCCTCGCGATGCTGAATACGGCCGACGTCTGCGTGAATCCCGACATCGCGAACGACATGAACGACAAGTCCACCATGAACAAGATCATGGAGTACATGGCGCTCGGCAAGCCCATCGTGCAGTTCGATCTCACGGAAGGGCGCTTCTCCGCGCGCGAAGCCTCGCTCTATGCGAAGGCCAACGACTCCCGGGACCTCGCGGCCAGGATCGTCGAGCTCATCGACGATCCCGCGCGGCGCGCGGCGATGGGAGCCTATGGCCGTGAGCGCGTCGAGAACGAGCTCGAATGGCGCTACGAGGTTCCGAAACTGCTGGCCGCATATCGCAGCTTGTGGAGCTGATGGCCATTTGCTAGTCCGCCCGGACTAGTTTTTATCTTTTTTTCATCTCATCGACGAAATATTTTCGTCGGCGGGAGTATTTTCGCTCGCGGTCTCGGGTAGGATGCAGCCTACAGAAAAACCTCCGGATCGCCTACAAGCATCGTTCATGTATTCCTACAACGACGCTTCTGCCCTCCAGGGGTTTTTTCACAAGAAACCGCTGACGAATTTCGCCTGGCATCGGCTCTGCGCATAGCCGTCTCGCTCGGTCCTGGAGATGAAACATGCAGCAAGCCGTCCTTTCGGGCGCCCGCCGCGTTCGCGCGCCCGCCGTAGCAAATCCCCTTCAGCAGATGGCCTTTCGTGCGCTGGTCGCCACGACGATCGGTTTCGCGATCACCTGCGCCGCGCTCTGGCCGCGTGGCGCGTCGGCCCAGTCGACATCGATTCCCGCGGGCGCGAGCTACTCGTGCGATTTCGAGAACGGCTACTGCGATTTCGCGGAGCAGTCCGCGATCGGCGATGCGCCGCCCTCCACGGAGCGCCGTAGCACCATCATCGCTCCCGGTCGAAGCGGCTCGCATGCGGTGCGCTTGCACACCGAGCCCGGCGACAACAATGTGCACGGCAGCGGCACATGGGAACGCGACGATCTGTCGAAGCCGCCGGATGCGAGCTACTGCAACGAGGGCCAGGAGGAATGGTGGGCGGTCTCCGTGATGTACCCCTCCGACTACTCGTTTCCGGCGCCGGGCCAGGGGGGTGTCTTCATCGACTTCCACCACAATTCCGACAGCGGCCTGCCGAACTTCAGCATTGAGGCTCGCGGCGAATCGGGGCTGAGGATCAGCGGCTACGGCGGCGCCCAGCTCAATGGAGGGCAGTACCGCGTCCAGATTGCGGACCCCTACGGCGCCGTGAACAACGTGACGCGCAACGTCTGGTACGACTACGTCCTGCACATCAGGTGGAGCTCCAGCGGCAATGGATTGAGCGAGGCGTGGCTCAACGGCAGCAAGATCCTGTCGTATTCGGGCGCGACCCTGTATTCCGGCATCTCGTGCTACCTGAAGATCGCCAACTACCACGATGCCACCGGCCAACCGAGCTCGATCATCTACGATCGCATCGTGCGCGGAACGAGTGCGGCCGCCGTAGCGTTGGAACCGCTGGAGGGTGTGGGCACCACCGGCGCTCCGGTCCCGCCGACCGTTCCGCCGGTAACCTCGCCGCCGCCTTCGACCACATCTCCGGCGGCAGCCTCGGCGACGATGGATTCGTCGGCCTACTCGGCCGCACCGGGCCAGAGCCTGACGATCACGGCGCGCTTCCTCGGCAACGGGGGAACTCCCACCGGAGTCGTGAGCTTCGCCTCCGACGGCGCTGCGATCAACGGATGCTCCAAAGTGTCGCTCTCTTCGGGCGCGGCGCAATGCAGCACGAACTCGCTGGCGAGCGGGCAGCACAAGGTCACGGCGGCATACTCGGGCGACTCGACGTACGGCGCCGCCATGGCAGGCCCGATCACGCTGACAATCGCAGGTTCCGCGCCGGTGGCGCCGGTGCTCCCCGTCTCTTTCGGAATGGACTCGTCCAGCTACACGAGCGTGTCCGGCAAGCCGGTGACGTTCACGGCGACGATTCCGGGTTCCGGCGGGACTGTCGCCTTCAAGGACAACGGCGCTGCGATTGCCGGTTGCGCGAGCTCGACCGTGTCTTCCTCGGGGATCGCGACCTGTGTCACGAGTGCGCTGACCACGGGAGCCCACGCCATTACCGGCGTGTACTCCGGCAGCGGCTCCTATTCGGCGGGCATCGCGGGTCCCATCACGCAGATGATCACAGCCGCCGTCGCGCAGGCGTCGGACGCATCTGTCAACGTCCAGGGATTGTGGTGGCGTTCGAACACCGGCTCCGAATCCGGATGGGGCATCAACTTCACGCAGCAGGGCAGCACGCTCTTCTCGACATGGTTCACGTACGACACGGACGGCAGCGGCATGTGGCTCGTGATGCCCAACGGGCAGAGTACGGGCGCGAATGCCTATGCGGGAACGCTCTATCGAACGACCGGCCCCGCGTTCAACGCGGCGACGTTCGATCCATCGAGCGTGCAGGCCACGCCCGTCGGCACCGCGAGCTTCTCCTTCAGCGACGCGAACAACGGCACGTTCACGGCGGTCGTGAACGGCACGACGCAGACGAAATCGATCGCGCGCGAGGTCTATGCCGCGTCGGTGCCGTCCTGCTCGGAGGGTGGCAGCCAGGGCGCGACGCCCAACTACCAGGACCTCTGGTGGCATTCCGCGGGAAGCGAGTCGGGCTGGGGCATGAACATCACGCACCAGGGCGACACGCTCTTCGTGACGTGGTTCACGTACGACGCCACGGGCAAGGGAATGTGGCTGGTCGCGTCGAACGTCGCGAAGTCGGGCGACGGCACGTATTCGGGCGCGCTCTACCGCACCACCGGCCCCGCCTACAACGCGCAGCCCTGGGATCCCTCGCAGGTGCAGGTCACGACCGTGGGTTCCGTGAGCCTCTCCTTTTCCGACGCGAGCAACGGCACGTTCACGGCGGTCGTGGACGGCACGACGATCGTGAAGCCCATCACACGCGAGGTCTTCATGAGCCCGCCCAGCGTCTGCTCGTAGTCCGAAAGGACTAGCGCGGGACGGCGGTCCTGCAATCGGGGATTCCTAAGCTGGCGTCGTATGGAAACGACGATCTACAGCGACGGCACCTATCTCAGGAACAACCCCGATTGGCATGCCGACGACTCGGCGTGGAAGGCGGGCCACATCGCCACGATGCTGGCGCGCCATGGCATCGCGCCGCGGACCGTCTGCGAGGTTGGATGCGGGGCCGGCGAGATCCTGTGCACGCTCTCGCGGCTTCTTGATCCGGAAACGCGCTTCACCGGATACGAAATCTCACCCGAGGCGTTCGGTCTCTGCGCGCCCAAGTCCACCGCGCGAGTCTCGTTCCGCTTCGGGAATCTCCTCGATTCGGACGAGCACTTCGACGTGGTGTTGGCGATCGACGTCTTCGAGCACGTGGAGGACTACTTCGGCTTCCTGCGCGCGCTGCGGCCGCGGGGCGAGCACAAGATCTTCCACATTCCGCTCGAGCTCTCGGCGCTGCAGGTCATGCGCGCGGCCCCGCTGATCGAAGCGCGCAGGTCCGTCGGGCACATCCACCATTTCTCGAAGGAAACCGCGCTCGCCACGCTCGAGGACTGCGGCTACGAGGTGATCGACCACTGCTACACGTCGGGCCGCACGGAACTGGGCGGCCTCGGCTGGAAGTCGCAGCTCCTCAAGGGGCCGCGGGAGGCGATGTTCGCCGCGAGCCCGGATACGGCGGCACGCCTGCTCGGGGGCTACTCGTTACTGGTATTGGCTCGATAAGGAGTGCATTGAAATGAAAACACCAGTCGGTACGTTCCTGGCCGGCACCGCGATCGTGGCCATGCTCGCAGGTTGCCATCCGGGGAGCTCGATCGTGAAAGTGTGGGACGGTGACCCGCACTTGCCCGACGCCGCTACCGTGTTCACGAAAGACAATCCGGAGATGATCCGGGCGGAGCGGGAAGATGCCGCCGCGGATGCTGCTGCTGCTGCCGACGCAGCCCCTGCTCCGGCCATGACGGGCGCGCAGGAGTCGTCGGCCATGCCGCTACCCGGCCAGGCCAACGACCATTCGAGCAAAGGCCTCGACGGGAAGAAGAGCTAGGGCTGGGCGGCGAGAGACGTCGCGGATATCGAGAAACGCTGATCCTCAGGGCTGCGAGCACATCACCGTCGCCTCGTACGACCACCCATCGCGCTGCATCTCCCTCATGATGGAATCGCTCGTGCTGTAGCGATGGTTGGAGTCGAAGCGCGCGGCGCCGTTGTTGTAGGCGCGGTTCACGCCGATGAAGCCGTCGGGGCAGCGCAGGTTCGCATCGACGGGCACTGCCCACCACGCAGTGCCGTAGTAATTCCAGCCGCGATTCGTTTTCAACATGTCGCAATCGCTTTGGCTCGCGCTGAAGAAGGAGAACCCGGCCCCGGCGCGCCCCGCGAGATCGAAGCGGCACACGGGCGAGAGCGTCCACTGATTTCCACCGGTGATGTACGCCGAGGGCCAGGCCTTGAATCCGTTCCCCGTGGCCGTCCATGACGAGTACGGTGATGTGGTGAGCCGCGCCGCGTCGGACGCATCCATCGTGTAGTAGTAGTGATTGAGCACCGGGTTGTACAGCTCCTGCACCGTGAGCTCGCTCCCTGAATTGGGAAACGGGATGTGCACGTCCACCGTCATGTTGGTGACGCGTCCCGGCCCGCTCACGTTGTTCATCTTCGCAAGCTGGCCGAAAGCGGGTGAATACGCGGTGTGGAGATAGGTGTTGAAGTACGTGACGATCCAGGTCATGACCATGGGCGCGTCCTGCGGCCGCAGCTCGTGCTGGCCGTCCTGCAACTCCACCATGTAGCGCGTGTTCGTGAAGTTGTTGACCGCCTCCTTCATCTGCGGGAGCGGAGCGGTCGTGTCGGCGGTGCCCGACATCGCGAGGTACGGCTTGTTCACGAAGGCGGCGCCGCTCTCGTCGCTGCAGTACGCGGGCAGGAACGAGTAACCCGCCCAGGGAACGTAGCCCGCGAAGGCGCTGATGCGCGGATCGTGGACGGGCTCGTCGCAATGCGCGCCGATCGTCGTGCTCATCCATCCGCCGGCGAGATAGGTCATCGCGGCGCCGCCCATGGATGCGCCGAATCCGCCGATCTGCGTGGTGCTGATGGCCTTGCCGAAATCGGGATCGGCAAGGAGCTTGTCGAGCATCACCTTGAGGGACAGCGGGCGCAGCGCCTCGAGCTCGACCACCTCGCCGAAGTTTGCGATGAGATAGATCGCGTCGCTCACGGTCTCGATGCGCACGATCGAGAATCGCGGATCTCCATGGAAGACGCCTGCGACGATGAATCCCTGGGCCGCGAGCTGCACCAGCACCGTCACGTAGCCCGTGCTGATGGGGCTGCCCGTGAGGCCGTGCGAGAAGACGATTGTCGGAAGCGTCGCGGTGAAACCGTTGAGCTCGCTGAAGGGGCTCTCCAGGCCGAGCGTCTGGTAGTACTCGCCGACGGTCAGGAATTTCGGCGCCTGCCCCGCGGGCTGCATGTGCGGGATCACGTCGCCGCTGCCGGGGAGCGTGTAGTTCGGATCCGTGTTCGACGCCGTCGTGGGATAGCAGATGATCGCCGCGAAGGGAACGGTGCCCCCGTGGTGGTTCACGTAGAGGGAGCGGTTCTCCGGCACGGGGACGAAGAAGTCCGTCACGGGCGTCGGATTCAACATGAGGTCGGTGACGTAGTGGCCGTTGCGTCCTTCCCAGTAGTCCGAGGCCGAAGCGCCGGATGCGATCAGCGACGTGTTCTGCTCGATGTTCGTGCAGGCGACCGAGAACTTGCCCGCGGCGATCGGAGCCACCGTGTCCGTATGGTTGAACGCATGGGCGGCGAGCGGCATCAGGAGCGCCATCAACAGGGCCCGGCACACTGGAAAATCCGTCATGCGCATCAAGGTAGAATCAACCATGGATGATAGTGAAAAGACGCGGCGAATCCTGCGGCGTTACAGGGTGATCGCGGTCGTGGGCCTGTCCGCCCAATGGCACCGCCCGAGCTACTTCGCCGCCAAGTACCTGCAGGAGCACGGGTACCGCGTAATACCAGTGAACCCGACCTACGACACCATTCTGGGCGAAAAGTGCTACAAGCGCCTGTCCGACATCCCCGAAAAGGTGGAAGTCGTGGATTGCTTCCGGAAATCCAGCGAAATCCCCGCGATCGCCGACGAGGCGATCGCCATCGGCGCGAAGGTGCTCTGGATGCAGCTCGGCGTCGAGAATGCCGAGGCGCGCGCCAAGGCCGAGGCCGCGGGGCTCGAGGTGATCGAGAACCGCTGCATGAAGATCGAGCACGGCCGCTTCTTCGGAGGCCTCGGGTGGGCGGGCGTCAACACGAAGGTGATTTCGGCACGACGTTCATCATGATGTCACCCCGGGCGTCGCATTTGCGACCATGGCCCGGGGCCCAAGTGCGGAGGACGACATGGATCTCTGGATGATCTGGATTGTGGCGGGAATCGCGCTGGTGATCGCGGAGCTCGTCACCGGGACGTTCTATCTGCTGGTCATCGGCATCGGCGCTTTCGCGGGCGCGGCGGTCGCGTGGTTCGAGGGCGGCTTCATCACCCAGGCGATCGTGAGCGGGCTCATCGCGGTCGCGGGCGCCTACGTCGTGCATCTCTGGCATTCGAGGCAACCCAAGGCTCCCGAGGGATCCAATTTCCTCGACCGCGGGCAGCCCGTCGTGCTGGAAGGCTGGGCCAACGAGACAGCGAACATCGCGCGCGTGAAATATCGCGGCACGACGTGGGACGCGAGGCTTTCGCGTCCCGATGAGCGGCCCGCGCCGGGCACCACGCTCTACATCGAAGGGCAGGACGGCAACACGCTCGTAATCGCAGGCACTCCGCCGGCCCGCTAGGGCACCGGCCCGAACCCCAACAACAAGGGAGACATCCAATGTTCTGGAAGACGATCATCGCGATCTTCGCCACGATCGCGGTCGCTTCGCTCACGCACAACACGGCGCTGTCGGTCGCAACGTTCATCGTCGCGATGTTCATCGTCCTCGTCGCCGAGGGCGTGCGCATCGTGCCGCAGCAGAACGCATGGGTGATCGAGCGATTCGGAAAGTACTTCCGCGTGCTCGAGCCGGGCCTGAACCTCATCGTGCCGTTCTTCGACCGCGTGGCCTACCGCCACTCGTTGAAGGAAGTGCCGCTCGACGTGCCCGAACAGGTCTGCATCACCAAGGACAACACGCAGCTCTCGGTCGACGGGATCCTCTACTTCCAGGTCGTCGATCCGCGCCTCGCGTCTTACGGTTCCTCGGACTACATCATGGCGATCACGCAGCTCGCGCAGACGGCGTTGCGCTCGGCGATCGGCAAGATGGAGCTCGACAAGACTTTCGAGAGCCGCGACGAGATCAACCACATGGTGGTGCAGGTGCTCGACGAAGCGGGCCGCACGTGGGGCATCAAGGTGCTGCGCTACGAGATCAAGAGCCTCACGCCGCCCGAATCGATCCTGCGCTCGATGCAGGCGCAGATCACGGCCGAGCGCGAGAAGCGCGCGGTGATCGCGACCTCCGAAGGCAAGCGCCAGCAGGAGATCAACGTCGCGGACGGCCAGCGCCAGGCGGCGATCCTCGAGTCCGAGGGCCAGAAGCAGGCCCAGATCAACAAGGCCGCGGGCGAGGCGGGAGCGATCCAGCTCGTGGCCGAAGCGACCGCGAATGCGGTGAAGGTCGTGGCGACCGCGATCGCGGGACCCGGTGGCATGGAAGCGGCGAACCTGAAGATCGCGGGCCAGTACATCGATGCGTTCGCGAACCTCGCGAAGGCGAGCAACACGCTCATCATTCCGGCCAACGTCTCCGACGTGGCGGGCGTGGTCGCCAGCGCGATGACCGTGCTCGACCGCACGAAGGCGGGCCAGGCGGCGGCGAAGTGACTACAGCAGCCGGTCGATCGGCAATAGCGACATGAACCAGACCATCGCGCGCTTCAGGGCGGTGGTCTGGGGATCGGTGTCGTAGCGTTTGTCGCCCGCGGGATCGTGCTCGATCCACTCGATCTCGCCCACGGGCGTGAGATGTAGCTCGTAGGCATCGCGGGTCACGATGTCCATCGCCTCGGCGAGGCGCGTGGCGAGCACGGGGCTTTCGATCACGAGGCCCATCTCCGTGTTGAGCAAAGCCGAGCGCGGGTCGAAGTTGAACGAGCCCACGAAGATGCGCTTGTTGTCGAGCGCGAAGGTCTTGGCGTGCAGGCTCTCGGGCGAGCTGCCTTTCTTCTCCTTGCGTTCCTTCTTCTCCTCGGACTCGACCGCCCTGGACGTGGACTTGAGCTCGTAGAGCTTCACGCCCGCGCGGAGCAGGGGCTTGCGCCACTTTTCGTAGCCGGCGTGCACGGCGCTCACGTCGGTTGCCGAGAGTGAATTCGTGAGCACGCGAACCGCGACTCCACGCTCGGCCGATGCCGCCAGTCCCGCGGTGCCTTCCTTGCCCGGCACGAAATACGGCGAGACGAGATCGAACGACTTTTCCGCGCGGCCGAAACTCTGCAGCAGATCCGTGATGAGGAGGACATCGTGGCGCTGGGTCGTGTCGAGCGTCTTCGCGGGATCGTCGCGCACGACACGAGCGTCGTCCCACTCGATCTCGAGACTTCCCTGGAGCAGCTTCGTCACGAGGGGCGAAGCCCGCACCGCGTCCTCGTACTTGCGCGACTCGGGATCGGATCCCACCTCGACGAATTTCGCCTTGAGGCGATCGACCGCGTCGGGGGCGGGCTTGGGCACGATCGCCGACGCCGGGTAGGCCGAGGGACTATTCCAGTAGAGATCGAAGGCATCGGACACCTCCTGCACCGCCGCGCCGATCGCGACCACGTCCAGGTCCGCGAAGAGCACGTCCTCGCCCGCGCCGAAATATTCGTTGCCTATGTTTCGCCCGCCCACGATCGCGGCGCGGTTGTCGGCGGTGAACGACTTGTTGTGCATGCGCCGGTTCACGCGCTCGAAGTCGGTCACGAAGTTCATGAGGCGCGAGCTCCGGTATGCGACCGGATTGTAGAGGCGCACCTCGATGTTGGGATGGCCGTCGAGGACGCCGATTACCTCGTCGAGCCCCTTGGTATTGTTGTCGTCCAGCAGGAGCCGCACGCGAACGCCCCGCTCGGCCGCGCGCCACAACGCATCGAACAACAGATAACCCGTCTGGTCGTCACGCCAGATGTAGTACTGCACGTCGAGCGATTTCTCGGCCACGCCCGCGAGCACCATGCGCGCCGCGAAAGCGTCGAGCGGATTGGGCAGCCCGTGGATTCCCGTCTTTCCCGGGTGGGCCGCGGCGGCCGGAGCGACGGCGCGAGCAAGGCGCGTGTCACCCGTGTCCGCGATGGCGCGCGTCTCGGTGCGGCCTTCGAGCGGCGGCAGGCTCGCGCATCCCGTGACCCAAAGGGCCGCGGCGATTACCATAGCGGCTCTCACGTAGCGGGGCTCCATATGGCGGACAGGGAATTCGGGTTCGAGACGCTGTGCCTTCACGCCGGCCAGATTCCGGATACGCAGACCGGGTCGCGCGCGGTTCCACTCTATCAGACGACATCGTACGTCTTCGACAGCGCCGACCACGCCGCGAGCCTCTTCAACCTGCAGACGTTCGGCAACGTCTACACGCGGCTTTCGAACCCGACGACCGCGGTCTTCGAGGAGCGTGTCGCGGCACTCGAAGGCGGGCGCGCCGCGGTGGCGACGGCTTCGGGGCAGGCGGCCGAGATGGTCGCGTTCCTGAACCTCATGCAAAGCGGCGACCACATCGTCTCGTCGTCGAAGCTCTACGGCGGCACGCTCACGATGCTCGGCGTGAACCTTCCGAAGCTCGGCATCGAGGCGACCTTCGTCGATCCCGACGACCCCGAGAATTTCCGGCGCGCCGT
>DATGGI010000207.1:0-5034 GCA_035308545.1 Usitatibacter sp.
CCTGCCCCGGCACGCCGCCGCGAATCTCGTAGGACTGGATCGCGCCGAAAGCCATGAGGTCGTTGCCCGCCCACACGGCGCGCGCTTCCGGATAGCGCGCGAAGAGCCATTCCCCCTGTTCCGCCGCCTTGTCGCGTTGCCAGTCGGCGTACACGGTCTGGTCCACGACCGCGTCGCCCGCTTCGGCCACCGCGCGCATCATGCCTTCGTTGCGCCGGACCGACGAGGTCGTGGTGCGATCGCCCGCGATCGCGATGAAATGAATCTTGCCGTCTTTCGCCCGGGCATTGGCCTTGCGCGCCTGGGCGATCAGCGCTTTCGCCGTGAGGTAGCCCGCGTCTTCGGCGTGGGGCTCGAGCGAGCCCAGCCAACCCTTGTATTTCTCGCGCGGTCCCCCGGTCACGCCACGGTCGCCCGCGGGAATGGTGCTGAATGCGAGGAACGTCCTCACGCCCGCCGCGTCGAGGATCTTGAGGATCTCGGGACCCGTGGCGTAGTCGTTGGTGGCGATGACGAAGTCCGGCCGGCGTGGCCGCGCCGCGATCTCGCGCGCGATCTCGATGGGGCGCACGTGATCGCGTTCGGCGTAGATCACCTCGAGGTGCATGCCCAGGTCGTGCGCGGCCGATTGCATGGCGCTGGCGGCCGTGGCCCAGTACACCTCGTCGGACTTGCCGGGACTGATGAACAGGACGGATTGCGCCCACGCCTGGGCGCAGGCCGCCAATCCCATCGCCAGCAGGAAAATCCTCATGCTCGAAGCATTGCGCGGATAGGCCTCCCCGCCTATGGCGCACATCACAATCGATTCCGGCCGCCGTTGCAACTGCAACGACTTTGGCCGGAGGCTCTTTTAGGACTTCTTTAGGACGTCCGGCCGTCCCCCGCCCCAGAGTATGTCCGCAAAGGAGCCCGGACATGGAAACCAACGGCATGAACGAGATGAAGGAACCCCGCATCCTGCTGGTCGAAGACGACCACGCCGATCGCGAGAAGACGCTCGAGGCCTTGCGCAAGTACGGCCTGGGCTACGAGGTGCGCGTGGTGACCGGTGGCCAGGAAGCGCTCGATTACCTGTTGGGACGCGGCCGCTTCCACGAGCGCAGCCGCCACCCCCTGCCCGACCTCGTGCTGCTCGACATGAGCCTCGCGCCCATCGATGGGCTGCGCGTGCTGCAGCGCATCCGCGAGCACGACCAGCTTCGCACGATGCCCGTGGTGATCCTGTGCGGCAGCCCCGAGGAGCGGGAGCGCGCCCGGGTGGAATCGGTGAAAGCCCACGCTTACGCGATGAAGCCCGTCTCGCCCGACGACATGCGGGACCTCGTGCGCATGACCTACCCCTCGTTCGCGGGTTACGCGGCGATGCGGTTCGAGTGAACGACGAGCCCGCCATGCTCGCGCATGGTGTGGAACTCGATCTTCGGCCAGATCTCGCGCGCCGCCTTGAGCTCGGCCTGGTGCGCGTATAGCACCGCGGGCGCGTTCACCACGTCGTGCGCGACGCGGAAAGCGTTGGCCTCGATGAAGCGCTCGACTTCCGCGGGATCCTCGGCCGTGATCCAGCGCGCGAGCTTGAAGTTGCTGGGCGTCACGCGCGCCTGCGCCTGGTATTCGCCCTCGAGGCGATGGGCCACCACGTCGATCTGCAGTTGTCCTACGGCGCCCAACAGCAGCGGGCCGCCATGCACCGGGCGGAAGACCTGGATCGCGCCCTCCTCGCCGAGTTGCTGCAGGCCCACGCGAAGCTGCTTGTTGCGCATGGGATCGGCCACTTCGACGTTGTAGAAGATTTCCGGGGCGAAGAAGGGAAGCCCCGTGAACTGCAGCGTCTCGCCCTCCGTGATCGTGTCGCCGAGCTGCAGCACGCCCCGATTGGGCAATCCCACGATGTCGCCGGGCCACGCGTCCTCGAGCACCTCGCGCCGTTGGGACAGGAACGAAACCGCGCTCGCGGTCTTCACTTCCTTGCCCGTGCGGACGAGCTTCACCTTCATGCCGCGCTCGAAGCGTCCCGAGGCCACGCGAACGAACGCGACGCGGTCGCGGTGCGCGGGATCCATGTTCGCCTGGATCTTGAAGACGACGCCGGTGAATTTTTCCTCGGTGGGCTCCACGATCCTCTGCACCGCGGGCTTGGGTCCCGGCGGCGGCGCGAGATCGATGAGGGAATCGAGGATTTCCTTCACGCCGAAGTTATTGATGGCCGAGCCGAAGAAGACGGGCGTCTGCTTGCCCGCGAGGAACCCGTCGCGATGGAACTCGTGGGACGCGCCCTGCAGGAGCTCGATCTCCGAGCGCGCATGGGCGAAGACTTCGCCGAAGCGCTTTTCGCTCTCGGGATTGCCGAGCCCCGCGATCACTTCCTCCTCCCCGCCGCGCCGGTCCTCGCCCGCCCGGAAGACGCGCATCTGGTCGTTGCGGATGTCGAAGACGCCGCCGAAGCGCTTGCCCATCCCGACTGGCCACGTGAACGGCACCGTGGGCATGCCGAGGATGCGCTCGATCTCGTCCAGGAGGGCAAGCGGCTCCTTGCCTTCGCGGTCCAGCTTGTTCACGAACGTGATGATCGGCGTGTTGCGCGCGCGGCACACCTCGAGCAAGCGGATCGTCTGCGCCTCCACGCCGTTCACGGAGTCGATCACCATGAGCGCCGCGTCGACCGCGGTGAGCACCCGGTAGGTGTCTTCGGAGAAGTCCTGGTGGCCAGGCGTGTCGAGGAGATTCACCACGTGACCGCGATACTCCATCTGCATCACGGAGCTCGCGACCGAGATGCCGCGCTGCTTCTCGATCTCCATCCAGTCGCTCGTGGCGTGGCGCGTGGCCTTGCGGGCCTTCACGCTGCCGGCGATCTGGATGGCGCCCGCGAACAGCAGGAGCTTCTCGGTAAGGGTGGTCTTGCCGGCGTCCGGGTGCGAAATGATGGCGAAGGTGCGTCGGCGGGCGGCTTCCTCGGCGATTCGGTTTTCGTTGCTCATTGAACGTCAATTTTACGGGAATATCCAACGGGGGATTGGCGTTTACCGGTGGATGGGCCTCCGCCCTCGCGGGGGTGACAACTTGTGCAGGAGGTGCCCCATGACCAAGACCTTCAGATTCGTGACGGCGTTGTTGCTGTCGCTTTCCGGCTACGCCCACGCGAACTTCCACATGTGGCGCACGGACCAGATCTATTCCAATGCCGACGGCACAATCCAGTACATCGTGCTGGTGGCGCTTTCGAGCGGCCAGGAGTTCATCGCCGGACACGCTGTCACGGTTTCGCAACCGGGCAGCACGCCGCACATCTTCACGTTCGCGAAGGATCTTCCGAGCGACACGTCCACGTCGTCCGGCTGCGGGTACTACGGCTGCACCGGCACGGACTACAAGTCCATGCTCCTCGCCACCCAGGGTTTCGCGAACCTGGGCATCGTGACACCCGACTACATCATTCCCAATGGGTTTCTTTTCACGAACGGAGGCTCCATCGACTGGGGCGGCGGCTACGACACATTCCCCTACACGACGATCCCGATGGACGGCGCCAACGCGCTCTTCCGTGCCGGCAACGTCGCTTTCAACGCGCCGCAGAACTTCCTGGGAACGATGGGGCAGATCTCGCCCACCTACCAGGGCCTGTGGTGGAACTCGCCGGCGAATTCCGAATCGGGCTGGGGCATCAACATCACGCAGCAAAGCAACACGATCTTCGCCACGTGGTTTACGTACGACACCGATGGCACGGGGATGTGGATCGTGCTCCCGAATGCGGCTCTCACCGGCAACAACACGTACTCGGGCCAGATCTTCCAGACGAGCGGTCCGCGATTCGACCAGTTCGACAGCACCAAGGTCGTCGCGACCCCGGTCGGCACCGCAACGTTCACATTCACCGATGCGAGCACGGGCGCCTTCAACTACACGCTCAAGGGCGTCACGCAGACGAAGAACATCATGCGCGAGGTGTACGGGAACGCTCCCGCGCTATGCATGGAGTCGGGCACGCCCTCCACGAACTACCAGGACCTCTGGTGGGCGGGCAGCGCGCAATCTGGTTGGGGCATCAACATCACCGAGCAGAACAACGTCATCTTCGCCACGTGGTTCACGTATGACACCAACGGCAAGGGACTGTGGGTCGTGATGGCCCAGGGCACGAACACGGCGGCCAACACTTACGGCGGCGCCCTCTACACGACGAGCGGACCGCGATTCGACCAGTTCGATCCCACCAAGGTGGTGGTCACGCAAGTTGGCACGGGGACGTTCACGTTCACCGACGCGTCGAACGGCACGTTCAACTACACGTTGAACGGCGTGACGCAGAGCAAGACGATCACGCGAGAGGCGTTCGCGACTCCGACGAGCGTCTGCCGCTAGCCCTATTTCGGCGCCGACATCACCAGGTCCCCACGGACGGGCTGGTTGCCGTCCGCGGTGGTGAAGGACGCGAACGACACGCGGTCCTCGACGCTCTTCACTTCGAGCGTGCCGAGCGCGATGCGTTTCACGGACAGCACTTCGCCCGTGGCGGGATCGGTGAGCTTCTGCCCGATGCGCTCCACGTTGAAACGATCGCCCGGCTTCACGCCCGCGTTTCGTCCCGCGTTGATCACGGCCTCTTTCCCGTCGAAGTCCACGAGCAACGCATGCCAGGGCTCTTTCGCGGCCGCTGCAATCACATCGGCCACGGCTCGCTCGATCACCTTGCGTGAGGCTTCGCCCAGCGGCGTGTTGTTGAACTGGTCCCCGCCCATGTCCATCGCCTTGTAGTTGAGCGAGGCGTTGTAGGAGTTCTGCGAGATCGGCTCCTTCTCCGTCACGACCTGGACGACTTGCGTGGTCGAAGTGTCGATGATGCGCACGTCGATGGCGACCGATCCTTCCTGGTGCTTGCCGCCGAAGAGCGACGAGAGCGGGTTGCCCTTCACGTTGCCGCCGAGACCGATGTTGAAGCTCCCGCCCTTGTCCTGCACGCCGAACTCGGTGACGGCGCCCACGATCACGAACTGCGCCGCGGCGACCTGGCCGAGCTTCGGACCCGTCTCG
>DATGGI010000208.1:0-5063 GCA_035308545.1 Usitatibacter sp.
TTGCCCCAGTTGGCGTTGCGCTTCTTCTCTTCGATGATCTTGTCGCGCTCTTCCGCGGTCATCTCGTGGGACGCCGAGCGCTTGCAGCCGCCCATCGCCATGATCGCGATGGCGAGCAGGACGAGAATCAGGATCCTGCCCATGGCCGTCGCTGCTACTGGGTGGCGCTGCGGCGCGCTTCGATGGCGCGGCGGTCGGCCTCGTAGCGCACTCGCGCCTCGCGCTCGGCGGCGGCGCGCTGCTCCTCGTACTCGCGCTGCTGGAGATAGCGCTTCTGGCGCTCCACTTCCATCTGGGCCTGGCGCCGGGTCACCTCTTCCTGCTGGCGCGCGCGCTGCTCCTCGTATTGGCGCTGGCGGTCCGCGGTGAGCTCCATGTTGCGGATCTGCGATTGCTGCGCGTAGGCGCGGGCCTGGTCGGAGCGGCTCAGGGAATCGGAATAGGCGCGTTCGCGCGCGGCCTGCTGGCGGTTGGCGAGATCCACGCGCGCCTGGTCGGCTTCCTTCGCCGCATCGACGATGGATTTCTCGAGCTCGGCCCGCTTGGTCGCCGCCTCCTTCTCGTTCGCGAGGCGGACCTCCTCGAGGCGAAGCCTTTCCCGTTCGTTGGCGCGATTCACGTAGTAGAAACTGAGGCCGCCGATCAGCAGGATCGAGGCCGAGGCCGCCACGAACCAACCCCGGCGGTTCGATGCGACGGCGTCCATTTCCTCGCGCTCGCCGTGCTTGAGCCACTGCTTGTCGTACCAATCCTTCTTGGCTGGGCTCGAAAGCGTCGCGTAAGCCTGGCTGAGGAGGCGCTCCTCGGAACGCTTCTCGGCTTCCGGAAGGCCGGATTTCGCGAGGGCGCGCATCTTGCCCTCGTATGCGATCTTGGCAATCTGGGGCGTGACTTCGTGCGTAACGCCCAGCGTCGCGTAGAAGTTCTGCATTATTGTTCTCCCAAAACGCGGTGGAGAGCCGCGCACTTCTATTCTATTCCGGTGTCAATCCGGGGCCAACCCGGGCGGACCGGGGCCCTGTTTCATCCGTAGTCGGTCGATTCCTACGAGGTGCGTTACAACATATGCAGTGGTCCCGTGTCATCGCGCTCCTCGCCCTCGCCTGCGCCTCCTGCACGGCGCCCGCGCCCATGGAAGGACACGCTCCGGGACCGCGCACCTTCCCGGCGTCCGACATCGCGAAGGGCGCGAACCTCGCGGCGCTCGGCAATTGCGTCACCTGCCATACGGCCCCGGGCGGCAAGCCCTTCGCCGGCGGGTACGCGCTGAAGACGCCCTTCGGCACGGTGCATGGAACCAACATCACGCCAGACGAGGCCACCGGTATCGGCCGCTGGAGCGAGGAAGACTTCCGCCGCGCGTTGCGCGAGGGACTGAATCCCGCGGGACACCACTACTATCCGGCATTCCCCTACGCGTACTTCACCCATCTCACCGACGAAGACATCCACGCGCTCTATGCCTTCGTGATGACGCGGGAAGCGGTGCACGCGGAAACACCGGCGAATACCGTGGTCGTGCCGCGATTCGCGGTCGCGATCTGGAATGCACGCTACCTGCATCCGGGCCCGGCGCGCTCGGATCCCGCGCGGGACGCTTCCTGGAATCGCGGCGCCTACCTGGCCGATTCGCTCGCGCACTGCAGCGATTGCCATACGCCGCGCGACAAGCTGGGAGGCGAGAAGAGCGCGGAGTACCTGTCCGGTGGCGACGTCGATGGGTGGCACGCACCGGCGCTCAATGAACATTCTCCCTCCCCGGTACCGTGGAACGTCGAAGCCCTGGAGACCTATCTCGCCACGGGACTCGCCGATCACCACGCCATTTCGGCGGGACCCATGCGCGGCGTCGTCGACAATCTCGGACGCGCGTCGCACGGCGACGTGCACGCACTTGCTGTATATATCGCCGGCATGGAGCGAAGCTCGCCACACCGCGCGCGAGGCAGTGAAGCGGCCGATTCGTCGGCCCAGCGCGGCAAGCAGGTCTACGCCGGTGCCTGCGCGGACTGCCACACGCGCGGCCGCTCGGCGGACGGGGGCGCGCTTCCTCTCGAAGAGGCGATCGCACTTGCGATTCCCACGCCGAGCAACTTGATCCACATCGTGCGCGATGGCATCGTGCCGCGCGAGGATCGCGCGCAGCCATGGATGCCCGCATTCCGGGGCGCCCTCACCGACGAGCAGCTCGTGGACCTCCTCGCGTACCTGCGAACGATCGACGGCGTCGAGTGGAACGACTTGAACGAACAAGTCCGCAAGGCCGACAAGGAACCCGGATGATCACGCTGGAAGTGAACGGGCACCGCCACGACGTGGACGTGGATCCCTCCACCCCGCTCCTCTACGTGTTGCGAGGCGAGCTCGCGCTGAATGCCGCCAAGTTCGGCTGCGGCCTCGGCCAATGCGGATCGTGCACGGTGATGGTGGATGGCGAGGCGATCTACTCGTGCATCACGCCGGTCTCCACGCTCGCGGGACGGCGCATCACGACGGTCGAGGGTCTCGGCACCGTCGACAAGCCCGGGCCCGTGCAGCGCGCATTCATCGAGGAACAGGCCGCCCAGTGCGGTTACTGCATTCCGGGGATGATGATGCGGGCCCAGGCGCTGCTCGAGAAGAACCCCGGCGCCTCCGAGGACGAGATCCGCAAAGCCCTGGAGCCCAACCTGTGCCGTTGCGGAACGCACATGCGGATCCTCCGCGCGGTCGCACGCGCCGGCAAGCTCATGGGAGCGAAATGATGCGGCGCCGCGAATTCCTCGCGACCGGCGGCGCGCTCGTGATCGCATTCTCGATTCCGCGCGCCGCGTGGGCGCAGGACGCCGAAGGCGCGAAGCTGCCCGGAAGTCTTGGGAAGACCCCGATGCTCGATTCGTGGATCCGCATCGGCACCGATGGCAGCATCACGGTCTTCACCGGCAAATGCGAGCTGGGACAGGGCGTGCGCACCGCGTTGCAGCAAGTGGCGGCCGAGCAGCTCGCCGTCGCGTTCGATCGCGTCACGATGGTGACCGCGGATACGGAACGCACGCCCGACGAGGGATTCACCTCGGGCAGCAACTCCATGAAGGATAGCGGCACCGCGATCCTCAATGCTGCCGCGCAGGCGCGCGAGCTCCTCATCGCCGAGGCCGCGAAGCGCCTTGCGGTGCCTTCAACGCAACTCGTCGCCCGCGATGGAAGCATCGTCGCCCCCGATGGGCGCCGCGTCGCATATGGCGAGCTCGTCGAGGGGCAACTCCTCCACGTGAACGCCCAACCCCACTCGACGCTCATCGACCGCGCCTCCCGCCGCGTCATGGGCAAGCCCGTGCAACGCGTCGACATTCCCGGCAAGGTCACCGGCGGCGTGGCCTACGTGCAGGACCTGCGGTTACCCGGGATGGTGCATGCACGCGTGGTGCGCCCGCCGCAACCGGGCGCGAAGCTTCGTTCCCTCGATGCGTCGGCGGCGCGCGCAATGCCGGGCGTGGTCGACGTCGTCCGCGACGGAAATTTCGTGGCCGTGATCGCGCGCTCGGAGTTCGAGGCGGTGCGTGCGATGCGCGCCCTTTCCGATTCGGCCACCTGGGACGATGGCTCGCTTCCTCCACAGGAGATCCACGCGCACTTGCTCGGACTCGCTTCCAAGGACACGGTGATCGCCGATCGCGGAACGGCGACGTCGCCGGCGCAATACGAATCCACCTATCATCGTCCGTATCACATGCATGGCGCCATCGGCCCTTCGTGTGCCGTCGGATTGCTCCAGGACGGGAAGCTCACGGTGTGGACGCATACGCAGGGCGTCTATCCGCTGCGCGCGGCGATCGCGGAGCTGGTGAAGATGCCGCCGGACAAAGTCCACTGCATCCACATGGAAGGCTCGGGCTGCTATGGGCACAACGGCGCCGACGATGCCGGCGGCGACGCGGCCCTGCTCGCGGTCACGCATCCGGGGCGTCCCGTGCGCGTGCAGCACATGCGCGAGCAGGAGCATTCCTGGGAGCCGTACGGCCCGGCGATGGTGACGAAAGCCCGGGCATCGCTCGGCGCCGATGGCCGCATCGTCTCCTGGGAATTCGACGTGTGGAGCAACACGCACTCCACGCGACCCGGAAAGGCCGGCAATCTCGCCGCGGGAATGCTCGTCGCGTCGCCCTTCGCCGCATCGCCGCCCGGAACGATCCCGCAGCCCGAAGGCGGCGGCGATCGCAACTCGATTCCGCTCTACTCGGTCCCGCGCGTGAAGGTGACGAGCCGCTTCATCCCCGAGATGCCGCTTCGCGTGTCGGCGCTGCGCGGACTGGGCGCATACATGAACGTCTTCTCCATCGAGAGCTTCATGGACGAGCTCGCGGTGGCCGCGAAGGCCGATCCCGTGGGATTTCGCTTGCGGCACCTCGACGATCCGCGCGCGGTGAGCGTGGTCCAGGCGGTCGCCGAGCGCTTCGGCTGGTCGACGTGGCAGCGCGAGCCGGGTCATGGGCGCGGCTTCGCCTTCGCGCGCTACAAGAATCTCGCGGCCTACTTCGCGATCGCGATGGACGTCGAAGTGACGCGCGAGTCGGGCGAGATCCGCGTGGGCCGTGTCTGCTGCGCGATCGACAGCGGCGAAGCCGTGAACCCCGACGGCATCCGCAACCAGACCGAGGGCGGCGTGGTTCAGTCGCTCAGCTGGACGATGCTGGAAGCGGTGACGTGGGACGCGAAGCGCATCACGTCACGCGACTGGGGACGCTACCCGGTGATCCGGTTCCAGCACGTGCCGCGTTCCCTCGACGTGCAGGTGATCGACCGGCCCGGCGAGCCCTTCCTCGGCACGGGCGAAGCGGCGCAGGGCCCGACGGCCGCGGCGCTCGCCAATGCGGTCGCCGACGCGACCGGCGTGCGCATACGCGACATTCCGCTGAATCCGGCGAGAGTCGCGGCGACGCTGCGCCGCGTTTAGCCTACTCCTTCACCGCTCCCGTCATCCCTGAGACGTAGTACTCGACGAAGAACGAGTACATGATCGCCACGGGCAGCGATCCGAGCAACGCGCCGGCCATCAACGCGCCCCAGTGGTACACGTCTCCTTC
>DATGGI010000209.1:0-2707 GCA_035308545.1 Usitatibacter sp.
CCGATGGCCGCGTCACGGTGGATGGCGAGCGCATCCTCGATCCCGCGGAGCGCGTTCCGCCGGGCGCCGCGGTGGTGGTCGACGAGCGCGCGCCGAAAGTCGATCGCGGGCCGCTCGCGAAGGAGGCCATTGTCTTCGCCGACCGCGATCTCGCCGTCGTGGACAAGCCGGCGGGCATGCTTACGGTCGCCGACGAGGCGGGCAACCGGGACACGCTCGCGGAATACACGCGAACGCTCCTCCGGCGCATCGAGAAATCCGGCGGCGATCCGGGGCTCGGCATCGTTCACCGCCTCGACCGAGACACGAGCGGCCTCGTGCTCTTCACGCGCACCGCCGAGGCGAAGCGCAAGCTCGCCGTGCAATTCCGCGACCACACGATCGAGCGGATCTACCACGCCATCGCGCAGGGGTCTGTCCCCGAGGCAAAGATCGAGAGCGACCTGGTCATGGATCGCGGCGACGGCTTGCGCGGGTCGCACGGGCACTATCGGCGCGCGAAGGGCGCGGCGCCGAGCGATGCGAAGCACTCCATCACGTTCGTGAAGCCGATCGAAGCGCTGCGTGGCGCGACGCTCATCGAGTGCAAGCTCGCGACGGGACGCCAGCACCAGATCCGCATCCACCTGTCCGAGATGGGGCACCCGCTGCTGGGCGAGCGAGTCTACATTCGCGACTACGAAGGCCCGAAGATCGAGGCGCCGCGTGTGATGCTGCATGCGCGCACGCTTGGCTTCATGCACCCGCGCAACGGCAAGCGGATGTCGTTCGAGCGCGAGGCGCCGGCGGAATTCCTGGAGACGGCGGCCTCGCTGCGGCGCTAGAGTTTCAGAAGCCAGGTGGCGAGCACCGCGCCCCACAGCACCAGCGTGATCGTCAACGAGAAGAGCACCGCGGCGCTTCCCGCATCCTTCGATTTCTTCGCGAGCGGATGCTGCTCGAGAGAGATGTGATCGATGGCGGCCTCGATGCTGGAATTGAGGAGCTCGATCATCAGCACCATGAGCACGCTGCCCGCGAGGAGCGCGCGATGGAGCAACGGCACCGGCAGGATGCAGGCCACGGGAATGAGGATGACCGCGAAGAGCGATTCCAGCCGGAACGCGGCCTCCGTCTGCCACGTCGAGGCGATTCCCTCGACCGAATGGCGAAGGGACTTCGCCAGGCGCGCGACGCTGATGTCGTCGTTCATCGCGCGTCCCCCTGTCCCGGGCGAATCACGAGGCGGCCCAGCGTCGGCATCGGCGGCTTGCCACCGTTGGGGATCGGCGTGCGATCCACGTTCACTGTCATCGCGACGAGGCCGTAGTAACCGGTGACCGCGATGAGGTCGGCGACGCCGCGCTCGCCGAAGGCCTGGGTCGCGCGCTCGAAAAGCGAGTCGTTCACCGCGTGGTGCTCGAGCAGCTCCGTGACGAACGCGTAGACGACCTGCTCGTCGGGCTTCATGTTCGCGGGCTTGCGCCCCTGCACCAGATCCTCCGCCACCGCCGGATCGAGGCCGCCCGCCATCGCGAGGCGATGATGCGCGTACCACTCGTATTGCGAGTTCCACTTGCGAGCGACGATGAGGATCGCGAATTCGTTCAGGCGCGGCGCAAGCGAGCTCTTGAAGCGCACGTACTCGCCGATCTTCTGCAGGCGGTCGGCGAGCTCGGGGCTGCGATTCCAGACGTTGAAGGGGCTCGCGAGGCTCGTGGCGCCCGGCGCGGCCGCGGGGCTTCCCACCGCAGCGCGCGGTCCGGTCATGATCGTGTCGGCGACGGCGCGCTGTTCGGGCGTCATCTCCGTGAGCGGCGTGAGCGCGAAGCGCCGGGGGCCTTCGGTGCGTGTGTCGGTGGCAGGCACGCTGGAGCTTTCGATCGCCGTGCATGCCACGGCGAGCGTGACTACCAGTGCGGCGCCCAGGATCCTTCGCATTCGGCCTCCGTCATTTGTCGCATTGCGCGGGCTGCATGTACGAATCGTTCTGCGTGTCTTCGGTGCGCTGCGCGCCGGCGAAATAGGTCTCGCGGATGCGCTGCGCTTCGGCACGCGCCTTCTCGACCTCGTCGGGCGGCAGGTTCGACTCCTCGAGCATCGCCGACTTCGATACGAGCGCCTGGCGCCTGGGATCGAGGAGCGGCGTGGCGGCGTTCGCGTAGACCGCGGCCATGTACGGATCGACCCTGATCAGGCGCCTTCCCCCGGCGGCGATTCCCGTTCCCGTGGCTCGCCACGAGAAATAAAGCGCCATCACGTCGCCGCCGGCAACGGCTCGCGCGAGGAAGCTCTCCACGTTCTGGTCGTATTGCGCCCAGGCTCCGGCCGATTCCGTGGCATCGAGGTTGTCGAGCATGGGATCGCGCGCATAGCGGCTCATCGCGCCGACGTTCCCGGCCGCGGCGGCTTGCCACAGGTAGTTCGAAGCCTTGCGCGCTTCCTCCGGGCTCACGCCCTCGCAGGCAGCTTTCTGCGCGGCAGTCGGCTTGTCGCCGAGCTGGCACTTCGAAAGCTCGAGGGCGAGACGGCACGCGGCGCGCGGATCTCCCGCGTCGGCCGCCGGCCGCAGCACTTGCACGACGGTCGCGGCCGGAGTGCCTTCGGGAAGGCGGACGTGGATCGGCGCAGCGCTCGCCGATGAATCGGGTGCGACGCTCGCGGGGGCCGCGGCCGGGACAGGGGAAGAGGAGACTGCTTTCGCTGCGCTCGCGGTTGGCGGCGGCTT
>DATGGI010000210.1:0-1693 GCA_035308545.1 Usitatibacter sp.
CGCTTCCAGCGCAGCACGCGCAGCTTCGCGCCCTTCTCGGGCACCCATTTTCCCTCGGCGTAGGCGCCGGTCGCGATCGTCGCGCCACCCAGGCCGAGCGTGCCGGCCGCCGCGGCGCCGGCGCTCGTCTTCAGGAAATCCCGTCTCGAAAAATTCGACATCGTCTTCCTCCTTAGTTATGCCTTCAAGGACTTGCCGGTCTCTGCGTCGAACAAATGGCTGCGTTCCGCGTCGGGCACGAGGCGGATCGACTCGCCCGCCCGGAAATCGTGGCGCTCCCGGAAGATCGCCGTGACCTCCGTATCCCCGACCTTGCTGAAAACCTGCGTATCGGCGCCCGTGGGCTCGACCACGACAACCGTCGCGCCGAGACCCTGGCCCTCGCGGCCGAGCTCGAGATGCTCCGGCCGCGTTCCGAAAATCACCTTCTGCCCCTCGGTGCCCGAGGCACCCCGCGGCGCCGGCACCGAAGCGCCACCCATAAGCTGGATCGTCGCTTCTCCGTTGGCGCGCTTGAGCGTCCCCGCGAGGAAATTCATGGCCGGGGAACCGATGAAGCCGGCGACGAAGAGATTGGCCGGACGATCGTAGAGCTCGAGGGGCTTGCCGCGCTGCTCGACCACGCCGTCGCGCATCACGACGATCTGGTCGGCCATCGTCATCGCCTCGATCTGGTCGTGCGTCACATACACGGACGTCGTCTTGAGGCGCTGGTGCAGTTCCTTCAGCTCGGTGCGCATCGCCACGCGAAGCTTCGCATCCAGGTTCGACAGCGGCTCGTCGAAGAGGAAGACCTGCGGATCGCGCACGATGGCGCGCCCCATGGCCACGCGCTGGCGCTGGCCACCGGAAAGCTGGCGCGGGTAGCGGTCGAGAAGCTCGGCGAGGCCGAGGATCCCCGCGGCTTTCGCGACGCGCGCATCCACCTCCGCGCGCGGCCGTTTCGCGAGCAGCATGCTGAACGCCATGTTGTCGCGGACCTTCATGTGCGGATAGAGCGCGTAGTTCTGGAACACCATCGCGATGTCGCGCTCCTTCGGCTGCATGTCGTTCACGACCTTGCCGCCGATCTCGATCGCGCCCTCGGTGATTTCCTCGAGGCCCGCGATCATGCGAAGGAGCGTGGATTTGCCGCATCCCGAAGGCCCCACGAGCACGGCGAACTCGCCATCGGCGATATCGATCGACACACCGCGGATCACGTGCGTGCCGCCGAAGTGCTTGTGGACATTCTTGATCTGGACTGAGGCCATCAGCGTCCTTCCACGACGACATAGGTGGGCTTGCCGGTCTTCGCCCAGTCGATCAGGTTCTGCGCCGCCTTGGTCCGCAATTCCCTGACTCCTTCGTTCGAGTAGAACGCCGCGTGGGGCGAGAGGATGACGCGCGGGTGCCGGAGCACTGGATGATCCACCGCCGGCGGCTCCTTGGGAAGCACGTCGAGTCCCGCGCCTTCAAGCTGGCCCGAATCGAGGGCCGCGAGCACGTCGTCCAGGTTCGCGATCGAGCCGCGCGAAGTGTTCACGAGAAAGGACCCGCGCTTCATGAGCGAGAGCATCGCCTTTCCCGCGGCGTGGCGTGTCTCGTCGTTGAGGGGCACGTGCAGCGTCACGATATCGGACTCGCGGAAGAGCTCTTCCTTGCTGACGCTCTTCACGCCCTCGGGAAAATCCGGGGGCGCGATGTACGGGTC
>DATGGI010000211.1:0-7405 GCA_035308545.1 Usitatibacter sp.
TCCTTCGGCGTGCAGGACCTTCGCCACGCCCGCGAGCTTCGCCGCATCCGCGGCCGCTGCCGCGGCGCCCTGCCCCGCGACGAGCACGTGGACCTCGCCACCCATCTTCGTGGCCGCGGTGACCGCGTTGGCCGTTCCCCCGCGCACGTGCGTGTTGTCGTGTTCCGCGATGACGAGTGAAGCCATCAGATCACCTTCGCTTCGTTCTTGAGTTTGTCGACGAGCTCGGCGACGTCCTTCACCATGACGCCCGCCTTGCGCTTTCCGGGCTCCGCGACCTTCAGCGTCTTCAACCGCGGAGCGACGTCCACGCCGAGCGCGTCGGGCTTCACGACGTCGAG
Organism: Usitatibacter sp.; assembly: GCA_035308545.1. Lineage (GTDB taxonomy): Bacteria > Pseudomonadota > Gammaproteobacteria > Burkholderiales > Usitatibacteraceae > Usitatibacter. Next base: position 342 of record DATGGI010000211.1, read on the forward strand.
CGGCTTCTTCTTCGCCTTCATGATGTTCGGCAGCGTCGCGTAGCGCGGCGTATTGAGGCGCAGGTCCGTCGTGATGATGGCCGGGAGTTTCACCTCGATCGTCTCGAGGCCGCCGTCGATCTCGCGCGTCACTGTCGCCGAGGCGTTGCCGATCTCGACCTTGCTCGCGAAGGTGGCCTGCGGCCAGTCGAGGAGCGCGGCGAGCATCTGCCCGGTCTGGTTCGCGTCGTCGTCGATCGCCTGCTTGCCGAGGATCACGAGGCCGGCCGATTCCTTCGCGACGACGGCCTTCAGGAGCTTCGCCACGGCGAGCGGCTGCAGCTCCGCGTCGGTCTCGACGAGGATGGCGCGGTCGGCGCCCATCGCGAGGGCCGTGCGCAGCGTTTCCTGGCACGCGGCGACGCCCGCGGACACGGCGATCACTTCGGTCGCCTTGCCGCTTTCCTTGAGCTTCAGGGCTTCCTCGACGGCGATCTCGTCGAAGGGATTCATGGACATCTTCACGTTGGCGAGCTCGACTCCGGTCTGGTCCGCCTTGACGCGAACCTTCACGTTGAAGTCGACCACGCGCTTCACGGGCACGAGGATTTTCATGGGAGCAATACGGAGGATTTCAAACGGGTGTTTGAAATTGTATCCGATCCGGGCGTCGCTTGCGTGACCGCCCGGCGCTGCGCTTCGAGGCGCTAGAGGTCCGGGCGCACCTTGGCGAGGGCGGCCGTGAGGAGTTGCCCGCCGAGCGTCATCGAGAAGAAAACAGTCATGAGGAGGTCGAGGCGCTGCAGCCCGAGGCTATAGGCGGCGAACGTCGAGGCGACTCCGGCGGATCCGATCTCGAGGGTGAGCAGGATCTCTGCCGGGTTGAACGTCATGGGGGTCATGTGCGCTTCCCCTGCCTTTATATCGTGGGCCCACTGTCGGCCCGCGGGCGCGACCGCGCTGTGCGGCGCGTCACAAAGGCGCCTGCGACTGCGCTACATCCGGAACAATCCGGTGGAATCTAGAGAGACCTGGCGCGGTCGCGCAGCACGAATTTCTGGATCTTCCCCGTGGAAGTCTTGGGCAGCTCGCCGAATACGACGGTCCGGGGAACCTTGAAGCGGGCCAGGTGCTCGCGGCACCACGCAATGATGTCGTCGGGCGAAACCGGCCCCGCGCCCGGCTTGAGCGTCACGAAGGCGCATGGCGTCTCTCCCCATTTCTCGTCGGGACGAGCCACCACGGCGGCTTCCATCACCTCCGGATGGCGATAGAGGCACTCCTCCACCTCGAGCGACGAGATGTTCTCCCCGCCGGAGATGATGATGTCCTTCGAGCGGTCCTTCACCTCGATATAGCCGTCGGGATGCCACACCGCGAGGTCGCCCGTGTGGTACCAGCCCTCGCGAAATGCCTCCCGCGTCGCCGCATCGTTCTTGAGGTAGCCCTTCATGATCGTATTGCCGCGAAGCATCACCTCGCCCAGCGTCCGGCCATCGCGCGCGACCGGCTTGCTGGTGTCGGGATCGCCCACCTGCATGCCCGAGAGCGTGGGATAACGCACGCCCTGGCGCGCCATGAGTTTCGCGCGCGTCGTGAGGTCGAGCCCGTCCCATTCCTCCTGCCAGGCGCACAGGGTCGCGGGTCCATAGCTTTCCGTGAGGCCATAGAGATGAGTCACGCGAAAGCCCATCGCCTCCATCGCCTCGATGATCGCCGAAGGTGGGGCGGCGCCACCCGTAGCCACTTCGATGGTGTGGTCGAAACGCCGCTTCACCGCGGCCGGCGCGTGCACGAGGAGGTTCAGCACGATGGGGGCGCCGCAAAGGTGCGTCACGCGATGCTCGCCGATCGCAGGAAAGATGAGCGCGGGATCGACCTTCCGGAGGCAAACGTGCGTGGCGCCCGCGGCGGTCACGGCCCAGGTGTATGTCCAGCCGCTGCAGTGGAACATCGGCAGGGTCCAGAGATACACCGAGCGGGGCGTGAGCCCGAACGCGAGCGCGTTGCCGAGCGCGTTGAGATACGCGCCGCGATGGTGATAGACCACGCCTTTCGGATTGCCGGTGGTGCCCGAGGTGTAGAGCAGCGCGAGCGAATCCCACTCGTCCGGCGGATCCTTCAGCTCGAACTCACGATCACCCTGTGCGATCCACGATTCGTAGTCGATGCTTCCCAGCGATCGCCCGCCGGGTCCCAGCGCATCGTCGATATCGACAACGAAGATCTCGCGCTTCACCCGCGAGAGCGCATCGGCCACGACCGCCGAGAATTCCCGGTCGGTGATGAGCACCTTCGCTTCCCCGTGCTCGAGGCAGAAGGCGATCGAGGCCGCGTCGAGGCGATAGTTGAGCGCGTTCAGCACGGCTCCGATCCCGGGCACGGCGTAGTGGCATTCGAGCAGCGCGGGAACGTTGGGGGCCATGATCGCGACCGTGTCTCCTCGCGCGATGCCGCGGGCCGCGAGCACCGAGGCAAGGCGGCGGCAACGCTCGTGGAATTCGCGATAGGTGATGCGGCGATCGCCGTGGATGACGGCGACCTTGGCGGGATAGACGTCCGCGGAACGGCGAAGGAACGAAACCGGCGTGAGCGGCGTGTAGTTCGCCGCGTTGCGATCGAGGGTCAGACAGCGCCCCCGTCGATCACGAGGCGCTCCTCTTCCGGAGAAAGGCCTCGATCTCGCCCACGATGCCGCGGCGGAACGCGAGCACGCAGAAGACGAAGATCATTCCCTGGGCGATCGTGACCCACGATCCGAGTTCCGCGAGGTAGAGCTGCATGGAGATGATCACGACCGCGCCGACGACCGGCCCGAACACAGTCCCCATGCCGCCCAGGAGCGTCATGAGCACGACTTCGCCCGACATCGCCCAGTACACGTCGGTGAGCGAGGCGTTCTGGACCACCATCGCCTTGGTGGCGCCGGCCACGCCGGCGAGGGCTGCCGAGAGCACGAACGCGGCGAGCTTGTATCGGTCCGTGCGGTAGCCCAGCGAGACGGCGCGCGGCTCATTTTCGCGGATCGCCTTCAGGACCTGGCCGAAAGGCGAGTGGATGATGCGATGGATCAGCAGGAAGCAGGCGAGGAAGATCGCGAACACGAAGTAGTACATCGACAGCGCCGGGTTCAAATCGATCAGTCCGAGCAGGTGCGACCTCGGGACCGAGTTGATGCCGTTCTCGCCCCCGGTGAACGGCGCGCGCAGGCAGAAGAAATACACCATCTGCGCGAGCGCGAGCGTGATCATCGCGAAGTAGATCCCCTGCCGGCGAATGGCGATGAAGCCGGCGACCACGCCGAGCAGCGCCGAGGTCGCCGCTCCCGTGAGGATCGCGACCTCGATCGGGAACCCCCACACCAGCGCCGAGTGCGCTGCGAGGTAGCTGCCCATGCCGAAGAACATCGCGTGCCCGAAGGACAGCAGGCCGCCGAAGCCGATCAGCAGGTTGAAGGCGCATGCGAACAGCGCGAAGCACAGCAGCTGCATCCCGAAATTCGGGTAGATCACGAACGGCGCGACCGCGAACGCCGCGAACATCACGGCGAAGGCCACGCGTTCGTAGCGCAGCTCGCTCATCGCTGCCCGAACAGGCCCTGGGGCCGGATCATGAGGACGATCGCCATGATCACGAAGATCACGGTGTTGGACGCCTCGGGATAGAAGTACTTGGTGAGGCCCTCGACGATGCCCAGGCCGAAGCCCGTGAGGATCGATCCCATGATCGAGCCCATGCCGCCGATCACGACGACGGCGAAGACCACGATGATCAGCGACGAACCCATCTGCGGGCTCACCTGGTAGATCGGCGCGGCGAACACGCCGGCGAGCGCCGCGAGCCCCACGCCCGCGCCGTAGGTGAGCGTGATCATGCGTGGCACGTTGATGCCGAAGGATTGGACCAGCGTCGGATTCTCCGTGGCGGCGCGCAGGTAGGCGCCCAGCTTGGTGCGCTCGATCAGGAACCACGTCGAAAGGCAGATCGCGAGCGAAGCGAAGATCACCCATCCGCGATAGTTCGGCAGGAACATGAATCCCAGGTTCTGCACGCCCTGCAGGCTCTCCGGGATCGAGTACGGCATTCCCGCCGAGCCGAAGGCGTGGTTGAACGCGCCTTCGAGGATCAGCGCGAGGCCGAACGTGAGCAGGAGTCCGTAGAGGTGGTCGAGCTTGTACAGGCGCGAGAGCATGAGCCGCTCGATCACGACGCCGACCGCGCCCACGACGAACGGCGTGATGAGCAACGCCCACCAGTATCCGAGGCCCGCCTTGTTGAGCAGGAAGTACGCGACGAAGGCGCCCAGCATGTACTGCGCGCCGTGCGCGAAGTTGATGATGTTGAGGAGCCCGAAGATCACGGCGAGCCCCAGCGAAAGGAGCGCGTAGAACGAGCCGTTGATCAGCCCGATCAGGAGTTGGCCGAAAAGCGCCTGCGTGCTCATGGGATCACGTCATTGCCGCGGAGGCGGGAACCCCAGCCGGAACGCTCGCGCGCTTTGCCTGGGTCCCCGTCTCCACGGGGATGACTTATTTCACCAGCGAGCAGCCGCCGTCGGCCAGCGGACGGAACGCTTCGTCCGCCGGGATCGTGGCACGCAGCTTGTAGTAGTCGTACGGGCCTTTCGACTCCGACGGCTTCTTCACCTCGAAGAGATACGCGGGGTGGATCTTGCGGCCGTCGGCGCGGATCGTGCCCTTGCCGAAGAGCGGATCGTCAGTCGGGATCTTCTTCATTTCCGCGACGACCTTCGCGCCATCCGAGTCGCTCTTCAGCGAAGAGACGGCCTTCAGGTAGTGAAGCACGCCGGCATACACGCCCGCCTGCACCATCGTCGGCTCCTTGCCGCCGGAAAGCGCGGCGAATCGCTTGCTCCACGCGCGCGTCTGGTCATTGAGATCCCAGTAGAAGGTCTCCGTGAGGATGAGGCCCTGCGCCTTGTCCAGGCCGATGCCGTGAACGTCCGACAGGAACACGAGAAGGCCCGCGAGGCTCTGGCCGCCTTTCGTGATGCCGAACTCCGAGGCCTGCTTGATCGAGTTGATCGTGTCGCCGCCCGCGTTCGCGAGCCCGATGATCTTGGCTTTCGACGATTGGGCCTGCAGCAGGAACGACGAGAAGTCCTGGGTGTTGAGCGGCACCTTCACGTCGCCCAGCACCTTGCCGCCGTTCTTCACGATCACCGCCGAGGTGTCGCGCTCGAGCGCCGCGCCGAAGGCATAGTCGGCCGTGATGAAGAACCACGTGTCGCCGCCCGTCTTCACGATCGCCTTGCCCGTCCCGTTGGCGAGCATCCACGTGTCGTAGGTCCAATGCACCGTGTTGGGCGAGCACTTCGCGCCCGTGAGGTCGGAAGTCGCCGCGCCGGAATCGATGAAGACCTTGTTCTTCGCGCGGGCCACGTCGTTCACCGCGAGCGCCACGCTCGAGGTCGGCACGTCCACGATCGCGTCGACGCCCTCGGCGTCGTACCACTTGCCCGCGATCTGCGTTCCGACGTCGGGCTTGTTCTGGTGGTCGGCGAAGATCACCTCGACCTTGAGGCTCTTGTCCTTCGCGGTGAAATCCTCGACGGCCATCTTGGCCGCGATGACCGAGCCCTGCCCGCCCAGGTCGGCATACAGGCCCGACTGGTCGTTCAGCACGCCGATCTTCACCACGCCGCCCGAGATCTGCGCGTGCGCGGCCCCTGCTGCCAGCGCGAGCGCGGCCGCGGCCGCCAATGCGTTCAGTTTGAATCTCATTTTCCTTCTCCTCTCCGGTTGTGTGACTAGACTCCCAGGTATTCGTGGAGCATTCCGGTCTTCTGCTCGAGCTCCGAGGCCGGGAACGACTCGGCGATCTTGCCGTGCTCCATCACGTAGTGCCGGTCCGCGAGCGGCGCCGCGAAACGGAAATTCTGCTCCACCAGGACGATCGTGAAGCCGCGCTCCTTCAGTTTCACGATGATGCGGCCGAGCGCCTGGACGATGACCGGGGCGAGGCCCTCGGTGATCTCGTCGAGGAGCAGGAGGTTCGCGCCGGTGCGAAGGATGCGCGCCATGGCGAGCATCTGCTGCTCGCCGCCGGAAAGCTTGGTTCCCTGCGCGGTCTTGCGCCGCTCGCGAAGGTTCGGGAACATCGCGTAGATCTCGTCGACGCTCATGCCGCCCTTCGCGATCTCCGGCGGCAGCGTGAGGTTCTCCTCGACCGTGAGGCTCGAGAAGATGCCGCGCTCTTCCGGGCAATAGCCGATCCCAAGATGCGCGATCCGGTAGGTGGGAAGCCCGATCGTCTCGGTGCCGTTCACCAGGATGGAGCCGCTGCGCCGCCCGACGAGCCCCAGGATCGACTTGAGCGTCGACGTGCGCCCCGCTCCGTTCCGCCCGAGCAGCGTCACGACCTCGCCCTTGCGAACCGAGAGATCCACGCCGTGCAGCACGTGGGACTCTCCATACCAGGCCTGGAGGTTGCTGATGCGCAGGACTTCGTCAGCCATGCGCGCTCCCCATGTACGCCTCCACCACCTGCGGATTCGCGCTCACCTCGGCGTAGCTGCCCTCGGCGAGGACCGCGCCGCGCTGGAGGACCGAGATGGTGTCGCAGATGCCCGAGACCACGCTCATGTTGTGCTCGACCATCAGCACCGTGCGCCCGGCGGCGACCTCCTTGATGAGGTCCTTCACGCGATGGACGTCTTCGTGGCCCATGCCCGCGGTCGGCTCGTCGAGCAGCATGAGCTCGGGCTCCATGGCGAGCGTGGTCGCGATCTCGAGCGTTCGCTTGCGCCCATAGGCGAGCTCCCCGGCGTGGCTGCGGGCGAATCCATCGAGCCCGACACGCTCGAGGAGCGCCATCGCACGGTCGTTCAGCACGTCGAGCGTGCGCGCGCGCTTCCAGAAATGAAAGCTCGTGCCGAGGCCGCGCTGCAAGGCGATGCGCACGTTCTCGAGCACAGTGAGGTTGGGAAAGACGGCGGAGATCTGGAACGAGCGGATCACGCCGCGGCGCGCCACGTCGGCCGGACGCTCGCGCGTGATGTCCTCGCCGTTGAAGAGGATCGCGCCCGAAGTGGGCTGCAGGAATTTGGTGAGCAGGTTGAACGT
>DATGGI010000212.1:0-43076 GCA_035308545.1 Usitatibacter sp.
GCGTCGACCGTGAGCACCGTCATGGGCGGCTTGAATCCCAGCTTCTTCGAGAGCGGCGTTCCCGAGTATCCCGCCGTCATCCGCGCCCACCCGAGACGTTGATGAACGCACCGGTCGTGTACGACGCTTCTTCGGATGCGAGCCAGAGGATCGCGCGCGCCACTTCCTCGGCGGTGCCGCCGCGCTTCATCGGCACCGCGGACTTCACGCGATCGACGCGCCCCGGTTCGCCGCCCGAGGCGTGGATGTCCGTGTAGATCACGCCGGGGCGAACGGCGTTCACGCGGATGCCTTCGTCGGCGACTTCCTTCGCGAGGCCAATCGTCATCGAGTCGATCGCGCCCTTCGAGGCCGCGTAGTCCACGTATTCGCCGGGCGAGCCCAGCGTGGAGGCCATGGAGCCCACGTTCACGATGGCGCCGCCTTTCCCGCCGTGGCGCGTGGACATGCGCTTCACCGCTTCGCGCGCGCACAGGAACGAGCCCGTGATGTTGGTCGCGAAGACGCGCTCGAAGCGCGCCGCCTCCATGTCGTCGAGGCGCGTCTGCCGTTCGAGGATTCCCGCGTTGTTCACGAGCACCGTCACGGCACCGAGCTCACGCGCCGCCGTGTCGAACATGCGGATCACGTCGGCTTCCTTCGCGACGTCGCCCTGCACCGCGATGGCGCGCCCCGAGGCCTGGATCTCCTTCACGACGGCGTCGGCTGCCTTCGCGTTGCTCAGGTAGTTCACGCAGACCGCGTAGCCCTGCCGCGCCGCGAGCCGCGCGGTCGCGGCGCCGATGCCGCGCGCGCCGCCGGTCACGATCATCACCGAGTTCGTTCGCGTCATGGGCCGCATGATATTCCTATAATGCAGCCCATGGACCTCTACATCGTGACCGGGACCACGCGTGGCCTGGGAAAGGCGCTCGCGGACGAGATCGCGCGCGATTCGAACAGCGAGCTCATCGCGATCGCACGCGCCGCGGATTCGGATATCGCGGGCGGCGTGCTCTTCTCGGCGGATCTCGCGGACCTTGCGGCGGTCGGGAAGGTGGCCGCGCGCATCCACGAGCGCATCCGCGATCGCCTCTACGAGAAGGCGGTGCTCATCAACAACGCAGGCATCGTGCAGCCCGTCGCGCCGCTCGAGCGTGCCGACGCCGCGGAGCTCGAGCGCAACCTCGCCGTGAACCTCGTCGCGCCGATGCTGCTCATGCGCGAGTTCCTGCGCGTGACCGAGGGCGTGGCGAAGCTCCGGCGCATCGTGAACATCTCCTCGGGCGCCGGGCGCCGTCCCATCAGCGGCTGGTCGGCCTACTGCGCGGCGAAGGCGGGTCTCGACATGGCCACACGGGTCGTCGCGCTCGAGGCGCAATCGCGTGGCCTCGCGGTGGAGGCGGTGAGCCTCGCCCCGGGCGTGATCGATACGGCGATGCAGGAACGCGTGCGAGGCGCCGACGCGGGCGATTTCGCCGACGTCGATCGCTTCAAGCAGATGAAGGCCGACGGAACGTTGCGGCGCGCCGGGGACGTCGCCGCCGACATCCTTCGGGCCGAGCGGTCGGGGCGCCTTGCGGCGAATCCGGTGGCGGACCTGCGGGAGCTCGCCGCGCCCTGACGGAATAGAGGGGCCGCGTGCGTTGTTCGCCCCGTTGCAGTAGCATCGTTTGCGCTTCCGCCAAATCACAAAAGGAGATTCCATGAATCGCGTATCTGCCCTTGCCGCCGCGCTGCTCTTCGCCTCCAGCGCCGCCTTCGCTTTCCACTGCCCGAAAGACATGGCGGCCATCGACGCAGCGCTCGCCAAGAACCCGAAGCTCACGGATGCCCAGCTCACCGAGGTGAAGAAGCTGCGCGCCGAAGGCGAGGCCCTGCACAAGGCCGGCAAGCACCAGGAATCGGTCGACACGCTGGCCAAGGCCGAGAAGATCCTCGGCATCGAGTCGCCCGCCGCCGCGAAGTAAGCAGCCGGAAGGTTCCAGGAAAAACGCCGCGGTCTCCGCGGCGTTTTTTTTATTGCGGCTTGCGGAGGAAGGCGACCCAGAGGCTCGCCGCGGCGAACGCCGCGAACCAGACGAGCGCCCATTCGGGAATCGAGAGTCCGAGCATCGTCCAGTCCACGGCCGAGCAGGAACCCGTTCCCTGGAAGATCTTCGGCAGCGCCTTGGACAGCGGAAACGAGCTCACGAGGAAATCGAGGTCCGCGCCGCAGGATTCGGTCTTGGGCGGGAAGTGCTGCACCCAGCTGTGACGGATCGCAACGCCGCCACCGGCGATCGCGATGAGGGCGACGAGTCCTCCATAGACCTTGAGCATGAGCCCCTTCGGGCCGTGGATCGCGGCCACGAGGGCCACGATGCCGAGCGTGATGAACGCGTAGCGCTGGAGGATGCACATCGGGCAGGGCTCCAGGCCCAGCTGTTCCTGGAGGTAGAGGGCGAAGGCGATGAGGCCCGCGCAGGCGACGAAGATCGCGGCGAAGACGATCCGGGGCGTGATTTTCATGGGTTCTATGTTCTCATGGATAATTTGGATCCATGGCTCTGACACTTCCGGAACGAAAGATTCTCACGCTCGAAGCCGCTCGCGTGGCGCTCGAGGGCGCCGAAGCCGAGGCGCGGCGCAACAATTGGCGCGTCGTCATCGCGGTCGTGGACGAAGGCGGCCACACGGTCCTCCTCGTTCGGCTGGATGGGGCGCAGTGGTCGAGCGTTTCCACGGCCGTCGAGAAGGCGCGCGCGGCCGTGGCGTGGAAGCGCCCGTCGCGCCTGCTCGAAGAGTCGGTGAACGCGGGCCGCACGGCCTTCGTCTCCATCGCGCAGGGCATGGCCCTCCTGCAGGGCGGAGTCCCGATCGAAGTGGACGGCACGATCGTGGGAGCCATCGGCGTCTCGGGGGTCAAGGCTTCCGACGACGAAACGATCGCCCTCGCCGGGGTAAACGCGCTGAAACACGCCCTCGGCTAGTAATCCAGAGCGCGCCCCGGCAAAATAGAGGCCGGGCCGCCCCTCCAGGGGCGGTCGTCGTAACTAATTAAAACAATGGACCTTTATCCCCTCGGCCTCCTCGATACCCTGCGCGCCTACCGCGAGGGCCGCGCCACAGTCCAGGACTACGTGGCCTCGTGCTCGGCTCGGATCGCCGCGCTGGAGCCTCGCGTCCAGGCCTGGGAGTGGTTCGACGCCTCACGCGCCATGGCGGAAGCCGAGGAGCGCGCCGGCGGCATTCTCCAGGACCTTCCCCTTTTCGGAATCCCGGTCGGCGTGAAGGACATCATCGCCACGCGCGGCATCCCGACGCGCTACGGCTCGCGAATCTTCGCGACGAACGTGCCGACGCATTCGGCGTGGATCGTGCGGCGCCTCGAGGCGCTCGGCGGCCTCGTGATGGGCAAGACAGTCACGACCGAGTTCGCATTCCGCCAGCCCGGCAAGACGCGCAATCCATGGAACACCGCGCATTCGCCCGGTGGTTCTTCGAGCGGCTCGGCCGCGGCGGTCGCGGCGGGATTCGTCCCCATCGCCATCGGCACGCAGACGCTGGGCTCCGTGATCCGGCCCGCGGCTTTCTGCGGCGTGGTGGGATACAAGCCGTCGTTCGGCGCGATCTCGCGCACCGGCGTGCACCCATTCAGCCCGACGCTCGACACGGTGGGCGTCTTCGCGCGCTCCGTCGCCGATGCCGCCTGGTTCGGTGCATGCCTCATGGGCACCGATCCGCGGGACGAGGCGACGCTCGGAAAACCGCCGGAGAAAACGCTTCGCGTGCCGCTGGAGCCGCTCGCGGCGCTTCCGCGCCTCGCCGTCGTGCGCACGCCCAAGTGGCCGCTCGCAACCGATCCGCAGAAGCAACTCTTCGACGAATCGGTCGCGAAGCTGCAGGCGGCCGGTGCCTCCGTGCGCGAAGTGAACCTGCCGAAGCTCTTCGACAACGCGTGGGACAACGTGATGACGATCCTGTCGGTCGATGCCGTGAAGAGCTTGGCCTCGATCGAATCGCGCCACCGCATCCGCCTGTCGCCGCACCTGATCGAGCTTCTCGACCGCGGCCACCGCGTGACGGCCGAGCAATACGCGCGGGCGCGCACGCGCCGGGACGAATATCGCCGTTGGCTCGACGGCGTCTTCGAGAGGAACGATGCGATCGTCACGATCCCGGCCACCGGCGAAGCGCTCGAGGGCCTCGCCAACACGGGCGACGCGACCTTCTGCTCCCTCTGGACGCAAGCCGGAATGCCCGCGGTGAACATCCCTTGCGGATTCGGCCCGCACAACCTGCCCATGGGCTTCCAGGTCGTTGGGCGCTATCGCGAGGACGAAAGCGCCCTCAAGGTCGCCGCGTGGGTCGAATCGGTATTCGCGTTCCGTCCGGGCCTAGCCGGCTAGCGCTTGAGCCGTTCGTCGATGCGGCTGGGAGTCGACTTAGGCGGCACGAAGATCGAGATCGCCGCGCTCGATGCCAAGGGCGCGATCGTCGAGCGCAAGCGCATCGAGACTCCCGCGGGCGACTACAGGGGCACCGTCGAGGCCATCGCGACTCTCGTCCATGAAGTCGAGGCGAAACTCGGCACTCGCGCAAGCGTGGGCATCGCCACGCCCGGGTCGCGATCGCCTGCGAGGGGTCTCATCCGCAACGCGAACTCCACCTGCCTCAACGGAAAGCCGCTGAAGGAAGACGTCGAGGCACGGCTGGGCCGCGAGGTGCGCATGGCGAACGACGCGAACTGCTTCGCGCTTTCGGAGGCGGTCGACGGCGCAGGGCGCGATGCGAACGTCGTTTTCGGCGTGATCCTCGGCACCGGCGTGGGCGGCGCGATCGTCGTGGACAGGCGCGCGATCGAAGGCGTGAACGGGATCTCGTGCGAATGGGGACACAACCCGCTGCCCTGGACTTCGGAGGAAGACGAGCCGCGTCCGGCCTGCTTCTGCGGGAACCGCGGATGCATCGAGACCTATCTTTCGGGTCCGGGACTCGCGGCCGATCACCGGAAGATCACGGGCGAGGAAACCGACGCCGCGCAGATCGTGAAGCGCGCCGCCGCCGGCGATGCCGCGTGCTCCGCGACGCTCGAACGCTACGAGGCGCGCCTCGCTCGCTCGCTCGCTTCGGTCGTGAATTTCCTCGACCCCGGCGTCATCGTGTTGGGCGGCGGACTCTCGCAAGTCGGCCGCCTGTACGAGAATGTGCCGAAGCTGTGGGGCGCGCACATCGTTTCCGAGGAGGTGCGGACGCGCCTCGTTCCCCCGGTCCACGGCGATTCCGGCGGCGTGCGCGGCGCGGCATGGCTGTGGAACGATTGAATCCGTAAGCCCCGTCCGGGTCGTACGACTCATACGAGACACCTTTCGAGAAACGGAGAGCCTTCCCATGCGATACCTCCTTGCCGCACTCGCGCTCGCCTTTGCCGCGCAAACGAACGCCGCGCCGCCCGCCGCGCCTCCCGGAAAGGCCGTGGCGATCTTCGCCGGCGGCTGCTTCTGGTGCATGGAGCCGCCCTTCGACAACACCCCCGGCGTCGAGGCGACGATCTCGGGCTACACGGGCGGGCGCACCGTGAACCCGAGCTACCACGAGGTCTCGTCGGGTACGACGGGCCACGCGGAATCGGTCGAGGTGATCTACGACCCGAAGGTCGTGAGCTACGAGAAACTCCTCGACGTTTACTGGCACAACGTGGATCCCACCGTGAAGGACCGCCAGTTCTGCGATGCGGGCACGCAATACCGCACGGCGATCTTCTACGTGGATGACGAGCAGCGGAAGGCGGCCGAGGCGTCGAAAGCCGCGCTCGACAAGAGCAAGCCCTTCAAGGGTCCCGTCGTGACGGTGATCGAGATGGCGGGGCCGTTCTATCCGGCCGAGGAATACCACCAGGATTACTATAAGAAGAACCCCGTGCGCTACCAGATCTATCGCAGCGGCTGCGGACGCGACGCGCGATTGAAGGAGCTCTGGGGCGACAAGGCCGGAGGACACTGAACGATGAAGGAGTTGCTCGAACGCATCGCGGAAATGCCGCGCTTCCTCGAAGACGCGGTCGAATCGGCGGGCGAGGAAGAGCTCGGCGCGCGCGGGCCCGGCGAGACCTTCTCGATGCGCGAGCAGGCTTGCCACCTGCGCGATGTCGAGCGCGAGGGATATCTCCTGCGCGTGCGCCGCATCCTCGACGAGGATGTTCCCGATCTCGAGGGATTCGACGGAGCCGCGGTCGCGGCCGCGCGCGACTACAACTCGCAGGACGCGCGCACCGCGGCCCGCGATTTCGCGATCGCGCGCGCGGAGGTGGTATCGATCCTTTCGCGCGCCACGCCCGCGCAGCTCGCGCGCGAAGCGACGATCTTCGGCAAGCGCATCACGCTTTCGGATCTCGCCGCGATGATCGACGAGCACGACCGCGGCCACCGCGAGGAGATCGAGTCTCTCTCGCCGATGGAGTCGCGTTGATGGAGATGAAGCGGCTGAATGGCCAGGGCATGAAGGCCGCCGGCTACGACGAGCGCAACCGCAAGCTCGTCGTCGAAACCGCGACCGGGACGTTCGAGTACGAGAACGTGTCGCCGGAAATCTACCGGCGGCTCATGAGCTCGCCCACCCCGGGCAGCTACTACCGCGAAGCGATCGAGGAGGAGTTCACTCCCCGTCGCGTCAAGTAGCTAGCGGCTCTCCCAGGGCGGGGTGCAGCGCACGATGTTCTGCAGCGGCGCGTCCGGATCCTTGGTCTTCGTCGGATCGGAGCAGAAGCACGCCTGGTCCCACACCCAGCGGCCGGCTTTCGTCTGCCGCATGATGTATTCGCATTGCGCCTGTCCCATGTTCCCGGGGATCTTCGAAGGCCGCATGCTGATGGGCGGTGGGATCGGTGGCTTTCCGGACTCGGGGGGCGGGGCCGGAGTGTCGTAGAGGGTCTCGCATACCGGCAGCTGCTTGCACGATCCGTCGCCATTGCAAAGCCATTCCCAATTGCAGTTGGCGCTCGCGTTGCCGGCTGCCAGGAGTGCGCAAGCCGAAATCAATCGATAGTTCATGTGTGTGTTTCATCCCGTGTTGATGACTGCAGTGTGCACCCCCGATCGGACTGTCACAATGAGCTAGTGCTTTCGGCCTGTTACGGTTTGTCACCCGGAAGAGGCCCGTATTTCGATGGTTTTCGCATGCGGGCGGCGCATGCAGGCGATGCCTCCAATTCGTTCGCGGGACCGTTTTCTTGCGAGTAATCTTGCGCCATGAAATACACCCGGACCGTCCTTGCCTGCGCCGCGCTCATCCTGATGCTCGCCATGGGCGTGCGCCAGACGATGGGCCTGCTGCTACCTCCGATGACAATCGCCAACGGGTGGACCCGCGACGAGTTCGCTTTCGCGATCGCGCTGCAGAACCTCTTGTGGGGCGCCTTCGTGCCGTTCGCGGGCGCGATCTCCGATCGCTTCGGCGCGGGACGCGTGCTCATCGCGAGCGCACTCTTCTATATGGCGGGCCTCGCGGCGATGGCGATGTCGGCCACGCCGCTCGCGTTCGATTTCTCCGCGGGATTGCTGGTGGGACTCGCGCTTTCGGGCACGACGTTCGGCGTCGTGATGGGCGTGGTCGCGAAAGTGGCTCCGCCCGAGAAGCGCAGCATCGCGCTCGGCATCGTGGGCGCGGGCGGATCGTTCGGCCAGTTCGCGATGGTGCCGTATGGCCAGGCGCTGATCTCCGGAATCGGCTGGTACGCGGCGCTGTTCACGCTCGCCGCGACTGTCGCGCTCATCATTCCGCTTTCTGCGGGCCTTTCGGGGCGGCAGGCGGCCGCTCCCCAGGCGTCGCAGCAGACGGCCTCCGAGGCGTTCGGCGAGGCGCTCGGACAACGTTCGTTCCACTTCCTCTTCTGGAGCTACTTCGTCTGCGGCGCGCACACGGCGTTCATCGCGCTGCACCTGCCGAGCTACGTGCAGGACTCGGGTCTGTCTCCCGCGGTCGGCATGACGGCGCTCGCCCTCATCGGATTCGGCAACATCTTCGGCTCGTACGGCGCGGGATGGCTCGGCGGCCGCGTGAGCAAGAAATGGATCCTCACGTGGATCTACGGGCTTCGCTCGCTCGCGATCCTCGCGCTGCTGCTCGCGCCGAAGTCTCCCGCGACGCTCTACGTCTTCGCGTTTTCAATGGGTGTGCTGTGGCTGTCGACCGTGCCGCTCACCAACGGGCTGGTCGCGCAGATCTACGGCCTCAAGCACGTGTCGATGCTTTCGGGCGCCGTCTTCTTCGGCCACCAGATCGGCGGATTCCTCGGCGCGTGGGTGGGAGGGCTCATCTTCACGCGCCTGGGCAGCTACGACCTCGCGTGGTGGATCTCGATCGGCCTCGGCGTATTCGCGGCGATCGTGTGCGCGCCGATCAACGAGCGCCCGATCGCGCGTCCCGTGCCGGCCGCCGCGTGAGATGAATCCGCGCACGCGCCAGGCGACGTGGGTCTTCGTCGGCCTCTGCGCGTTCGCGGCTGCGTCGTGGGCGATATTCCGCGGCTACCTCACGCCCGACATGATGGTGTACTTCCTCAGCTTCAAATGGTGCTTCTGAGGTAACGCGGCGCTACTTCTCTTTTTCCTTTTCCCTCTCGGCGGCCCGCGCCGGCTGCGCGGGCGGCTTTGCTTGCTGCGCCGGCTGCTTCGGCTGCGGCTCCTTCTGCTGTTGTTGTTGCGGGCGCGGTGGCTGACGATGCTGCGCGTTCGGCATCGCCGCGTGTGGCGGGAACGTTTCGTGGGCCACCGTGCGCGTCGCATGGTCGCGATTCCAGGTGCGCCATCCGTCGGGCGGCCCTTTCCAGTCGCGCGGAGGCGTGCGATCGCGGACGGCCACATTCACGCGATCGACTTGCGCAGGCGTCGCGCGATACCAGGGCTGCAGACGCTCCCACGGCGCGAGCGGATACCACCCCGATGCCGAGGGCCCCGCCGTTCCCGTTCCGGTCCAGCCGACGACCGCGGGCGCGTAGACCGGGAGATCGGTGCGCCGGCCCGGACACCACGCCCAACGATTGCGCACATAGACCCAGCGGCCATAGTGGAATGGCGCGTAGCCCCAGGGCGCGTTGTCGATCCACGTCCATCCCCATGGCTGCACGTTCGCCCAACGCCCATCGCTATAAGGTGACCACGAGGGATCGACACGGGAGGGCGTCCACACCGTTCCGTAGTCGGGATCGGCGGACCATTGGCCGTTGGCGTCGAGATCCTCGTATCCCGTCATGTACGGCGAGACATAGCGGCGCGAGGATGCGTCGCTCCATCCCGCATCGCGGGAACGGGCCCAGTGGTCGAAGTCGTCTTCATCGGGAATGCTCTCGAGTCCGTACGACGGTTCGGTTCCACCGGCGAGCCTGAGGCTTCGTCCCGCGGGCACGACGACGTTGCCGGGTCCGCCCTCGATGTGCGCCGAGCCGCTCATCACCGAGAGGCGCGACTCGTCGACGACGGGATCGTAGTCGACGCGATACGCTCCCTCGGCGTCGAGAACGAACACCGCTTGCGGCGTCGCGAAGACGAAGCGTTCGCCGCGTCGCGCGAAACGCAGGCGCACGTTCGCCGTTCCGCTCGCGACGTTCGCCTCGAAGCGGTCATCGTCGACGCGCCGCACCTCGAGCTCGGTGCCCTCGGCGAGCCGGATCGCCGTGGCGCTCACGCGGACTTCGGCGCGCGCCCCCGGCTCGGTGAAGATGGAATCGCCTGCAGTAAGCGGCATGTTGATCGCAGCGACCTCCCAGGGAGTTTCCGGAGAGCGCTGGATCGAGGTCGCGCCCTCGATGAATGCGATGCGTCCGGTTCGCGCGGGCAAGTCCTGGCAAAACGCCGGCGCCGAGAGGGCGGCGGCGGCGCAGAGCGCGGTGAAACGGAACCCACCCATCGAGCGGCCTTTCAGGCTGTCGCAAGGTTGCGACCCTATCACCGAATGGCCCGGCCGTGGCTCGTTACGAGTTCATTTTTCAAGGTGCTGAATTCATGCCATTATTGCCCCTCGGCATCACGCCTTCGCCCGGGGAATCGAGTGGACAAGACGACGGTTTACACCAAGACCGCCAAGGGCATCACGCAGGTCAACCAGAAATCCGCATCGCTTTCGAAGGACCTGATGAAGGTCCTCAAGCTGATCGACGGAAAGTCCAATTTCGGCCAGATCATGGAGAAGGCCGACATGGACGCGCCCTCCCTCACGAAGGCCCTCAACACGCTCGCGAAGGACGGGTTCGCACGCGTCTTCCAGGTCCGCAAGGAAGAAGCCGATCCGTTCGCGGGCGAGGACGATTTCGACTTCACGGCTCCGGGCAAGATGCCGGCGGCGACGCAGCGCGTCGTGGCCGGTGCCGCCAACGACATCAGCGAGCTGGTGAAGCAGCAGGAAAAGGCCGACGCGGCGCGCAAGGCCGCCACCGCGTCGCAGGTCGCTGCCACCGCCAAGGCGAAGGAACAAGCCGAGGCGAAGGCCCGGGCCGAAGCGGAAGCGCGTTCGCGCGTCGAGGCCGAGGCGAAGGCGATGGAGCAGGCGCAGCGAGCGAAGGAAGCCTCGGAGCGCGCCAGGGCTGAAGTCGAAGCGAAGATGCGCGAGGAGGCCGCGCGCAAGGCCTCGCTCGCAGCGCAGCAGGCCAAGCTCTCCGCCGAGCAGAAGGCGAAGGAAGAGGAAGAGGGACGCAAGCTCGCAGAGGCCCGCGTGCGTGCGGAGAAGGAAGCCAAGGCGCTCGCCGAAGCGAGGGCCCGCGCGGAAGCCGAAGCCAAGGCGATGGCGCAGGCGCGCGCCGCGGCCGAGGAGGCCGCGAAGAAGCAGGCTGCCGAGGCGAGCCAGGCCGATGCCGCGATGAAGGCGCGGATGAAGGAGGAGATCGAGCTGCGCATCCGCTCGGAGATGGAAGACCTCCTGCGCAACGAGGTCGAGGAGAAGTCGCGCGACGAGATGCGCGCGCAGATCCTCGAGGAAGCCAAGCTCGCGGCGAAGGCGGAGCTCGAGGAGCGCCTGCGCGAGGAGCGCGAGACGATCCACAAGGCCGAGATGGAGGCGCGCACCAAGGCCGAGGCCGATTCGCGTGCCCGCGCCGAGAAGGAAACGAAGCTGCGCCAGGAGGCCGAAGCGCGTGCTGTCGCGGCGACCGCCGCCGCGCAGAAGGCCCAGGAGGAAGCGCAACGCATCAGGGCGCAGGCCGAAGCGGAGGCGCGCAAGCTCCGGGAGCAGGCGGAAGCCTCGGCGC
Organism: Usitatibacter sp.; assembly: GCA_035308545.1. GTDB lineage: Bacteria > Pseudomonadota > Gammaproteobacteria > Burkholderiales > Usitatibacteraceae > Usitatibacter. The sequence continues at coordinate 11,198 of DATGGI010000212.1, forward strand.
GTAGCGCCCGTGAAGCCCAGGCGCGCGCGCAGGAAGAAGCCGAAGCGCGGGCCCGCGAGGGCGCGGAAGTCGAGAAGCGCGTGGAAGCGGAGCGCCGCGCGAAGTACGAAGCCGAGGCCCGCGCGAAGATCGAGGCCGAGGAAGCCGACAAGCGTCACCGCGAGCTGCAGGAGACGATCGAGACCGAGCGCAAGGCGAAGCAGGAGGCCGAGGCTCGCGCGCGCATCGAAGCGCGCGCACGCGAGACGATCGCGGAGGACACGCGCGCGAAGGTGCAGGCCGAGATCGAAGGCGACATGACCAAGCGCGCCGAGATCGAGGGCAAGGCCCAGGCCAAGGCGTACATCGCCGCGAAGGAGCAGGCCGAGAAGGACGAAGACGAGCGCCTGCGTGCGGAGCAGGCGCGCAAGGCGCGCGAGATCGCCGACATCCTGCGCACGAAGGTCGAGCCCGACGAGGTGGCGCCCGACGATTCGCCCAGGGCACGCCGCGGCCGTCGCGGCCGGCGCAAGGGACTCTTCAAGACCATCGTCATCTCGCTGGTGATCTCGTTCGTCGTCGCCGTCGGTTTGCTGCACGTGATCCCGCTGCGAAACGTCGCAGTGAAGATCGAGCAATCGCTGGGTGCGTGGCTCCACGACGACGTGTCGATCGCCTCTCTCACCTTCCGCCTCGTGCCCACGCCGCACCTGCGCGTGGAGAACGTCGCGGTGGGCAAGCTCCTCGATGCCAAGGCGTCGACCGGCCGCATCTACCTGGATCTCATGACGCTGCTTTCCGAGCGCGTCTCGATCAACTCGATCGAGCTGGACAACGTGACGATCAGCAACGAGGCCGTGCGCCGCATTCCCGGATGGGGCGCCACCGAGGGCAAGAGCAGCGTGGGCTCGATCGCCACGATCAAGCTTCGCAACGTGAAGATGGACGTGAAGCCCGACCTCGAGCCGTTCGACGCCAACCTTTCCTTCGGGAAGGACGGTGCCTTGCAGCGCGCCTACCTGAACTCCCCGAACGGCTGGAACGTGACGCTCAAGCCCGCCGAGAAGGGCATGGATTTCGAGTTCAACGCGCGCCACTGGACGCCGCAGCTCGGCATCTCGAAGGAAGTGAGCGACGCTTCGATCAAGGGCACGATCGCCGGCAAGGAGATCACGGTGCCCGAGTTCGAGGCGACCACGCTCGAGGGCAAGGTGAACGGGACCCTGCATGTCGACTGGACATCCGGGGTGAAGATGGAGAGCGACCTCTCGCTCGCCAAGATCGATGCGAAGGAGCTGGTCTCCAACTTCACGAAGGACGTCTCGGTCACCGGCAAGCTCGATGGCAACTTCAGCTTCGCCACCGACGGCCCGGATCTCGCGAGCCTGTTCTCGAACCCGCGCGGCCAGGGCAAGTTCCACATCGCCGACGGCAGCGTGAGCAACGTCGACCTCGTGGCGGTGATGCAGTCGGACGCGGCGGGCCAGCGTGCGGGCGTCACCAAGTTCATCGAGTTCAACGGCGAGATGTCCGCCGCGAGCCACAACGTCTCGTACAAGTCGCTCGTCTTCCAGAGCGGCGTGCTGCGCGGCAACGGTGCGCTGGACATCGACGCGAAGAGCAATCTCAACGGGCACCTCAACCTCGAGATCCGCTCGCAGGTCGCCCAGGACCGTGGCGTGTTCTCCATCACCGGCACGGTCGGGCGGCCCAACGTGAAGCGGGGCGGCTAGTCCTGGGAAGGCTGCTCCCGCTTTTCCGCCTGCTCCTTCCGTATCGCGGCCGCATCACGGTCGCCTTCGTGGCGATCGTGTTGTCCGCCGGGATGGTGCTCGCCATCGGGCAGGGCCTGAAGTTCGTGGTCGACGAGGGCTTCGCGCACGGGCGGGAGGACATGCTCGACCTGACGCTCGCCACGATGGCTGCGCTCATCGCGACGCTCGGCATCCTCACCTGGTTTCGCGTGTACAACGTCTACTGGATCGGCGCGCGCTTCACCGCCGACCTGCGCCGCAAGGTGTACGACCACCTGCTCACGCTCTCCCCGGGTTTCTACGAGGAATCGCGCACCGGCGAGGTCGCCTCGCGCGTGACCAACGACGTGACGCTCATCGAGGCGGTGATGGGCGGGACGTTCCTGTACGCGTTGCGGATGGGGATCACGATGGTGGGCTGTGTCGTGATGCTCTTCTTCACGAGCGTGAAGCTCACGCTGCTCGCGCTCGCGTGCATGCCGGTAGTGCTCCTGCCGATCGGCATCCTGGGCCTGCGCGTGCGCAAGCTCTCGCGCGTGGTCCAGGACCGCGTGGCCGACGTGACCAGCCACGTGGACGAGACATTGCACGAGATCCGCACGGTGCAGGCTTTCGCGCACGAGAAACTCGAGAGCGAAGGCTTCGCGGCGCGCGTGGAGGCGGTCTTCGGCGCGTCGGTGGAACGCACGAGCTACCTCGCGCGGCTTATCGCGACCGTGATCGTTCTTGCGTTCGGCGCCGTGGGATTGCTTCTCTGGGTCGGGGCCCACGACGTGTTCGAAGGCCGCCTTTCCGTGGGCGGTCTCACGGCCTTCATCTTCTTCGCCGTGATCGTCGCCAACGCGACCTTCGTGCTGGCCGAAGTCTACGGCGAGATCCAGCGCGCGGCGGGCGCATCGGAGCGCCTTCTGGAGCTGCTCGCGACGCAACCGCATATCCGCGCGGCGGGCCATCCCGTGGCGATGCCCGTGCCCGCGCAAGGCCGCGTCGCCTTCGAGGACGTCACCTTCCACTATCCATCGCGCCCGGACGTGGCGGCGCTCAACGGGTTCTCGCTTCGCGTCGATCCAGGCGAGGTCGTGGCGCTGGTGGGACCCTCGGGCGCGGGCAAGACCACCGTATTCCAGCTCTTGCTGCGCTTCTACGATCCCACGTCGGGGCGTGTCCGCATCGACGGCGTGGATGCGCGCGAAGCCGACCCGCGCGAGCTTCGCCGCCACGTCGCGGTGGTCGCGCAGGAGCCGGTCATCTTCGCCGCGAGCGTGATCGACAACGTGCGCTATGGGCGCCCCGAAGCGAGCGAGGGCGAGGTTCGCGACGCGCTCGAGATGGCGAACGCGCTCGAATTCGTGTCGGAGCTCCCCCGGGGACTCGATGCGCCGCTCGGCGAGCGCGGCGTGAAACTCTCCGGCGGCCAGCGGCAGCGCATCGCAATCGCCCGCGCAATCCTGGCCAACCGCGCGATCCTGCTGCTCGACGAGGCGACGAGTTCGCTCGACGCGCAAAGCGAGAAGGCGGTGCAGCTCGCGCTGGAGCGCCTCATGCGCGGGCGCACGACGCTCGTCATCGCGCACCGCCTGGCGACCGTTAAATCATCCAACCGGATCGTGGTCCTCGATCACGGGCGCGTGGTGGCCACCGGCAACCACGCGTCGCTGGTCGCGGAAAACGGCCTCTACGCGCGCCTCGCCGCGCTGCAATTCGCCACGACATGAGACTCGCAACCTTCATCGGCGCATTCGTCGCGGCCACCGCGCTCGGCTCCAAAGCCCAGGCTCCCGCACCGGCTCCCGCGTCGACTCCCGCACCGGCTCCCGCGGCGATTCCCGCCGCGAATCCCGAGGAGCCCCTGCGCGAGCTCGAGGACGCCTCGCGTCCCGAGACCCAGGCCTTCTTCCGGGAAGAGGGCGCCCGTGCGCGCGCCACGCTCGACAAACTCCCGGGACGCGCCGCGATGCTCGATCGCATCCGGGCACTTTCGGCCGCCTCGCCCGAGGTGACGGCGCTCGCCGCGACCAATACTCCGCGCATCTTCTACCTGCGCCGCGCGGGCAAGGACCCCGTGCCGGTCCTCTGCTTTCGCGAGAAGCCCGGCGCGCCCGAGCGCGTGCTCGTGGATCCGTCGCGCTTCGCGCGCGCCGGAGCGGGCGCGGCCTCCATCGACTGGTTCGTGCCGTCTCCCGACGCGCGCCACGTGGCCTACGGCGTATCGCGCGGCGGCAGCGAGGACTCCGTCCTTCGCGTGATCTCGGTCGAAGGCGCGTCTGACCTTCCGATCGAGATCGACCGCGCGCGCTTCGGCGACGGGCTCGCGTGGCATCCCGATGGCCGATCCTTCTTCTATCCGCGCGTTCCCGAAGCCGGCCCCGACCAGAAGCGCCTGGCGAACATTCGCGTCTATCGACACGTGCTCGGCCGGGACGCCTCGAAGGACGAGATCGTGTTCGCGCCCGGCGTGGGCGGCGCGCGCGACGTGCCCGAATTCGATCGCCCATCGATCTACATCCCGCCGGAATCGCGCTACGCCTATGCGATCGCGCGCGACGGCGTGCGGCGCGAGATCGCCGTGCACGTGACCGACCTTCGCGACCTCGCGGATGCGAAGCCGCGCTGGCGCAAGATCGTCGGATACCAGGACGAGATCCTCTCCATCGTGGGTTCCGGCGACGACCTCTTCCTGCTCAGCCACCAGGGAGCGCCGCGGCGCAAGGTGCTGCGGCTGAAAGGCGGCAAGGACCTCGATACGGCGAAGGTCGCGATCCCGCAGGGCGATTCCGTGATCCGCACGGTGGCAATCGCGCGCGACGCGATCTACCTGCGAACGATGGTCGCGGGGATCGACCGCCTCGAGCGCGTGGCGATCTCGCTCCTCGGCAACACGAAGACCGCGGAATACGTGCGCACGCCGTTCGACACGTCGATCGCGCAGCTCGTGGCCAACCCCCGCATTCCCGGCGCGCTGCTGCGCATCCAGGGCTGGATCGAGCCTCCCGCCATCGTCGAGATCGATACGCACGGCGAAGCGCAGGCCACGCACCTGCAGCCTCCGACGCCGCCCGCCGCGGAATTCGACACCATGGACGAGGTGCGGCTCTACGCGCCCGCATCGGACGGCACGAAGATTCCGGTGACGCTCATCTATCGAAAGAGCACCACGCTTACGCGGGAGAACCCGACGCTGCTCGAGGGATACGGAAGCTTCGGGACATCGCTCACCCCGGTATTCGACGCGACGCGCCTCGCGTGGCTCGAGCGTGGCGGCATTCTCGCGGTCGCGCACGTGCGCGGGGGCGGCGAATACGGGGAGACGTGGCGCGAGGCCGGCTATGGCGCGGGAAAGGCCACGACGATCGCGGACTTCGTCGCGGTATCGGATTACCTCATCAAGTATGGATTCACGAGCCCGCGCAAGCTCGCGATCATCGGCACGGGCGCCGGCGCCATCGCCGTCGGCGGAGCGCTCGTTCGCCGCCCGGATCTCTACGCGGCCGCGGTGCTGCGTTCGCCCCTGGCCGACATGATGCGGCTCGAGGCGATGACGACGGGCGCGGCCGCGGTGCCGGAGTTCGGATCCGTTTCAACGGCCGCGGGCCACGACCAGCTTCGCATGATGTCCACGCTCCACTACGTAAGGGACGGCACGCCCTATCCGGCGGTGCTCGTCACGACGGGCTTGAACGACTCGCGCGTCGCTCCATGGCAAGGCGCCAAGCTGGTCGCCCGTCTCGAGTCCGCGAGCACCAGCGGCAAGCCCGTGCTCTTTCGCGTCGATCCCGAGGCGGGATACGGCGGCGGTGTCACGCGCGCGCAGCGCGACGAAGAGCTCGCCGACATCTACTCGTTCCTGATGTGGCAGATGACCGAGGCCGCGGTCGCGCCATCGGCGCCGCCGGCCTCCGCGCCTGCGTCCACGACCGCACCCACTGCCGAAGCCGCTCCTGCTTCGGCGCCCGCGGAACCGGTGATCTCCCAGCCGCCGCTCACCCTGCCGCCTTCGATCTTCGCGCCGAAACCCCAGGCGCCCGAGCCGTCGCCGAAGTAGTCAAAGGCGAACTTGCAGGAACACCATGTAGGCGCCAGGATGCGCGCCATAGGCCGGCACGGCCTCCGCGGGCACGCGGAACGCGCTCGCGAGGGCGCCGATGCCCCAGCGCAACGGGCCGGTCCGCGTGAAATCGTAGATGTACCCCACGGATAGCTTGCCCACCTTGAGCGCCTGGCCGGCGCGCGGATCGGGTACGGCGAAGAGCTCGTCGTTGTTCACCTGCTCGGCCCGCGCGAAGACCGTGTGCTGCGGCGTGAGCTCGAGTGCCGATTCGAGGAGCCATCCGTCGAGCTTGCGTTCGTGTTCCGGGTCGCGCTTGTCGTTTCTCCCCCACGCGAGCGTCGTGCCCCACTTCGAGCCCGCGAGGTCGGTGGTATAGATCGCGGAGATCGTGGTGCGGCGAACGGACAAGTCGGGCTCGAGCTCCTCGGGGCTCGCGAGGTATCCATAGCTCGCCTGCATCGAAAGCGCCGCCGTGGGATTCCACGTGGCACGCGCCGACCATGAATCGAAAGCGCGCGTCTCGATGTTCCAGCGGAATTGGTCGGGCTCGCGGCCGTTGAACGCCGATGCTTCGACGGTGATGGGACCTTGTGTCGCCGCGAGCGTCACCACGCCCATCGTGACGTGGGTGGAGTCGAGCCAGTGATGCGTGAGCGGCGCTTCGGGAATGCGCATGCCCGAGAAGCGATGCATGAACGAGGGAGGGCCGAGCGCCGCCTCGCCGGGAAGGCCGCCATAGATGGAAACGCTTCCCGAGTCGCCGAGCGGTTGCGAGTACGCCGCGGAAAGCTCCATGAAGAAATCGTGCGGATGCTGGCGATCGACGAGCGTCGTCACGCCGTCCGCGGTCTCGCCGGTCTGGAAGAGGAGGGGATAGCCGCCCTTGCCCATGGCCGGATCGAGCGAGAGCATCGCGTGCAGCTCGAGCGATCCCGCCGCCAGCGGCCGCGAAGCCATTCCCATGAACATGCTGTTGGAGAACGTGTCGTGGTCGCCGCGCGGCCCGCCCTGGTTGTCGTAGACGGCGTTCACCCATCCATGGGCCATGAGGTGCCAGTCGCCCGATTGCATCATCACGCCCTCCATGTCATCCATGCTTTCCATGGCGATGGCCGGGGTGGACGCGGCGAGGGCAAGGGCAAGGGCGAGCGCGGGGATGGACGTCTTCATGGCCCCAGTGTGAACCTTCCCATGGTGGTAAAGTCAACGCTTGACCTTCCCATGGTGGGAAGGTGGAGGATCCCAGGCATGACCCCCATTCCTCTCACGATCGGCGAAGCCGCCGTGGCCTCCGGCGTCTCCGCGAAGATGATCCGCCACTACGAGGAGATCGGCCTGGTGCCGAAGGCCGCGCGAAGCCCTTCGGGTTACCGGCACTATCGCGACGCGGACATCCACGTGCTTCGTTTCGTGCGCCGGGCGCGCGAGCTCGGATTCTCGATGAAGGAGATCGCGGCGCTGCTGGGCCTCTGGAACAACCGGCGGCGCGCGAGCGCGGACGTGAAGCGGCTCGCAATGAAGCACGTGGCCGACCTGGACGCGCGCATCGCGGAGATGCATGCCATGAAGCGCACGCTGGAGCGCCTCGCGAGCCACTGCCACGGCGACGAGCGTCCCGATTGCCCGATCCTGGACGACCTCTCGGGCGCCACTCGATGAGCCACGCCGTCGACGCGATCGACCCCGTCTGCGGCATGACGGTGTCGCGCGGTTCGCCGCACCGCTTCGCGTTCGACGGCGAGACCTACTACTTCTGCTGTGCCGGGTGCCTGAAGAAATACTCCGACGGTGTCACGCCCGCGAAGGCGGGCGTACGGCCGGCGCTCGCGGGCGACGGCGTCTACACCTGTCCCATGCACCCCGAGATCCGCCAGCAAGGTCCGGGCACCTGTCCCAAGTGCGGCATGGCGCTCGAGCCCGAGATGCCGTCGCTCGAGGAGGGCGAGAATCCCGAGCTCGTGGATTTCCGCAGGCGCTTCTGGTGGACGCTTCCGTTCACGGTCGCGACGTTCGTCCTCGCGATGGGCGGCTTCGGGGGGGAAACCATCCAGTTCCTGCTCGCGACCCCCGTGGTGCTCTGGGGCGGCTGGCCGTTCCTGCAGCGTTGGGCCGCATCGATCCGCACGCGCAATCCGAACATGTGGACGCTCATCGGCACGGGCGTGATCGCCGCATACGCGTACAGCGTCGCCGCCACGTTCGCCGGCGGCGATGCCGTCTATTTCGAAGCCGCGGCCGTCATCGTTTCGCTCACGCTCATGGGGCAGCTCCTCGAGCTTCGCGCGCGCTCGAGGACCTCCGCGGCGATCCGCGCATTGCTGGGGCTTGCGCCGCGAACGGCGCGGCGCATTCGCGTGGACGGAGGCGAGGAGGACGTCGAGCTCTCGCAGGTGCAGGTGGGCGATCGTCTTCGCGTGCGGCCGGGCGAGAAGGTTCCCGTCGATGGTTCCGTGGTCGACGGCCACTCGAACGTCGACGAATCGATGCTAACGGGCGAAGCGATCCCGGTGGAGAAATCATCCGGCGACCCGGTGACCGGGGGAACCGTGAACGGCAACGGGAGCTTCGCGATGCGCGCCGACAAGGTCGGCTCGGCCACGATGCTCGCGCAGATCGTGCAACTCGTCTCACAGGCGCAACGCTCGCGGGCGCCGATGCAGGGCTTCGCCGATTCGGTCTCGTACTGGTTCGTGCTCGCGGTGGCGGCGATCGCGGCCCTCACGTTCCTCGCCTGGGGATTGCTGGGTCCGGACCCGAGCTGGCTCCACGCGCTCGTGAACGCGGTGTCCGTGCTCATCATCGCGTGCCCTTGCGCGCTCGGGCTTGCGACGCCGATGTCGATCATGGTCGCCATGGGCCGCGGGGCCGCGGGCGGCGTGCTCTTTCGCGACGCCGAAGCCATCGAGAGGCTTCGCACGATCGACACGCTCGTGGTGGACAAGACCGGCACGCTCACCGCGGGCAGGCCCGCGTTTCATTCGGCCAGCTCCGACGAGACGCTGCGCGTCGCGGCGAGCCTCGACCAGGCGAGCGAGCATCCGCTGGCCGAATCGATCGTCGCGGAAGCGCGGCGCCGGAATCTCGCCTTGTCGAAGGCCGCGGATTTCCAGTCGATCCCGGGACAAGGCGTGCGCGGCGCGATCGATGGCCGCTCGATCCTGCTCGGCAACACGATGTTCATGATCGAGAACGGAATCGACACGTCGACCGCGCTGTCGAGCGTCGAGGCGCTGCGTGCGGAAGGCGCGAGCGTGATGCATGTCGCGATCGGTGGACGCCTCGAAGGGTTCGTCGCGGTCTCGGATCCGATTCGCGAATCGGCCCCCGCGGCGCTCCGGAAGCTGCGCGAGGCGGGCATCCGCGTCGTCATGGCGACCGGCGACGGCCTCGCAACCGCGAAAGCGGTCGCGGCGAAGCTCGCGATCGACGAAGTTCACGGCGACCTCCGCCCGGCCGACAAGCTCGCGCTGGTCGCGCGATTGCAGGGCAAGGGATACAGGGTCGCGATGGCCGGCGACGGCATCAACGATGCGCCGGCGCTCGCGAAGGCCGACGTCGGCATCGCGATGGGCACCGGGACGGACGTTGCGATGGAGAGCGCCGGCGTCACGTTGGTGAAGGGCGATCTCGGGGCGATCGCGCGCGCCCGCGACCTTTCGGAAGCGACAGTCGCCAACATGAAGCAGAACCTCGCCTTCGCCCTCGTCTACAACGCGATCGGCGTTCCGATCGCCGCGGGCGTGCTCTATCCGTTCACGGGGTGGCTGCTCTCGCCGATGATCGCGGCCGCGGCGATGAGCCTGAGCTCCGTGTCCGTGGTCGCGAACGCGCTCAGGCTCGCGAAAGCGCGGGGGGATTAAAATAACAGTCATGGCGGCCCACGACCTCTCCCTTTTCCGGCACAGCCACGCCTACGATCCCGGCAATCCCGGCGCGGAGAAACGCACCTGGGTGGTTGTCGCGATCACGGCGATCGTGATGGTGGTCGAGATCGTCGCCGGCATGGTCACGGGTTCCATGGCGCTGCTCGCCGACGGCTGGCACATGGCCACGCACGTGATCGCGCTCGGGATCGCGGGCATCGCCTACCTGCTCGCGCGCCAGTGGTCGAAGGACGAGCGCTTCGCGTTCGGCACCTGGAAGATCGAGGTCCTCGGCGCCTTCTCGAGCGCGCTGCTACTCGCCGTCGTGGCGATCGCGATGATCGTCGAGTCGGTGCTGCACCTCATCACGCCGGAGGCCATCGCGTTCGCGCCGGCGCTGGGGATCGCGGTCCTCGGCCTCGTCGTGAACCTCGCTTCGGCGCTGGTGCTGGGCGCGGGCCACGACCATCACCACGGACACGATCACGGGCATGGGCACCACGAGCACGGTCACGAGGACCATGCGCATCACGATCATCATGGCCACGATCACGCGCATCACGAACATCACGAACACGCCGACGAGAAGCACCACGACCTCAACCTGCGCTCGGCCTATGTCCACGTGCTCGCGGATGCCGTCACGTCGGTGCTCGCGATCATCGCGCTGGCTGCCGGGCTCTGGCTGGGCATCGGCTGGCTCGATCCGGTGATGGGCCTCGTGGGCGCGGGCGTCGTCGCGTGGTGGTCCGTGGGCCTCATCGGCCAGTCGTCGCGGATCCTGCTCGACCGCGAGATGGACGCGCCGCTCGTGGAGAAGATCCGCGCGGCGGTGGAGACCGATGGCGATGCCGTGATCGCGGATCTCCACGTCTGGCGCGTGGGGCGCGCGAGCCACGCGGCGGTGCTCACGGTCGTCGCGGACAACCCGCAACCGCCCGCGGTCTATCGCGAGCGGCTGGCGTGCGTTCCCACGCTCATGCACGTGTCCGTCGAGGTGAACCGCTGCCCCCAGGGCGATTGTCCGTAGGGGCGGACGAATCCATGACGGGGCAGTTGTTCCACCCTTCCGCCGGCGAAGTCCTCGATTTCTGGTTCGGCCCGAAGGAATCCCGCGGCGCGGCGCGCGCGGAGTGGTTCCGCAAGGACGAAAAGTTCGACGCGAAGATCCGCGACCGATTCGGCGAGCTGCACGCCCAGGCCTCGCGCCGCGAGATCGAACCCTGGAGAAGCGACACGGCCTCGATGCTGGCCCTCGTGATCGTCCTCGACCAGTTCTCGCGAAACCTCTTCCGCGACGATCCTCGCGCGTTCGCGCAGGATGCCCACGCGCGCGAGTGTTGCCGCGAGGCGATCGCGAGGGGCGACGAGGCGAAGCTCATGCCGTGCGAGCGAATGTTCCTCTACATGCCGTTCGAGCACAGCGAGGACCTCGACGACCAGCGCTACGCGATCGACCGCATGAAGTCGCTCGAGGCGTTTCCGGAGACGAAGGGCCTCACGCAGTGGGCCGAGAAGCACGAGGCCGTGATCCGGCGCTTCGGCCGCTTCCCGCATCGCAACGCGATCCTCGGACGCGAGAGCACGCCCGAGGAAACCGAGTTCCTCGAGCAGCCGGGATCGCGTTTCTAGCTACTTCTTCTTCGGTGCCGCGGCCTTCTTCTTGCGCGGACGGGTCTTGCCGAAGCTGTGCCGGAACACCTTGCCCTTGAAACTGCGTTTGTCGCCCCTGCCCATTTCGGTCCCTTCGTGAAGGAAAGGACCGATTATGCCCCCTTCAGCCGCGCGCCCGGGGCGCGGGCGCGCCGGGAGCCGGTGGCGCAGGCGGCGCAGGCGGCGCGGCCATCGGAGTGTGGCTCCGCGTCTTCACGGTGAATCCTTCCGGCACCTTGAAAAGATCGGGCGAAGGCTCGGCGCGCTTGATGCCCGCGAGCTTGTAGATCGACTCTCCGCTGCGCGGATCGTTGTAGCGCGACATGAGCGTCACCTGGAGATCGGGCGACGTCCACGTTTCGCGCGTGACGTTGATGGGCGCGCGATTGCCGATCTGGCCGGCGGGAATCGTCCACAGGGTCTGCGTGCCCTCGGCCTTCACGCCCTCGATCTCCTTAGCGGCAAGCTTCGTCGTGACTCCCCTGCCCAGGTGCGCGGTGCTCTCGAAATGCATCGAGGGAATCCCGGGCATCGGCGTCATCTGGAAATCGAAGTCCGGCGCGGGAGGAACCGGCGGCACCGCGGGTACGGGCGGGACGGGCGGGACGGGCGGCGCCGGCAGGTCCTCGTCGCTGCTGATCACCCTCACGCGCACCTCTTCGCGCGCTCCCGGCTGGCCGTCGTTGTCGACGATGATCACCTGCTTGTTGCGATCGACGCGGATCTCGCCCGAGGCGCCTTCCGGCCGGGGCGTGGAGCCCTTCGTCGTTTTCACGGCGACCTTGTTCTTCGGCAGCACCGTGTAGCTCACGCCGGCGACGGGATCCGAGATGTACACGGAGCGAAGCTCTCCGTCGCGATACGTCTCCTGGCGCGTGCGCCCCTCGCCGTCGCGATAGACCTTGTTCACGCGCTTGTGCGAGATCACGTTGCCGTCGGAGAGCGTCTTGTTGGTCTCGCTCACCACGTCGGCGCTGTAGGGCGCGCCCTTCACGACCTTGCCGCGGCCCACGCGGTCGGAGAACGTGAGCGCGAGCGAGCCCTGCAGGTCGGAAGAGAATTGCTCCGCCCACTCGCGCATCCGCTCGCCGTACTCGCGCCATTGCTCGCCTTCCTTCTGCGCCGATTGCGCGTCGGCGACCATGTCGTCGACGTCGAACGAGAAGGCGTAGTCGAACGTGGGATCGCCGCGGTGCTGTCCGGCGAGCGCGGGCAGCGCGGTTGCGGCGGCGATGGCGGCGAAGATGCGCAGTCTTTTCATGGAAGTCCTCTTCGGGTCAGTTGAGCAGGCGCACGGCGAGGGGCTCGCCGCGGGCCGAATAGAGCATCTCCGCGCGCACGGGCTCACCCGCGCGCTCGGGCGACACGGGCAGTCCCCAGTCGGCGAGCATCGCGCGCGGGAACTCTGAGGAAACCACGCGGGCGCCGGTCTCCTTCGAGATGCTCGCGAGCGGGCGCAGCGCGAGGAACGGCGGATCGCTGTCGATCGTGGTGGGCGCAAGGGAGACGATGCCCTCGTTGGCGGGCACGGGGCCGCGCACGATCCAGCTCGCGAGCGCGATCGTCGCGGCGAGCGCGAGGGGTGGCATCCACCAGAGGCGCGGTCGCTGCGGGCGCGAGCGGAATTTCGCGACGAGCGCTCCTTCGAGCGAATCGGGCGCATGGACCGCCGAAAGCCCGCTGCGAAGCTCGTCCAGCTTGAGGTCCAGCAAGGTGTCCTGGGTCATGTCACGGCCTCCTTGGCGCCTTCCCGGTACGGCGCGAGGATTTGCGCGAGCCGCGCGCGGGCGCGCGAAAGGCGCGAGCGCACGGTTCCGATGTCGATGCCACACACGTGCGCGGCTTCCGCATAGGAAAGCTCCGACAGCTCGCAGAGGATGAGGACATCGCGATAGTGGGGCGCGAGTGAATCGATCGCGCGGCGGACGTGCTCCGCGGCCTCGCCCCGCAGCACACGCTCGAGCGGGGTGTCGTGGTCGATGCGGGATTCGTGCAGCGCCGTATCGTCGGCGAGCGCATCCGGGTCCGTCGCCTGCTCGCGCCAGCCCGCCGCCTTGCGCGCGAGGTTGCGCGCGATTCCGCAGAGCCACGCGGCGAGCGTTCCGCGCGTCGCGTCGTACTGCGCGGGATGGGAGATGAAATGGATGAAGGCGTCCTGGGTCACGTCGGCGGCGGTGGCGTGCGATCCGGAATACATCAACGCGAGGCGGAACACGCCGTCGCGGTGGCGACGGTACAGGTGCACGAAGGCGGATTCGTCTCCGCCCTTCATGCGCCGCACGAGTTCCAGCTCGGGCTGGAGATCTTCCGGAGGCATGGCCATTGTTCGAGTCGCTATCAACCCGTATTGCCGTGAGACGCCCGGAAAGTTCCCGCCGGATGCGGCTTATTCGGCGTCGGGCTGGCGTTCGGGGCGGGCGGCGTCGAAGGCCGGATGCGCGAGGCAGGCCGCGTTGACCGCGGCGATGCGCGGGTAGGGCTCCATGGGAAGCTTCACGCGCCCGGCATTGGCCACCTGCGGCACGAGGCAGATGTCGGCGAGCGTGGGCGTTTCGCCGCAGGCGAATCGGCTCGCCGGGCGCGAGGCGAGCCGCGCCTCGATCGCCTCGAAGCCCACGCGGATCCAGTGCGCGTACCAGTCGTTGCGCTTCGATTCATCGACCTGCAACGTCTTGTCGAGATACTTCAGCACGCGCAGGTTGTCGATCGGGTGGATGTCGCAGGCGATCGATTGCGCGATGGAGCGGATCCACGCGCGATCTTCCGCGTCGCCGGGCAGCAAGGGCGGCTCGGGATGCGTCTCGTCGAGATACTCGATGATGGCGAGCGATTGCGTGAGGACCGTGTCGCGGTCGATGAGCGTGGGAACGAGCCCCTGGGGATTGAGCTCCAGGTAGCCGGGATCGCGCTGCTCGCCCTTGCGCAGGTGCACGAAGCGCCGCTCGGTGGCGAGGCCCTTGAGATTGAGCGCGATGCGCACGCGGTACGCGGCGGAGGAGCGGAAGTAGTCGATCAGGATCATCGCGGCGCCATCATATCCTTTTATAATTTCTCCAATGACGACAATCGCCCCACCGGGCGCGCTCACGCCGGGCCGCAGCGAGATCGCATCGCGCCTCGCCACGAGCCCGCGGCTGGAAGACCTTCTCACCGGCGACGATCTCGAGCGCCAGAGCGCGAACGCGCAGCTCGGCGCGAAGCCCGCGGCGGTGCTGTTGCTGGTCGTCGACCATCCGGGCAATCCCACGGTCGTCTTCACGCAGCGCACCGCGCACCTTGCCGATCACGCGGGACAGATCAGCTTTCCCGGCGGGCGCAGCCACGGGGACGGCGAGTCGCCCGAGCGCACGGCGCTTCGCGAGGCCGAGGAAGAGATCGGGCTCGCCTCGAATCGCGTCGAGATCCTCGGACGCCTTCCCGAGTACCACACGTCGACCGGCTACCGCGTCACGCCGATCGTCGGCTGGGCCGAACCGCCGCTCGCGTATCGACCCGATCCGCACGAAGTGGCCGACGTCTTCGAGGTGCCGCTCGCATTCCTGCTCGATACGGCCAACCACCGGTACGAGAGCGCGTTCTTCAAGGGGCGCATGCGCAACTACTGGGCGATGCCTTACGGCGAGCGCTTCATCTGGGGAGCGACGGCCGGGATGCTTGTGACTTTCCAGCGGATCGTGACCGCCGGTTGATGGGGCCCAGGAGGGGCTTGACAGGAACGAACGATCGTTCTATTCTGCCTCCATGAATGCCGCCGCCACCTCGCTTCGCGCCTCCACAAAGGGGGAAGAGACGCGTGCCCAGATCCTCGCCGCCGCCGTGCAACAGGCGAGCGAGAGCGGGTTCGAGTCGCTCACGATCGGGACGCTCGCGGAGAAGACTGGCATGTCGAAGAGCGGGTTGTTCGCGCACTTCGGCTCCAAGCTCGAGCTGCAGCTGGCGGCCATGGATGAAGCGGCGCGCCAATTCACCGAGCAGGTCTTCATGCCGGCGCTCAAGGCGCCGCGCGGCCTGAAGCGGGTGAGGGCGCTCTTCGAAGGCTGGCTGTCGTGGCCCAAGCGGGCGAGCCTCGCCGGCGGTTGTCCGATCGACGCTGCGAGCCGCGAATACGACCACAGGCCCGGTCCCATGCGGGATGCGGTGATCGAGCGGCAGAGACAGGTGGGGCGCGAGCTGGCCAAGGCGGTTCAGATGGCCATCGACAACGGCGAGTTGAAGCCCGGCACCCACGCCACGCAAGTCGCATTCGAATTCATGTCCATCGTCCTCGGCTTCTATCGCGCCGAGCTCCTGCTCGAGCCGGACGTCGCCAACAAGCACGCCCGCGCCGCATTCGACCGCCTGGTCGAATCCCACCGCAGCTAGATCTCCAGGGAATTCCCGCATGGCCTCTTCCGCCGCCAGCCTGAATAGCACGAACGTTCGTAATTATGTCCTGTTCGCGTGGCAACGCCTGCGGCTTGCCGTGACCTCGGCGCTCGCTCCGTCCGTTGCGGTGGAGCTGGCCGCGAGGATCTTCGCCACGCCGCCGCGCTTCGCGCCTCCGCAGGCTGAGCTCGAGGCGCTCGCGAAAGGAAAGCGCTTCGCGGTCTCGTCGGGCACCGGCCGCATCGCGGCCTGGCGTTACGGCGACGCATCGCGCCCCGCGATCGTGCTGTCCCATGGTTGGGGCGGGCGCGGCGCGCAGCTTCGCGCGTTCGTTCCGGCGCTCGTCGACGCGGGCTACCAGGTCGTGCTCTTCGACCACATCGGGCACGGAGCGAGCGATGGCACCGACTCTTCGATCGTGCACTTCATGCGTGGCATCACGGCGATCGTGGCCGGGATCGAGGCGAACGGCGCTCCGGTCGTCGGGATGATCGGGCATTCGCTCGGCGCCGCCGCGGTGACCGCGTGGCTGAACGAGACGCGCCGCGACGTGCGCGTGGTGCTCGTGGCGCCGCCCACCTCGGTGGAGCGCTACTCGGGATACTTCGCGCGCAAGCTCGGCATTCCCGAGCGTGTGCGCCGTGCGATGCAGGAACGCATCGAGTCGCGCCTGGGCTATCGCTGGGAATCCTTCGAGCTGCCGCAAGGGATCGCCCGCGTCGGCGCGCAGGCGCTCATCGTGCACGACGCCGACGACCGCGACGTGCCGGTCACGAGCGGACTCGCGCTCGCGCGCGCCTGGCGCGGCGCGGGATTCGTGGGCACGAAAGGGCTGGGGCATCGCCGCGTCCTCCGCGATCCCTCCGTCGTCGCCGATGCCGTCGACTTCATGAAGAACCGGACCGTATTCGCGCCGCCGCCCGCTCGCGGGGAGGCTTCGGCGTACCTGGCTCCCGCGCCCCTGGCTTGAGGACTGCCATGAACCTTCGAATGAACGAGGAAAACGCACGGGTCCTTTTCGCCGCGATCGTCGTGTGGGCGATCGCGGTCGCGGGCGCCGCGGCCGAGGGTGTATTCGGCAAGTTCGACGCGAAGAGCGTTGCGACTTTCGCCGTGAGCGTGGCGCTCTACGCGTTCGCGGCCTACCGCATCGATCGCGGGTTGCACGCGTTCATCCAGGGCCTTCCGCGCGGCGCGATCGTTGCGGGCGCGTTGCTGTCGTTGGGTGCATTCGCGGCCGCATCGGCCGGGCATCTGCGTGCGCTCGCCGTGTTCGCCGCGCCGCTCGCGGCGGTCGCTTGCGCGGCGGCCGTCGAGAAGCTGGCGACGCGCCCTACGAAAGCGCGAGCGAAGTCACCTGGCGTGAGCCGGGCCGCGACTTGAGGTCGGCGTACCAGCGCTCGACGTTGGGGCGCGCCGTGCGCACAAGGGGCAGGTTGAGCCAGCGGTGCGCGGCACAACCCATCACGATGTCCGCCGCCGTGAATCCGTGCGGGGTGAGGTAGCGTCCCTTCGCGAGGTGTGCGTCGAGGATCGCCATGAAGTGCTCGCTGCTTTCCCGCGACTTCTCCACGGCTCCGAGGTCGCGCTCCGCCGGAGCGATGCGAACGAGCTGCCAGAACGCATCGCGCATCGCCGGGACGAGCGCCGTGGAGAGCCACTCCATCCAGCGGTCCGCGTCGGCGCGTGCCTCGAGGTTTTCCGGCCAGAGCCCTTTCTGCGGATGCTTGGCGCAAAGGTAGCGCACGATCGCATTGGACTCGTAGAGCACGAAACCCCCGTCGTCGATGGTGGGCACGAGCGAGTTCGGGTTCATCGCGAGGTATTCGGGCGTCTTCGTGACTCCGAATGCGCCACCCGCGTCGAGGCGCTCGTAGCCCAGCCCGAGCTCATCGGCGCACCACACCACCTTCTGGACGTTGATCGAGGAGATCCGTCCCCAGATCCTCAGCATCAGTGCGGCGCCTGCCTCTGCGGCGCCTTGCCCGCCTCGATCACCACCGTATCCGGTTGTCGCTTCTGGGCGACCCACAGGGCCACCGCCAACAGCACGGCCGCCGCGAGGGCGCCGGCCACGATCCCGGCGAGATAGCGGCGCTGGCGGCGCGAATCCAGGGCATCCGCGTCCTCCATCTTGTCCACGAGGCCGCGGACGTTGCGCAGGGCCCGTTGCTCGAGCTCGCGTTGAATATCGTTGCCTGAGGGAGTGTTCATGGGTTCGTCCGTGCCCTGTTGGAAGGAACCTGCGCGCCAAGCCGTTATCATACGCATCCCAAAAGGGGGACCCATGACTGCCAGGAAGATCGCCATCGTGACCGGTGGCAACCGCGGCCTCGGCCTCGAGATCGCGCGACAGCTGATGAAATCCGACCTGTTCGTGATCGTCGGCGCGCGCGACCGCGCCAAGTGCGATGCCGCGCTCCAGAGCCTCGCGCCGGCCGGCGCGAACGTGGAGGCCTTCCCCCTCGACGTGAACGACACCAAGAGCGTTCGCCGGTTCGTGGACGAGGTGGACAAGAGGCACGGCGCGCCCGGGGTGCTGGTGAACAACGCCGGGGTGTACCCGGAAGAGACCGACGCGAAGGTGGTCGATACGCCTACATCGATCTGGCGCGAAACGCTGGAAACTAACCTCTTCGGCGCGGTGCGCATGTGCCGGGAGGTGGTTCCGCTGATGAAGAAGCTTCGCTATGGGCGAATCGTGAACATGTCGAGCGGGCTGGGGCAGCTCCAGACCATGGGCGAGGGCAGCCCCGCCTATCGCGTGTCCAAGGCTGCGTTGAATGCGCTGACCCGCACGCTTGCCGCGGAGGTCGCCGGCCACGGCATCCTCGTGAATTCCATGAGCCCCGGATGGGTGCGCACGGACATGGGCGGCGACGATGCGCCGCGCTCGGTCGAGGAGGGCGCCGACACCGCCGTGTGGCTCTCGCTCCTGCCTTCGAACGGCCCCACCGGCCAATTCTTCCGGGATCGCAAGCCGATCCCCTGGTGATGAAGCGCGCGATCCGAAGCGTCGCAACGATCCTTGCATGCCTGCTCCTCTGCGCGTGCAGCCTGGGCAAGCTCGCCTATTCCAATCCCGCATTCGCCTACAAGGAAGCGCCGCCGGCACTCGCGTGGATGGTCGGCGACTACGTGGACCTCTCGGGGCAGCAGAAGGATTGGCTGCACGACCGCGTCAACGCGGCGTTCGCCTGGCACAAGACGAAGGAGCTCCCCCTCTACGAACAGTTCTGCGAGCGCATGCTCGTCGCGGCGGCCGACGGCATCTCGATCGAGGAAGCCCGCACCGCGAACACGGAGCTGCGCGGCTACTACAACCAGACGCTCGACCACGTGATCCCGGATGTCGCCGACCTGTTGCGGGGCCTCGATGCGGAGCAGGCGGCGCGACTCGAGGAACGCTTCGCGAAGGACAACCAGAAGATGGTGCGCGAGGCGACCGCAGGTTCGGTCGAGGATCGCGCCGCGGCGCGCGCCAAGAAGTACCTGGGCCATCTCGAGGAATTCGTGGGTCCCCTCGATTCGGCGCAACGCGCCATCGTCTTGCGCCACGCGCGAAACTACGACGAGGCCACGCCGATGCGGCTTGCCGATCGCCAGCATCGCCAGGTGGAGACGCTGCGCATGATCCGCAGCCACGTTTCGCGCGACGAGATGATCGTGGGATTGCATCGCCTGCTGGTCGACACGCCTTCCTGGCGCAATCCCGAATATCGCCGCCTGCTCGCGGCGCGCGACGAAGACCTCTTCGCCATGATCTCCGAGCTTTCGGCGTCGCTCTCGGCGGAGCAGCGCGCGCACCTGCAAACGCGCGTGCGCGGCTTCATCCGCGACATGCAGACGATCTCCGCGCAGCGCTAGACTCTTTCCTTCAGCTCCTGGGTGGCGGCGATGAGCCGTGAGCGGATGCCCGGCTCGAACGCCGAGTGTCCCGCATCCGGAACGACGTGATATTGCGCCTGCGGCCACGCGCGATGCAGGTCGTCGGCGGAAACCGTGGGGCACACGATGTCGTAGCGGCCCTGCACGATCACACCCGGGATCGGCTTCAGGCGCGCGGCATTGTCCAGCAGGAAATTGTCCGACAGGAAGATGTCGTTCACGAAGTAGTGCGCCTCGATGCGCGCGAGCCCGAGGGCGACGCGGTCCGACGCGAAATCCGCCACCAGCGCGGGATTCGGCAGCAGCGTGGAGCACGATCCCTCGTACACGCTCCAGCAGCGCGCCGCCGGCATGTGCACGGCGGGATCGGGATGCGTGAGGCGCTTGTGGTACGAGTGGAGCAGGTCGCCGCGTTCGGCCTCGGGAATGTATCCGGAGAACGTGCGCCACGCCTCGGGAAAGATCTGCTGCAGGCCATAGAGGAACCAGTCGATCTCGGTCTTGCGGCACAGGAAGATGCCGCGCAGCACGAGCGCGAGGCAGCGTTCCGGGTGGTGCTCCGCGTAGGCGAGCGCGAGCGTCGAGCCCCACGATCCCCCGAACACCATCCACTTTTCGATTCCGAGATGCGAACGGAGCTTCTCCAGGTCCTCGACGAGCTTGGGCGTGGTGTTCTGCTCGATGCATCCGAGCGGCGTCGATCGTCCCGCGCCGCGCTGGTCGAGCACGACGATGCGGTAGAACGCGGGATCGAAGAACTGCCGGTGCACCGCCGAGGACCCGGCGCCGGGGCCGCCGTGAAGGAAGACCACGGGCACGCCGCGCGGATTTCCGGACTGCTCGTAGTACATGCGATGCGGCGCGTCGAGGTCCAGCATCGCGCTCGAGTAGGGCTCGAGCGGCGGGAAGAGCGGGAGCAGGCCGCCCTCGGAAACATTCTTGTCCATGGCCATCGCGCGATTATAAGTCTTGCTACGCATCAAGGAGCCATGGAGAGCGAAAAGCTTTACAATATGACGCAGCGCAACATCAAGAAAGGCGCGGTCCTCGTGGGAGAAGAAAACTAGTGGACGCGATGCTCTACCAGATCTACGACTGGCAACGATCGGCCCTCGAGCCGTGGCGTGCCTTCGCTCAAGCGGCCAACGAGCTCTACGGCCATCCGAACAGTCCCCTTTCGTACTTGCCCGGCAGCCGCAACGTGGCCGCCGCGTTCGACCTCATGACGCGGCTCACGCAGCGCTACGAGCGTCCCGCGTTCGGCATCGACTCGGTGAAGTGCGGCGAGCGCCTCTACGAGGTGAAGGAAGTCGTCGACGTCGAGAAGCCCTTCTGCCGGCTGCTGCATTTCCGGAAGGTCGGCGCGCCGAAGATGCCCCGCGTGGTGGTCTTCGCGCCGCTGTCGGGGCACTTCGCGACGCTCCTTCGCGACACGGTGCGTGCGCTCCTCGTGGACCACGACGTCTGGATCACCGACTGGATCGACGCGAAGGAGATCCCGATCTCCGTGGGCCCGTTCCATTTCGACGACTACGTGGCGTACGTGCGTGAATTCATCACGTTCGCCGGGCGCGACTCCCACGCGATCTCCGTGTGCCAGCCGACGGTGCCGGTGATGGCGGCGGTTTCGCTCATGGCGGCGGCGGGCGAGAACGTGCCGCGCACGCTCACGATGATGGGCGGCCCGATCGACACGCGCCGCAATCCCACCTCGGTGAACACGTTCGCCAAGACGCGGCCGCTGTCCTGGTTCGAGGCCAAAGTGATCCAGCGCGTGCCCATGCGCTACCCCGGCTTCATGCGCCGCGTGTATCCGGGCTTCCTGCAGTTCGCCGGATTCGTCGCGATGAACCCGGACCGCCACATGCAGTCGCACGTCGACTACTACCACCACCTCGTGGCGGGCGACGGCGATGAGGCCGAGGCCCACCGCCGCTTCTACGACGAGTACAACGCGGTGATGGACCTTCCCGCCGAGTACTACATCGAGACCGTGGATCGCGTGTTCCAGAAGCAGTTGCTGCCGCAGGGCAAGCTCGTGGTGGCCGGAGAGCGCGTGCGTCCCGAGGCGATCAAGGGCACGGCGCTCTTCACGATCGAAGGTGAGCTCGACGACATCTCCGGCATGGGCCAGACGGAAGCCGCCCAGGGCCTCACGAAGGGCATTCCCGCGAAGGACAAGCAGCACTTCGAGGCGAAGGGCGTGGGCCACTACGGGATCTTCAGCGGCCGCAAGTACCGCGAGATGATCTACCCGCGCATTCGCGACTTCATCGCGAAGCACTCGTAGGCTGGAGCATGACCAAGCCCGTCACGCCGCAGGACATGTTCGACATGTGGCAGAAGATGGTGAATCCGGGCGCCTATCCGCTGCAGTCGCTCATGTTCCCGGTGCTCGATCCCAGGGAACTCGAGAAGAAGATCGGCGAGCTCGAGGTTGTGGAGCATTGGCTGCGCGCCAACCTGAGCATGCTGCAGCTCACCGTGAAGTCGCTGCAGATGCAGCGCGCGATGCTGAAGGGCGGCGAGAAATTCCGCGAGAAGATGGCCGAGCAGCGTGGGCAATCCCCCGAGGCTCCGGCTGCCCCCGCCGGCGAGAATCCCGCGATGTGGGCGTGGAACATGATGGCGAACGCCGGCAAGGCCGCGGCTGCGTCACCGGCTCCCTCTCGCAAGAAGCGCCGCAAGAAATCCTGAACGGCTACTTGTCGTAGAGCGTGAACGCGGCGTCCCAGTCGGGACCCGGCGGCTTTTCGCGCAGCTGCCGGATGTAGCCCAGGTAGAGCTCGATGATGCGCGAGTACTCCGGGACCGCCGCGAGATCCTGCATCGCTGCCTCGGCGGCATCGAAGCACCGCGTGCGGAACATCTCGAGGGCCTCGTGCCAGCGCCCGAGGCGGTCGATCGTGAGCGCGTCGAGATCCTCGCGGCGCCCCAGGGGCTCGAAGATGCGTGAGGCCGTGGTGCGGCCGCGGACGCGGACCTTGTCGATCTCGCGGCAGATCACCTCGCGCACGAGGTTGCGCGTGGATTCCCCGATCACGATCGGCACGTTGTAGCGACGCGTGAGGCCCTCGAGGCGCGCCGCGAGGTTCACGCCATCCCCCAGCACCGTGTAGTTCAGGCGGGAGGGCGAGCCGATGTTGCCCGCGATGACGCTCGAGGTGTTAACGCCGATGCCGAGCTGCGGATGCGGCAACCCCCTCTCCGCGAGCGTCGGGCCGAGCGCCGCGATGCGGGTGCGGATCTCGAGCGCGCAGGCGAGCGCGCGCTGCGCGTCGTCCGGGCGCGTCACCGGCGCGCCGAAGAGTGCCATGGCCCCGTCGCCCAGGTACTTGTCGACCACGCCGCCGTGCGATTCGATCACCTCGCTCACGATCGTGAGGAAGGCGTTGAGCATCTGCAGGCTCTGGTGCGGCGTGAGCTCCTCGGCGATGCCGGTGAAGTTGCGGATGTCCATGAACATCACGGTGACGTCGCGCTCCTCGCCGCCCAGCTCGATGCGGCCGTCGAGAAGCTGCGTCACGACCTCGTTGGAGGCCACCTTGCCCAGCACGTCGCGCATGCGGTCGCGCTCCGCGAGGCCCTGGGCCATGCGGTCGAACGCCTGCGAGAGCTCGCCGATCTCGTCGCGGTCCGCAAGGTTGGTGCGCACGTCGTAGTTGCCGCGCTCGATCTCGCGCACCGCGGCGCTCAGCTTCGACACCGGCCGGGTGATCTGGCGCGCCACGCGGAACGCGCCCACCAGCGTGACTGCGATCGACAACGCGAGGATGAAATAAAGCGCCGTCTGGATGCGCAGGCTCGCGAGCTGGCCCTCGTTGGTCGAGCGCTGCAGCAGCGCGTACATCGGCACCGGGCCGCTGTCGTCGACGGCCTGCAGCAGGATCTCGTACTGGTCGTCGGGCAGCTTCACGCTGGCGCCCTTGAACGACTCGGGCTCGTCGAGGATCGCGGGCAACCCGGTGATGAGCGACCGGCGGCGAAGCTTGGGCAGCGTGGTCGCGAGGATCTGCGGCGTGCCCGACTGGCGCTGGATGAACGAGATCTCCGAGGAGGTGAGCCTGCGCAGGCGCTCCGCGGTCGAGTCGTCGATCACGAAGCTGATCGAGACCCACGCGATCGGCAACGGCGCGAGCACCGGAACGACGACCACCTGGAAGGGCTTGCCGCGGATCACGCGAATTCCCGAAGTGCGCCCGAGCATCGAGGCGCGGGTGATGAGCTCGGGAAACGCGAAGGCCTTGCCCGCGGTGTCAGGGCCAAGCGTGTCGGCGACCACGATGCCGTCGAGGCCGATGAGTCCCATGCCGCTCGCCTTGATGCGCGCCGCGTGGTTCGTGAGCGCCGAGAGGATCGTCTCGCGGTCGCGCGTGGCCACGGCCTCCCGGAATCCGTAGTCGTAGGCGAGCACGCTCGTGGCCTCGACCAGCTGCTGGCTGTTCTGGTCCAGCATGAACTTGAACACGTTGGCGCCCGTCGCGAGCTCCTCGCGCATCGTGTTCTGGGAGGTGACCTCGACCGCGTAGCGGATCGAGAAGAAGGACAGGACCTGGACCGTGATGAGCAACGCCGCGACGAAGACGACGATCCGGTCCTGGAGGCGCCCGAACATCAGGGCTTGGGCGCCGGGCGCGGCGGCATGATCCGCAACGGCACGGCGAACGCCGCCGCCGCCTTTTCCTCGCGCATCTTGAGCGCCTGGGCCGGCTGGGGCGCCGCCAGCGCGTAGTGCCAGATCTGGAGGTCGTAGTCGCCCGCGGGAAGCTCGTCGATCGTGGCCACGCCCGACGCGTCGGTCTTGGCGAAGAAGGGCGTGTCGACCACGAACACGTAGGCGAGCATGTGGTCGTGGATGTTGCAGCCGAGGACCACTTCGCCGGGCTTGTCGAAGATGACCGGCGCCACGGGGGTGCCCACGTAGAGCTTGATCTCGAAGGGCTTGGGCGGGGAGAACGAATACACGTGGTGGCGCACGATGTCGTGGTTCGGGAAGCTCACCGCCGTCCCCACCTGGATGGCGGTGACGAGAGGGATGAAGGTCTTGTCCTTCTGCTCAATGGCGGCCCCGCGCGGGGACGTGGGCGGCGGTTTCACCTTCGGCATCGCGTACACGACGGCGTCGGCGACCGCACTTCCCTTGTCGTCCTTCACCGTGACGTTCAGGGAGGCGGCATTCGCGGCACACGCCAGCCCTAGCGCGAGGAGGAGGGGCGGCGCTCTCACGTAGGGAAGAATAGCAAATGTGTGACGTGGTTCACAGAATTCCCGATGAGTATTCGCTTATATAAGCTGCCCCCCACACCAACAAACCAAGGAACGGCGCACACATGAAGAAGCTGCTCGTCCTTTTGCTTTTGGCCGCTTGTGCGGCCCCTGACCCCACCGCCAGCCCCACCCTGTACTCCCGCCTCGGCGGCGCGCCCGTCGTCACCAAGGTGGTCGCCGAAACAATCGACCGTGCCGCGACCGACCCGCGCACTTCGCGATCCTTCAAGGAAGTGAAGCTCCAGCGCGTGAAGGACCTCATCGTCGAGCAGATCTGCTCGCTCACGGGCGGCGGCTGCAAGTACACCGGCGATCCCATGGACAAGGTCCATGCCGGACTGAAGAACACCGAGGGCGAGATGGACCTCGTGGTTCAATTCCTGCGCGACGCGCTCGAGCACAACGGCGTGAAGGATGCCGAGAAGAACGAGCTGCTTCGAATCCTCGCGCCGATGAAGCGCGACATCGTGACGGGGTGATGAAATGAAGAAAACGACTCGCGGCGTCCTCGCCGCAATGATCTGCTACGCCGCAAGCGCATCGGCCGGCGACCGCCTCCTCGCCACGGGCGGAGCCCAGGAGGTCGAAGGGCAGGCGGGCGGGGGCGTCGTGCCCTGGGCGCTCATCGCCGGATACGGCACGCGCGACCAGGTGGGCGGCTCGGCTTTCTATACGGGCGTGCACACGAACGATTTCGATCTCGGGGCCTATGGCGCCGCGGTCGGGCTCTACAACCGCGTCGAGCTTTCGTATGCCAAGCAGGACTTCGACGCCGGATCGGTTATTCCGGGCCTCAAGCTCAAGATGGACATCGTGGGCGCGAAGGTGCGGGTCTTCGGCGACGCGGTCTACGACCAGGATTCGCCGTGGCCGCAAGTCTCGCTCGGCGCGCAGTTCAAGAAGAACACGACGATGACGATTCCCACCGCCATCGGCGCGAAGAGCGACAGCGACACCGACTTCTACGTGGCGGCGACCAAGATCTGGCTTGCGGGGTTCCTGGGACGCAATGTCCTGGGCAACCTCACGCTGCGCGCCACGCGGGCGAACCAGATGGGGTTGCTCGGCTTCGGCGGCGACAAGAGCGACTCGCGCAAGATCGAGCCCGAAGTGTCCGCCGTCGTGCTGCTCACCGACAACCTCGGCCTCGGCGTGGACTATCGGTGGAAACCCGACAATCTTTCCGCGTTCAAGGAAGACAACTTCGGCGACGTGTTCCTCGCGTGGTTCCCGACTCGCAACATCGCGGTCACCGGAGCCTACGCGGCGCTGGGTTCAATCGCCGGCAAGAAGAACCAGAACGGGCCTTACCTCTCGTTCCAGCTCACTTTGTAGCGAGGCCCGGGTAGCCGTTCGCGCGAAGGAACTCGAGCACGCGCGGCTGCCATTTCTCCGGCGCGTGCGTGAAGAGCGCGTGGCCGTTCTCGCCGTCGGGCGGAAAGAGCGTGTATTCGCCCTTGCCGCCCGCCGCGACGAACGCGTCGAACCACACCTTGGGCAGCTTCGGGCCGAAGTACATGTCGTTCTCGGTGTAGATCCAGAGCGTGGGAATGCGCGAGGTCGTGCCGTAGTCGGCGAAGAGCTTCTTCAGCATCGGCTGCGCGCAGGGATCCTGCGGATGCCCGACGGGATCGCCTCCGCCGCCGCCGGCGAAATTGATCGCGAGCTGCACGCCAGGCGGATTCATGGAGGCGACCGCGATTGACGCGGCGCCGCCGAAGGATTGTCCCCAGGCGATGGAGCGCGACTTGTCCACGTCGGCGCGCGTCCCCACCGCGTCGAGCACCTGGAGCGTCTGGGCCGCCGCGGCGGCGTAGCCCGGCGGGTAGTACTTGCGCGAGCAGTCGCCGGTGTCCTCGACGTCGGGCCCGCCCGTCACGCCATAGCCGATGCGCGTGGGCACCGCCACGAAGAAACCCATCGACGCGAGCCACTTCGACGCGACCGAATACTGCGCGCGCCCGAGCTTCGATCGATCCATCGCACTGGTGGCGCGCCCATGGTTGATCACGATGATGGGCCGCGGCGCCGGCGTGTCGCTGTCGTAGAACGTGCTCACCACGATCGAGTGCTGGACCTCGTGATCGTGGCTGTCGAGAACCTTGACCGGAAGCTTGAACTGCTCCTCGACGATGCCGGCCCGCGCGACGAGGGCGACGGCAACGAAGCAGGCTCCTGCGATTCGCGTAATCATGTCCCCTAGCATATGCGCCTTTGGACCTTGCATCCGAAGTACCTCGATCCCCAGGGCCTCGTGGCCCTGTGGCGCGAGGCGTTGCTCGCGAAGGCGGTGCTTCGCGGCGAGACGAAGGGCTATCGGCACCATCCGCAGCTCGAGCGCTTCAAGTCCCATCCGTACCCGCGTTCCGCGATCAATGCATATCTTCGCTCCGTCCACGACGAAGCGACGCGGCGTGGATATTCGTTCGATGGGAGCAAGATCGGGCCGGCGCGGACGTGCTCGCCCATTCACGTGACCTCGGGACAGGTGGAGCACGAGTGGCGGCACCTGCTCGCGAAGCTGCGCGTTCGAAGCCCGGATCTATATCGCCGATGGCGCGACGTGAAGCGTCGCCAATGCCATCCGTCGTTCCGGATCGTTCGTGGCGGCATCGAGCCCTGGGAAAGCGTTCCTTGAAGCACGTCCCGCTGATCCTGACGGTCCTTCGTGCGGCTCTCGGGCCCGTCGTCGTGGCGCTGGCATTCTTCGATCCGTGGCCGGTGGGTTTCGGTGCGTGCCTGGTCATCGCGTTCCTGTCGGACGTCTTCGACGGAATCATCGCGCGGCGTTTGGGCGTCGCGACACCGGCGCTGAGGCGGCTCGACAGCATCGCCGATTCGATCTTCTACGTGGCGGCGCTGCTTGCGGCGTATCACCTGCATCGCGAGGCCATCATCCAGCGCTGGCACGTTCTCGCGATCCTCGCAGCCCTGGAAGCCGCGCGCTACGCATTCGACTACATGAAGTTCGGACGTGAAGCGAGTTACCACATGTGGTCGTCGAAAGCCTGGGGGATCGGATTGTTCGTGGGATTCTTCTCGCTGCTCGCCCTCGGGGCAGACGGCATGGCAGTCGACGTTGCGATCTGGATCGGCATCGTTGCCGACATCGAGGGACTGGCGATTTCCCTGGCGTTGCGGGAATGGCGAAGCGACGTTCCGAGCCTTGTCCACGCGATGAAGCTTCGCTCCGTTCCCGTAGAATCGCCGGAGAAAAGGAGCTAGCGATGCAGATTTCCGAGATTCCGTTCGGCACGACCGACTGGTCCGCCATTCCCCGCACCGAGCACAAGGGCGAGACCGGTGTCGCCCACTGGCGCACGCGCCAGTTCGGTGCGGTGCGCGTGCGCATGGTTGAATATTCGCCGGGCTATCTCGCGGACCATTGGTGCTCCAAGGGGCACATCCTGCTTTGCCTCGAGGGCGAGCTGGAGACGGAGCTCGAGGATGGCCGCAAGTTCGTCCTCAAGCCGGGCACAAGCTACCAAGTGGCCGACGGCGCCGAGCCGCACCGCTCGTTCACGGCGACGGGCGCCAAGCTCTTCATCGTCGATTGAATCGCGCGCCTAGCGGCCGCGCCACGTGACCTCGAGCTCGTCGCCCTTTCGCTCGACGCCGAGACGGAAATCCTTCAGTGCGATTTCGGCGCGCCCGCTCGAGACGTCGAGCGGCGTCGGCCCGATGTTCGCCTCGGGGCAGAACCACAGGAGCGAACCGCGATTCACCACGTGCGTTCCGAACATGATGCGGTTGGGTGTCTTTCCCCAGCCCAGTCCCTGGTCGGGATAGGTCTGGTACTGGCTCGGCGGATACGCGCCGCGCCCGAAAGGGATCGGGTCCTCGATGGTTCCCGCCAGGTCGAAGCGGACGATCGCGACCGTGGGCTGGATCGCGACGATCGTGACGCGATAGGGAAAGGCCACCATCCGGCCCTCCGCCGTCTCCGACGGATAGATGGGCCACGGCTTGAGGAAGCCCAGCCCGGCGAGGAATTCCATCGCGCGTTCCGCATCGTCGTACGGCGACGTGCCGGAGCGCCCGCTCGAGCCCCAGCGCTTCTCGATTTCGGCCCCACGCGGATTCATGAAATCCCACGGCTTGCTCTTGTCCATGAGGTACCAGTGCGCGCGGCCCCCCTTGCCGAGCCATGGCATGTC
This sequence comes from Usitatibacter sp., assembly GCA_035308545.1. Taxonomy (GTDB): domain Bacteria; phylum Pseudomonadota; class Gammaproteobacteria; order Burkholderiales; family Usitatibacteraceae; genus Usitatibacter. The sequence goes on from DATGGI010000212.1 coordinate 40,173, forward strand.
GCGCGCGCCGGTCTGGTCCGACCACATGAAGGGAATTCCGGTCTCCTGGGCCGCGTGCGCAGGCAGCGCGGCGGCAAGGATCAATGCTGCGATGAAGAGAGGGGTCCTCACGGCTGGTCGTCGATGATGCCGTTCTCGTCGCGATAGAGGACCCGCCTCGCGCCGGGTGCGATATTCGGCGCGAGCGCCGCGACTTCCTTGTAGCTCGGATGGTCCTTCGGGAACTGGAGCGTGAGCGATCCGCCGTCGGCCTTGTTGTTCCAATAGAACTTGAGCGTGAAGGCGAGCGACGAGTCCTTGCGCATCTCCAGCACGCCGAGGATCTGCTTCTTCGTGTCGCCGGGGATCGTGGCCTTGAGCTTTCCGTTGATCACATCGACCCACGCATCGACGACCTTGGAGTCCGTCGATTCGAACTGGCTGCCGAAGACGCCGGCGAGCCAATCCGATTGCCCGGTGATGAAATGCTCCATCGCGACGGCGGGCGGCCGGTAGCACTTCGCGCATTGCTCCCCGGCGAGGAAGGTCTCGACGCGCTTCTTCTCCGCGGCGGGCAGCCCGTCGTATTTCTTCTTCGCTTCCTGCGCGCGTTTCGCGAGTGTCGCCGCGGCTTCGGGTTCGAGGTCGTAGAACATCTCGCCGTTCTTCGCGCGAAGTTCCGCGAGGCGGCGTTCGAAATACGCGTTGCCCCCGGTGCTGCTGGCGAACTCGTTGAAGGCCACGGCCTCGCCCGGCTGGAACGACGATTCCATCTCGCGGATGAGCAAGGGATGGAGCTGCTTCCAGTAGTCCTGGAGCTGCCGGAGCGTCTCCGGTCTCGCGATCGCGATGAGCGTGGTGCGCGCAGGTGCCCACGCCGGGTTCGCGGGATCCCACACGGCCGGCGGCCGGATGCGGTACATGAAGTAGTCGATCCTGTCCTGGAACTTCGGATCCGGGAAGAGCTTCGATTGCGCCGTGGCCACCACGATGCGGTCGAGCTTCGAGGCCTCGGCGGCCAGCTCGCAGTTGCGATTGTGGGCGTCGATCGACGCCTGGTCCGCGCGCGCGGCGAGAGGCGCGAGCACCGCGAACGCGAGGAGGGCCAGGCAGCGGACGGCTTGCATGACGCGCATTGTAGTCAATATGCCGCGGTAGAATGCCTTCGTGACCCGCATCTCTCCATTTCTCTGGTTCGATTCGCAGGCCGAAGAGGCCGCGCGTTTCTACGCGGGGATCTTTCCCGGCTCGAAGGTGAAGCGCGTGACGCGCTACGGCGAGGTGGGTCGCGAAATCCACCAGCGCGAGCCCGGCTCCGCGATGACCGTTGAATTCGAGCTCGACGGCCAGAAGTTCACCGCGTTGAATGGCGGGCCGCTCTTCAAGTTCAACGAGTCGGTCTCCTTCGTGATCCGCTGCGAGTCGCAGGCGGAAATCGATCACTATTGGAGCCACCTCACGGAAGGCGGCGATCCTAAGGCGCAGCAGTGCGGCTGGCTCAAGGACAAGTTCGGCGTTTCCTGGCAGGTCGTGCCCGCGGCGCTCGAGAACCTCATCGGTGGACCCGATCCCGTGAAGGGCGAGCGCGCGTTCGCGGCGATGATGGAGATGAAAAAGCTCGTGATCGCGGACCTGCAGCGCGCCTACGACGGGGGCTAGCCGATGCCCGTTCGCTTCGCGGCGATCGCGCTCGCCGCGCTTCTCGCGGGATGCGCGCATTGCGCCACGGGACAGCAGGCCGCGGTGAGCGACATCCTCTATTTCGGGACGTCGAAGCCCGGAGGCACCGTGAGCCCCCAGGAGTGGTCGGAGTTTCTCCGGGACGTCGTGACGCCGGCATTCCCGGACGGATTCAGCGCGTGGCCGGCGTATGGCCAATGGAAATCCGGCAAGGGCGACATCCAGCGCGAGGGCTCCTACGTGGTCAGCATCGTGCATCGGGAGGGCGACGCCGCGGAGGCCGGCATCCGCGCGCTCGTCGCGGAATACAAATCGCGCTTCCACCAGGAATCCGTGCTGCGCGTGAGCTCGCCGTCATGCATTTCGTTCTGAGGGAGATGCCGCGCGCGGAGATTCCGCGGCTGCAGGAATTCTTCGCCGCGAACCCGGAGTACTTCCTCGCGGTCGAGGGGCGGCCGCCGGGACCGGATACGGGACGCGAGGAATACGACCAGGAGCCGCCCGCGGAGTGGTCCTACGATCGCAAGCACGTCCTCGCCTTCGAGGATCCGTCGGGATCGCTGGTCGCGATGGCCGACGTGATCGCGAACCTCTTCTCGAAGGGCGTGTGGCACCTGGGCCTCTACATCGTCGCGACCCGGCTGCACGGCACCGGCGAAGCGCGCGCGATGTACGAGGCTTTGGAGGAGTGGATGAAGGCGGGTGGCGCGAATTGGTCGCGGCTGGGGGTGGTCGTCGGCAACGCGCGGGCTGAACGATTCTGGAACCGGATGGGATACACCGAGGTGAGGCAACGGCGCGGAATCGCGATGGGCGAACGCACGAACGACCTGCGGGTCATGGTGAAGCCCCTCACGGGCCGCGGGATGGACGAATATCTCGCGCTCGTGACGCGCGACCTGGAGACGACATGACGCGCATCCTCGCTGTTTTGTTCGCCGCCGCATTTCTCGCCGGCTGCGCGTCCTCGCCCCTTTCGTCGTTCGGCCGAGGCGCGGCCTTCAACGAGAGCACGCTCGGCTACGTCGATGCGCGGGCCCTGCGAGTGAACATCTCGCTACCCGAAGGCTACGTGCTGGACGTGCCCACCACGCGCCTCGTCGCCGTGGCCCGGTCCAAGACGGGAACGCGCGAAACGGAGCTCGCATTGAATCCGGTCGCGACGAGTACCGGCAAGCGCGGCGGGGGAATGCTGTCGAAGGAGATGGCGGTCACCACCGTCGAGATGGATCTCACCGACGAGTC
>DATGGI010000213.1:0-20936 GCA_035308545.1 Usitatibacter sp.
ATTCGATCTCCTACGACATGGTGCAGCGTCATGTCGTAGGAGATCGAATGGGCCAGCGCGGTCTTCGTGTTCGAGAATGCGAGCCCCGCCTTCAACGCGGCGAGCGACATCCTCGAGCGCAGTTCGGCGTTCTTAAGGTCCTTCATGAGCGGCGGAAGCGTGGAGAGCACCTCGCGCGCCGCCGCGACCGCGTGAGTGTCGGAGATCGGGTTCGAGTTCACGTTCCAGATCGACTCGAGGGCATGCGAAAGCGCGTCGAGGCCCGCGGCGAGCGTGGGGCCGGCCGGAAGCGACAGCGTGAGATCCGGATCGACGATCGCGGCCTCCGGCCACGCCTCCCTGAGGTGCAGCGAATATTTCTTCATCACGCCGGGCGTCCGGTCCCACACCGTGGCCCAGGGCGTGACCTCGCTTCCGGTGCCCGCGGTGGTGGGGACCGTGATCAGGGGCTTCACGCGCGCCGGCACGAAGGGCTTGCCCGTGGCGAGGAGCTGCACCAGCTCCGCGAACTTTCCGCTCGGCGTGCCGACAATCAGCGCCTTCGCGGTATCGAGCGCGCTGCCTCCGCCGATACCGAGCACCACGTCGGCGTCGCCGTGCTCGCGCCAGAAGCGCTCGTACATCTCCGTGAGGCTCGCCACGTCGGGATTGGGCACCGTGTCCGGCTCGACGGCGACCAGGCGATCGCCGAGCAGCTTCCTCACGCGCCCCGTGAGGCCGAAGCCTTCCGCCTCGGGGAAGGTCACCAGCACCACCTTGCGCGCTCCGACCACCTGCGGAATGCGCTCGAGCACGCCGGCGCCGAACGTGATCGCGACGGGGTTGTGGTAGTTGGGATTCATGGCGGATTCCTCAGGCGATGGCGCGCGAGATGCGCGTGCGCACCCACGCGGAGACCAGCTCGGACAGGACGACGATCGCGATGATCGAGATCAGGATGGCCGCGACGTCCTTCGAGGCGACGCGCTGCACGCTCTCGCGCAGGTACCAACCCATGCCGCCCGCGCCGAAGAATCCGACCACGGTCGCGGCCCGGAAGAGCACGTCCCATGTGTAGATCGAGATGCCGGTCCACGCGACGCGCACTTGCGGGAGCACCGCGAACACGAACACCTGGAAAGCGTTCGCTCCGGTCGAACGCATCGCCTCGATCGGTCCCGGGCGCACCGCCTCCACCGCTTCCGAGAAGAGCTTTCCGGCAAAGCCGATGCAGAAGAGCGTGAGCGCGATCGTCCCCGGCAGCAGGCCGTAGCCCAGGAGCGACACCGCGAGGATGGTCCAGATCGTCTCGTGCACGGAGCGGCACGCCATGATGATGAGTCGCGCGACCGGATAGAGGAACCGCTTGCTGGGCGTCATGTTCGCCGAAGCGAACCACGCGAGCGGCACCGCGAGCGCGAGGCCGATCACCGTGGCGAGGTAGGACATCTCGATCGTCTCGAAGAGCGAGTGCAGGTACTCCGAGCCCATCACGTGCCTGATGTTGGGCGGGAAATACCGCGTCGAGAGCGTCTCGCCCATGCGACCCAGGATGCCCGGCAGGCGGTCGAGAGGGATCTTGAGGTAATCGATGGACCAGAAGACGAGCACGAGGCCGCCCAGGACCGCCGCGTACTTGTAGAGACTTTGCGGGAAGCGGAAGCGCCGCCACGTGAGCGGCACCGTGCGCGGCGCGCGTTCGGCGCGCGGGCTGTGCGAGATCACGCGGGGTTCGGCTGCCATGGGTCAGATCACGGCCCTGCGCGCGTAGTGCGACACCACCTCGCCGAAGAGGATCAGCGCGAGGACCGCCAGGATCACCATCGTGATGCCGCCGAAATTGGACATCGCCATCTGGCGGAAGAGGACGAGCCCGAGTCCGCCCGCGCCGACCAGCCCCATGATCGTGGAGCGGCGGATGTTGATGTCCCACTCGAAGATCATGTTGCCCACGAAGACCGGGATGATCTGCGGCAGGATCGCGAAGATGAGGATCTGGAAGCGCGTGCCGCCCACGGCGCGGATCGCCTCCACGGGCTTCGGGTCCACGTCCTCGATCGCCTCGGCGATCGTCTTCGAGATGAAGCCGATGGAGCGCACCGCCATCGCGAGGATGCCGGCGAGCACGCCCAGCCCCACGGCGGAGACGAAGATGAGGCCCCACACGATCTCGTGCACCGAGCGCGACATCGTCATGAGGAAGCGGCCGATGTAGTACGTGGTCTTGCCCAGCGGCGTGATGTTCGCCGCGCCCAGCCACGCGACGGGGATCGAGAGCACCAGCCCCGCGAGCGTCGCGACCGTAGCCATGAGCACCGTCTCGAGCGCGGGCTCCAGGAGATCCTTCGCGAGCGGCCAGTCGACGTCGAGGAAGCTCTTCAGCGTGGACAGCAGCGAGGAGCCGAAGAGGCGCTGCCAGTCCGTGTCGTCCACCACGATCGCCTTCACGCTCCACGCGACCAGGGCCAGCACGGCGAAGTAGATCGTGAAGCGCACGCGCCGGCCGTGGCGCCGCCCGCTCGCGATCGCCTCGATGCGGGCGTCCATGGCGATCGCGTTCAAAGCACTTCCATCGCGTAGATCTCGTGCAGCGCCTGCTTGTCGAGCTTCGCCGGGGGGCCGTCGAACCTCTTGCGCCCATCCTGCAGGCCGATCACGCGCGTGCAGAAGTCGCAGGCGAGCTCCACGTCGTGGATGTTGCAGAGCACGGGGATGTGGCGCTCGCGCGCCATCTCGCGAATCAGCCCCATCACCTCGCGCGCGATCTTGGGGTCGAGGCTCGAGGTCGGTTCGTCCACGAGCAGCATCTTCGGGTTCTGGATGAGAGCGCGCGCGATGCCGACCCGCTGGCGCTGCCCGCCCGAGAGACGGTCCACGCGCTTGTCGACATGCTCGGAGAGCCCCACGCGGTCGAGCAGCTCGAGCGCGTGGCGGATGTCTTCCTTCGAATAGAGGCGGAAGAGGCTCCGGAAAGTGCCAAGGTAGCCCAGGCGCCCCGAGAGCACGTTGTCCATCACGGACATGCGTTCGATCAGGTTGAACTCCTGGAAGATCATGCCGATGTTGCGCCGCACCGCGCGCAGCTCGCGGGCCGCGACCTTCGCGAGGTCGCGGCCGTTGAACACGATCTCGCCACTGAGCGGGTCCACCAGCCGGTTCACGCACCGGATCAGGGTGGACTTGCCCGCGCCGCTCGGCCCGATGATGGCGAAGAAGTCGTCTTCGGCGAGCGTGAAGCTCACGTCCTTGAGGATCTCCCGGTCGCCGTATCCGGCGCGCAGGTTCCTCACTTCGAGGACGGCCTGCATGCTACTTCGCGACTTCGCGGATGATGTCGTAGTCGGAATCCTTCATCGCCACGAATTTCTCCGAGTCCACGTTCTGGAGGTACGCCTTGCCCACGTCGGTGGTGTCGAGCGTGAGGAACGTGTCGGCGATCTTCTTCTTGAGCTCCGGGCAGAGCGTCGAGCGGTACACGAAGGGATCCTGCGGCAGCAGCGGCGAGATCCAGAGGATGTTGAAGTCCTCGATCTTCATCTTGCCCTTGCTCGCGTCGATCGCGTTCATGAAGCGGTGCGAGGCGACGAAGGCGGTGTCGGCCTTGCCGTCGAACACCGCGATCGTGGAAAGGTCATGGCCGCCGGAGAACGCGACCCTGGAGAAGTACTGCTTGAGCGGCGTCTTCACGACCTTCTCGCCGAAGACGTGCTCGGGGATCAACGCGCCCGAGGTGCTCGCCGGATCCACCAGCACCATCACCGAGCCCTTGGCCGATTCGATCGACGTGAACTTGCTGCCCTTCTTGCTGATGAGCAGGGACTTGTAGCCGGGCCCGGCTTCCTGGACGCCGAGCTTCTTCTTGTAGTAGGTCGCGAACACTTCGGCCTGCGCGCCCTGGTTCCTCGCGATCACGTAGGACTCGGGGCCGAGCACGGCCACGTCCACCCACTTGCCGAGGAGCGCCTCCACGACCGACGAGTACGAGGTCGGCATGTAGAACTCGATCTTCTTGCCGGTGTTCTTGGAGAGCAGGTCCATCACCGGCTTGTAGAGCGTGAGCTCGCGCACCGATTCCTGCGTGGGGATGATCGAGAACCGCAGGACCTTCGGATCCTCGCACTGCTGCGCGCTCGCCGCGCCCGCGAAGAGGATCGCTGCGGAAAACGCCATCGCGACGCGACGGCTCCAGCCGGCTGCTCGGGTAATCATGGGTTGTCTCCTCCGTTAGTTATGACTTCTCTTATGGCCTGGCAGTTATTGCGCCGCTCCGTTGATCGCGAATTCGAACACCTGGTAGCTCTTCAGCGTGGCGAAGCCCGCCTTCATGCGGTATTCGGCATTGAGGGGCGCGCTGGTGATGAACGGCACCTTCGCTTCCGAGATGCCGCCGTGGGTGCGTAGGCGATGGCCTTCCAGTCCCTTCAGGTCGTGAGCTTCGCGGGCGCCCCCGATGCAGACGCCGGCCGACGAGATGACGACAACGTCGCCTTCCCGGTCTTCCGGCAGCTCCAGCAATCGACAGGCCGTCTGCTTGTCGTAGACCGCGTCCAGGCCCTGCATCCCGCTCAATGCCTCGATCACCTGGCGCGGCGTGGTCTTGCCCTGGCAATACACGCGCACGAATCCCCCCAGCGCGCCATGGTGGGCGACGAATGCGTCAGTAATGGGACAGATGACGGTGAGGTCGCCCTTGCCGAACCTCGCGTCCAGCACGTCCTGCAGCCAGATCACGTTGGGCTTTCCGTCGAGCGTGGACTTGTCGTTCATGCCGTGGTCGGCGGTGAGGGCCACCACCGCGCCCAGGGCCTCGAGCTTGCCGAAGCGCGCGTCGAGATCCTTGTAGAAGCTGCGGGCCTGGGCTTCCGCCGGCGCGTACTTGTGCTGCACATAGTCCGTGAGCGACAGGAACATGAGGTCCGGCCGGTCGCGCTCGAGGATCTTGATGCCCGCATCGAGCACGAAGAGCGAGAGCTCCTCCGAATACATGTCCGGCAGCGGCAGGCCCACGAACTGCAGCACGTTGTCGATGCCGTTCTCGGCTTTCGTCGCCTTGTCGGCCTTCTCCGAGGAGAAGCACATGCTGCCGTTGGCGAAGTCCAGGTTCTTGCCGAGCTGGCGGCGAAGCTTGTCCTTGGCCGTGATGGCGACGACCTTTCCGCCGACCTGCGCGAACCGCGCGAGGATCGTGTCGCCCCTCAGCAACTCCGGGCCCGTCATGACGATCGCCTGGCCCGTGGCGGTGTCGAGGTAGAAGTTGCCCGAGATGCCGTGGCGCGACGCGGGCGTTCCCGTGATGATCGACATGTTGTTCGGGCAGGTGAAGCTCGGCACCGTGCCGTCGGCGACGGACGCGTAGCCGTTCTTCATGAAGCGCTCGATGTTCGGGATCGCGCCCTCCCTCACGAATTGCGCGAGGTACTGAGGATCGCCGCCGTCGATGCACACGACGACGACCGGCCGTTTTGGCCACCGGTATGTAGTGCCGTTCACCTCGACGGCGGCAGCGTGGGAGGGCATGTTCACTTCTTTCCTTTGGCAGTTTCGGGGTGCAGCGTCCGCGCGAGGCGGTCGCGGCCGTCGATCACGTGGTCGAAGAGGAGCTTGCCCGCGAGGGCGGAATCCCCCTTGGCCACGGCCTTCACGATGTCGTCATGATTCCGTGCCGAGATGGGGATACTCTTGGAATCGCGGGCGAGCACCTCGCGACGATAGAGGTTCAGCTCGTTCACGACGCGCCTGTAGTTCTCGATCAGCGCGGCGTTGCCCGAAGCTTCGGCGAGGACCTCGTGGAACTCGATATTGAGCGGGTAGTAGGCGGCGGAGTCGAGCGTGCGCGCCGCGGCGTGCATCTTCTTCACGATGTCCTTCAGGCGCGCGAGCTGCTGCGCGGTGATGCGGCGCGCGGCAAGGCGGCCGATCAGCTCGTCCAGCGCCGCGCGGACTTCGTAGATCTCGTGGGCCTCCTCGAGCGTCACCTGGCGCACGAAGACGCCGCGATTCTTCTCGGTTCGCACGAGCCCGCTCTGGTCGAGCGCGCGGAAAGCCTCCCGGACCGGGCCGCGCGAGACGCGCAGCTCCGCCGCGATGTTGGCCTCGTTCAGCTTCGTGCCGGCGGCGAGCTTGCCGTCGACGATCTGGCGCTCCAGCTCCTGCTGCACCAGCGTCGTGAGGGAATGGCGTTGCAGCAATTCGATGGCCCGGCCGTTGTCGCCGGGTTCGGGAATACGCGCGGTCTTGGGAGGCATTGGATTTCGCGAAGGAACTTGCGGCCAGCATAGCCTTGTATGGTAGATTGTCAACAATCATTTGTCGGCGCTTACGCCGGCGGGAGCCTGCCCCCATGAACGCAATCGCCCAGCCCCGCGCTGCCGCCATCGAAGTGCGCTTTCCCTTCACCGGGGAGGTCGTCGGCACGGTGCCGAAGGCGACCGTGGCCGAAGTGCGCGATGCCTTCGCGGCCGCGCGGGGCTACAAGCCCACGCTCACGCGCTACCAGCGCGCGACGATCATGCAGAAGGCCGCCGAGCTCCTTCGCGGGCGCCTCGCCCAGGCCTCCGACCTCATCACGCGGGAGTCGGGCCTTTCGAAGAAGGACTCGGCCTACGAGGTGGGCCGCGTCTGCGACGTCTTCACGTTCGCGGCGGGCGAGACCCTGCGCGACGACGGGCAATCGTTCTCCTGCGACCTCACGCCCCACGGCAAGAACCGGCGCGTGTACACCAAACGCGATCCCCTCCTGGGCGTGATTTCCGCGATCACGCCGTTCAACCATCCCATGAACCAGGTGGCGCACAAGGTGGCGCCGTCGATCGCCACCAACAACCGCATGGTGCTCAAGCCCAGCGAGAAGACGCCGCTGTCGGCGTACTACCTGGCGGAGCTGCTCTACGAAGCGGGGCTTCCGCGCGAGATGTTCCGCGTCATCACGGGCGACCCGCGGGAGATCGCCGACGAGCTCATCACCAACGAGCACGTCGACCTCGTGACGTTCACCGGCGGCGTTCCCGTCGGCAAGTACATCGCCTCGAAGGCCGGCTACCGGCGCCTCGTGCTGGAGCTCGGCGGCAACGATCCCCTCATCGTGATGGAAGACGCCGATCTCGACGAGGCGTCCACCCTCGCCGTCCAGGGTTCGTACAAGAACAGCGGCCAGCGCTGCACCGCGGTCAAGCGCATGCTGGTTCACGAGGCGGTCGCCGACCGCTTCGTCGAGATGCTGGTGGCGAAGACCCGCGCGTGGACCTTCGGCGACCCGATGAATCCGTCGCTCGAGATGGGCACCGTGATCGACGAGCCGGCGGCGAAGCTCTTCGAAGCCCGCGTGAACGAAGCGGTGTCGCAAGGCGCGAAGCTCCTCGTCGGCAACGAGCGCGAGGGCGCGCTCTATTCGCCCACGGTAATCGACCGAGTGGACCCGAAGATGACAGTCGTGATGCAGGAGACCTTCGGGCCGGTCTCGCCCGTCATCCGCTTCCGCGGCATCGACGAGGCGATCCGCCTTTCCAACGGCACCGCCTACGGACTATCCTCGGCGGTATGCACCAATCGCCTCGACTACATCAACCGCTTCGTGGCGGAGCTCCACGTGGGCACCGTGAACGTGCGTGAGGTCCCGGGCTACCGGCTCGAACTCACCCCGTTCGGTGGCATCAAAGACTCGGGCCTCGGCTACAAGGAAGGCGTGCAGGAAGCGATGAAGAGCTTCACCAACCTCAAGACGTTCAGCCTGCCGGGAGCGTGACCGGGGTTGGAGACCCTCCTCAACCTGCTCTCCAGCGTCGCCCTGCTCGTCTGGGGCACGCACATCGTGCGCACGGGAATCCTGCGCGTCTTCGGCGCGGATCTCAGGCGATTCCTCTCGAAGAGCGTCTCGACGCGGCCCTCGGCCTTCCTCGCCGGCCTCGCGGTCACGGCGCTCGTGCAATCCTCGAGCGCGACATCGATGATCGCGAGCTCCTTCGTGGCCCAGGGCCTGGTGGCGCTGGGACCGGCCCTCGTCATCATGCTGGGCGCCGACGTCGGCACGGCCCTCATGGCCCTCGTGCTCTCGCTCGACCTGCGCTGGATCTCGCCGCTGCTCATCTTCCTCGGCGTCGTCTTCTTCCTGTCGCGAAAGAACACGCGGGCGGGGCAGCTCGGGCGCGTGGCCATCGGCCTGGGCCTGATCCTGCTCGCGCTGCAACTCGTGAGCCAGGCCACGGCGCCGCTCACCCATGCGCAGGGCGTGAAGGTGATCTTCGCCTCGCTCTCGGGCGATCCGATGCTGGACATCCTCATCGGCGCGGCGCTCACGATCATGTCCTGGTCCAGCCTCGCGATCGTGCTGCTCTCGGCGGCCCTCGCATCCTCGGGCGTGATCAGCGTGCCCGAGGGCATGGCCCTCGTTCTGGGCTCCAACATCGGCAGCGGCCTCCTCGCGCTCATGGTGAACCTCAAGACGCCGGGCGCGGGACTGCGCGTATCCGTAGGCAACCTCGTCTTCAAGCTTTGCGGCGCCGTGATCTTCTACGCGGGCATGCAGCACGCGATCACGCTGATCTCGAACTTCGACCTCGACCCTGCGCGCCAGGTGCTGCATTTCCACGTGGCATTCAACGTGGTGATCTCGGTCCTCTTCTTCTTCCTCTCCGACCGCGTGGCGGCCCTCCTCACGCGCTTCGTGCCGGGCGTGGCCTCGCCGATCACGCAGGTCGAGCCGCGCCACCTCGATCACGGCGCGCTCGTCACGCCGGCCCTTGCCCTCGCCAATGCCGCCCGCGAGACGCTTCGCATCGGCGACGTGATCGAGCAGATGTTGCACGGCATGCTCAAGGTGATCCGCACGGACGACAAGGCGCTCGTCGACCAGATGGTGAAGCTCGACGACGACGTGGACCGCCTCTACACCGCGGTGAAGCTCTACCTCACCCAGATCAGCCGCGAAGCGCTCGACGAGAAGGACGGCCGCCGCTGGGCCGAGATCATGCAGCTCACGATCAACCTCGAACACGTCGGCGACATCCTCGAGCGCACCTTCCAGGACCTGCGCGACAAGAAGATCGCCCATCGCCTCTCGTTCTCCGAGGCGGGGATGAAGGAGATCGAGGAGATGCACGACAAGCTCGTGGCCAACCTGAGGCTCGGACTGTCGGTGTTCCTCAACGGGGACCTCAAGAGCGCGCAGATGCTTCTCGCCCAGAAGGAAGAGTTCCGCGACCTCGAGCGCAAATACGCCGGCACGCACCTCGACCGCCTCTCGGGCCAGGGAGTGCAATCGATCGAGACGAGCTCGCTGCACCTGGACATCATCAGCGACATGCGCCGCATCAATTCCTTCTTCTGCTCGACCGCCTACCCGATCCTCGAGGGAGCCGGACAGCTTCGCAAGAGCCGGCTGCGCGACATGAGCGCCACGGGAATCTTCGCCGCGCCGGCCGACATCGCCAGCAGCCGGATTCCGAGGACCGAGAGGTAGCCATGGGACTCAAGATCGCCGACATCGAGGAGCTCTTCCGCCGCCACGGTGGCATCGAGTACGCGGGCGAAGGCGTCACGCAGCAGGAGCACGCGCTGCAGTGCGCGCACCTCGCCGAGCAGGAGGGCGCCCCGCCCGAGCTCGTCACCGCGGCGTTCCTCCACGACCTCGGCCACGTGCTCAATCTCCAGGGCGAGACGCCGACCGAGCGCGGAATCGACGACCAGCACCAGTACTTCGCGATCCCCTTCATCCGTCCGCTCTTCCCGCCCGCCGTCATCGAGGCGATCCGGCTGCACGTCGATGCCAAGCGCGCCCTCTGCGCCCTCGAGCCCGACTACTACGAGTCGCTCTCCGAGGATTCCAAGCGCAGCCTCACGCTGCAGGGCGGAATCTTCTCGCGGCAGGAGACGGAGGAATTCATGGCGAAGCCCTTCGCCGGGAACGCGCTTCGCGTCCGCCGCTGGGACGACCGCGCCAAAGTCGCCGGTGCGATCACGCCTCCACTCGGGCATTATCTGGAAATCGCGGCGCGCTGCGTCTCGAACTAAAGCCGGGAACACGGAGGGCACCGAGGTCCACGGAGCCACGAAGAAAAGCGATGATGGCGATCCGTGCCCAACTCCAACGAAGGCACGAAACACCCACATTGTATTTCTCCGTGCCTCCGTGGACCTCCGTGTTCTCCGCGTTCCCGTCTTGAACCAACGCCGGAGGCATAGATGAACAAGACAAAACCCGCGGCCATTGTCGAGGCGCTGCGCAAATCCGACATGGCCAAGGTGAAGGTCGCGGTGTCGGACATCGACGGCATCCTGCGCGGCAAGTACATCCATCGCGACAAGTTCTTCTCGGCGGTGGAAAGCGGATTCGGCTTCTGCGACGTGGTGTTCGGCTGGGACGCCCACGACCAGTGCTACGACAACACGAAGCTCACGGGGTGGCACCACGGATTCCCCGACGCGATGGTGCGGCTCGATCTCGCCACGTACCGCACGGTCCCCTGGGACGGCCACGTGCCGTTCTTCCTCGGCAATTTCGTCACCGGCGACGGCAAGCCCCACCCGCTCTGCCCGCGCCAGGTGCTGAAGCGCGTCCTCGCGCGCGCCGAGAAGATGGGTTACGGCGCGATGATCGGCGCCGAATACGAGTTCTTCAACTTCGCCGAGACGCCGCAATCCTGGGCCGACAAGAAAGGCCAACCGCCCACGACGATCACGCCGGGGATGTTCGGCTATTCGCTGCTGCGCGCGAACGCCAACCGCGAATACTTCAACGCGCTCATGGACGATTCGGCCGCGTTCGGAATCCCGATCGAGGGGCTGCACACGGAAACCGGCCCCGGCGTCTACGAGGTCGCGATCCTTTTCTCGGACGCGCTCGAGGGCGCCGACCGCGCGTTGCTCTTCAAGACGGCCGCCAAGGAGATAGGATCGCGCTACGGGATCATGCCGAGCTTCATGGCGAAATGGAGCCAGCAGTACCCGGGCTGCTCGGGCCACCTGCACCAGTCACTCACCGACGGGAAGAAGAACCTCTTCTACGACGCGAAGGGCAGGAACCGCGGCATGTCGAAGCTCTTCGAGAGCTACCTGCAGGGACAGCTCGATCACCTCATGGGGATGGCGCCCATGTTCTGGCCCACCGTGAACTCGTACAAGCGATTGGTCGACGGCTTCTGGGCGCCGGTGAAACCCACGTGGGGCGTGGACAACCGCACGGCGACTTTCCGCGCGCTGCCGGGCTCGCCGAAATCGACGCGCCTCGAGACTCGCGCCCCGGGCGCCGACATGAATCCCTATCTCGCCGTGGCCGCCGTGCTCGCCGCCGGGCTCGAGGGCGTGCGCAAGGGTTCCAAGCTCACGGCGAAGCCCATCACGGGCACCAACATGGGCGCCGAGAAGATTCCCCGCGCGCCGCGCACGTTGATCGAGACCGCGAAGATCTTCCGTGGATCGAAGGTCGCGCGCGATTGGTTCGGCGACGACTTCGTCGAGCACTTCGCCGCCACCCGCGAATGGGAGTGGCGGCAGTGGCTCGATGCGGTGACGGACTGGGAGCTGCGCCGCTACTTCGAGATCATTTAGTCGTGTAGTTGATCGGAATGAACGTATAGCCGTTGCCCGAGGCGACGAGGTGCCCCACGCCCGGGAACGGCAGGTGCGCCGCGCCAACCCAATAGCCATTCTTCGCCGCGTCCGCATACGCCTTCTTGCGCTGCGCTTCCGCCGACTTCGTGTCCGAATCGAACTTGATCGTGACTGAAGGATCGGCGAACTGCATCGCCGCGAAATGCATGAGGTCGCCCCAGAGCTCGAGCTTCTGGCCCTTGCTCTCGACGATGTAGGTCGTGTGCCCCGCCGTGTGCCCGTAGCTGGAATGGGCCTTCACGCCTGGAACCAGGTCCGTGTCGCCGTCGAACGCCTTGAACTTGCCGGCGGCGACGTAGGGTCCGAGCATCGCCTGCGCGCCCTGGAAGAAGCCCTTGTGATCCTTGTCGGCCTTCTCGAGGTTCTCCTTCGAAAGCCAGTAGTCCGCGTCGCGCTTGTCGGCGCGAACGACGGCGTTGGGGAAGTTCAGCTTGCCGTCGGAAGCGAGCCCACCCACATGGTCCGCGTGCATGTGCGTGATGTAGATCTCGTCGACCTGCTCGGGCTGGTAACCCGCGGCCTTCAAGTTGGCGACGAACTTGCCCAGCGTCGGCCCGAAGAGATTGCCCGCGCCCGTGTCGACCAGCACGAGCTTGGTGCCCGTGTTGATGAGGTAGCCGTTCACCGAGGCCTCGACCGGCATCGGGAGGAATGCCTTCTTCGCGGCCGCGTCGACCTTCTCCTTGGGAGCATTCATCAGCTGGTCCATGGGCAAGTCGACCGTGCCGTCTGAAATCGCCGTGACTTCGAAGTCGCCCACCATGAAGCGGAAGTAACCCGGTTGCGGGGCCTTGGACATCGGGACGGCCGCCCCGGCAACGGTGGCCAGGGCGAGGATGAAGATGGAAAGCGCGGCGCGGAAAGACTTCACGGAAACCTCCATGGGGATTGGACGCGTGGAATTATGGGCCATGCGATGATTCACCGTATGAACACCGTCCACCGCTTCGCATTCCCCACCGCAATCCACTTCGGCCCCGGCGCTCGCGCCATGGTCGCGGGCCACCTGCTGGAGCGGGGACTGCGCCGTCCGCTCATCGTCACCGACAAGGGCCTCGCTACGCTCGCGATCCTGCACGACTTCGCCGAAGGGCTCGACGGCCTCGACGTGAAGGTCTACGCGGGCGTCGCCGGAAATCCCGTGAAGAAGCAGGTGGACGATGGCGTCGCGGCGTTCAAGGCCCACCGCGCCGACAGCGTGATCGGATTCGGGGGCGGCGCCGCGCTCGACGTCGCCAAGGCCGTGGCGCTCATGGCCGTGCACGAAGGCGATGTCATGCAATACGCATGGGACCATCCGCAGGTGCTGCCCATCGTGAATCCCCTGCCCTATTTCGTCGCGCTTCCCACGACGAGCGGCACGGGAAGCGAGGTCGGGCGCTCCTCGGTGATCTCCGACGACACGACTCACGTGAAGAAGGTGATCTTCAATCCGGTGCTGCTCGCGAAAGCGGTCTTCGCCGATCCCGAGCTCACGCTGGAGCTTCCTGCGCCGATCACGGCGGCTACCGGCATGGATGCGCTCACGCACAACGTGGAGAGCTATCTCTCGCCCGCCTACCATCCGCTCTGCGACGGCATCGCGCTCGAAGGCGCGCGCATCGCCGCGCAGGCGCTCGAGACCGCGGTGAAGGAGCCGGGGAACCTGCGCGCGCGCTCCGACATGATGATGGCGTCGATGATGGGCGCGATCGCATTCCAGAAGGACCTGGGCGCGGTGCATTCGTGCGCCCACGCGCTGGGAACCGTCGTGGACATGCACCACGGCCTCGCCAACGGGATCATGATCGACCACGTGATGCGCTTCAACGCGGATGCCGCCGGCGGGAAACTCTCGGAGCTTGCGAGGGTCTGTACATCATCGACCGGATCGGCGGCGTTCATCGAATGGCTCGCATCCCTGAAGTCGCGCATCGGAATCCCCGCGAAGCTTGGCGCGAAGGGCGTCACTTCGGCGCACTTGCCGCGGCTCGTCGAGGTCGCGGTGAAAGACACCTGCCACCAGACCAATCCCAAGCCGGTTTCCGCCGGCGACTTCGAACGCATCTTCGCGCAAGCGTTATAGTGGGCGCATGGAACCCCTGAAGATCGGCGTCTCGGCACGCCTCCTCTATCCGGATCCCTCGCGCACGTTCCTTCCGACCAAGTCGGTGCAGTACATCGAGCAGTCGGCGGCCAACTGGGTCATGTCGGGCGAGGTGCTCACGTTCATGATTCCCGAGCTCACCGTCGCCACGCCGCACATGCCGAAGACGCTGCGCGCGAAGAACTACGTGGACGCGCTCGACGGCCTCCTGCTGCAGGGCGGGGCCGACATGTCGCCGAAGAGCTATCGCGAATCGCCGATCAATCCGAAGCGCTGGGGCGGCGACGAGGTGCGCGACCAGTACGAGATCGAGCTGTTCCAGGAATTCGTCGCGCAGGGCAAGCCCGTGTTCGGCATCTGCCGCGGGCACCAGGTGATCAACGTGGCGCTCGGCGGCACGCTCTACCAGGATCTCGCGACGCAGAAGGGCGAGGCGTGCGCCCATCACCGCGACGATTCCAAGTACGACCACAACTACCACGACATGCGAATCCTTCCGGATACGTGGCTTTCGCGCGTCTATCCGGGCGTGAGCAAGAAACACGTGAACTCGATCCACCACCAGGCCATCAAGGACCTCGCCCCGGGGCTCGTTCCCGAGGCGCTGAGCGAGCCCGACGGCGTGGTCGAGGCGGCGCGCTGGGAAGGTCCCAGCTTCGTCGTGGGCGTGCAGTGGCACCCCGAGTTCGTCGATCCGAACGATCCCGCGCTCATCGACAGCCGCCCGCTGCTCACCGCGTTCCTCTCGGCCTGCGAGCTCCGACGACGTACCGGCAAGCCTTCACCGGTGACGGCCATCAAGGCCGCCTGATCTTCCGATGAAGCTCAAGATCGTGAACCCCGCCACCGGGGAGGTGGTTGCCACGCTCGCCGCCGACGACGCCCGCTCGGTGAGGGCCAAGTACATGCAGGCCCGGTCGGCGCAGGCACGCTGGGCGCGGCTTCCCGTGAAGAAGCGGCTCGCGACGATCGCGAAGTTCCGCGACCTCGTCGTCGCGCAATCGGAAAAGCTCGCCCAGATCCTCACGGGCGAAGTGGGCAAGCCCATCTCGCAGGCGCGCAACGAGCTGAAGGGCGTGCTCCCGCGCATCGATTTTTTCCTCGCAGCGACCGCGAGGACGCTGCGGCCCGAGAAGGTCTCGTCGGACGCCTCGATCGAAGAACGCATCACCCACGAGCCGCTCGGCGTGATCGCCAACATCTCGGCCTGGAACTATCCGTGGTTCGTCGGCGCGAACGTCTTCGTCCCGGCGCTTCTCGCTGGAAACGCCGTGCTCTACAAGCCGTCGGAATTCGCGGCGCAGACCGGGCTCGCCATCGCGAGCCTCCTGCACGAGGCCGGTGTTCCCGAGGATGTTTTCGTCCCCCTCATCGGCGCGGGCGAAGTGGGCTCCGCGCTCGTGAAGCAGCCCATCGACGGAATCTTCTTCACGGGCTCCTATGCCACGGGCCGGCGCATCGCCGAATCGGTGCGCGGCCGCATGGTGAAAGTGCAGCTGGAGCTGGGCGGCAAGGATCCGGTCTATGTCTGCGAGGACGTGGACGTCGCGAAGGCCGCGGCATCGATCGCCGACGGCGCGTTCTACAACACGGGCCAGAGCTGCTGCTCGGTGGAGCGCGTCTACGTGAGCGAGAAGGTCTTCAAGCCGTTCGTCGATGCGTTCGTGGCCGAGGTGAAGGGCTACAAGCGCGGCGATCCCACGGACGACCGAACCTACATCGGCCCGCTCACGCGCTCTCCGCAACTGAAGGTGCTCGAGGCGCAGGTGAAGGACGCGCGGCGCAAGGGCGCGAAGGTGCTCACGGGCGGCGAGCGCGTGAAGGCGAAGGGCAACTGGTTCGAACCCACGGTGCTCGTGGACGTGAACCATGCCATGGACGTGATGCGCGAGGAATCCTTCGGGCCCGTGATCGGGATCATGCCCGTGCGCGGCGACACCGAGGCGATCCGCCTCATGAACGACTCGGAATACGGATTGACGGCGGGCGTCTACACGCCGGACCGCAAACGGGCCGAGCGCATCCTCTCGCAGGTCGCGAGCGGTTCGGTGTACTGGAATTGCTGCGACCGGGTGAGCCCGCGCCTGCCATGGTCCGGGGTGGGGAACTCCGGGATCGGCCTCACGCTTTCGACATACGGCATCGACACATTCACACGCCCCAAGGCGTGGCACCTGCGAAAAACATAAAGGGCACAGGGAGGCTCGTGATGAAGCTGCAAGTTCTCAGGCTCGCGGCGGCGCTCGCCGCCTCGGGCGCGATGGCGGCCGCGGCCGAAGGCCCGAGCGGCCCCGGCCAGGATAGCGACGACTACCGCGCGGGCTATCGCGCCGGCTACGACGACGGATTCCAGCGCGGCTTCGAGAAGGCGATGCGCGAATCGAACGCCCCGCCACCGCAGGCCGCCCCCGCCGCGCCGCCGCGCTCCACGGGCCCCATCACGATCTCGCGCGCCCTCTACGGCACGAGCTCGAAGTCCTGCGACGCCACGCGTTGGGCCGCGCGCATGGCCAACGGTCGCGCAAGCGCTTCGCTCGACGCGAGCAACAGCATCTGCGGCGATCCCGCGCCGGGCGACCGCAAGCAGCTCAGCGTCACCTACGTGTGCGGCAGCATCGCGAAATCCGCCGACGCCTACGAACACCGCAGCGTCTACCTCGATTGCACGCCCTGACCTGCATCGTCGCGTTCGCGCTGCTCGCGCTCGCGGCTCCCGCCTCCGCCCAGGAACTGGATGCCGAGCATTCCGTGACGGTGGGCGGAGCTGCGCGCACCTACCGGCTCCACATCCCCGTGGGCGCGCCCCCCGGCGCGCTGCCGCTCGTGGTGGTCTTTCACGGCGGCGGCGGCAACGCCCGGAACGCCGCGCGGATGAGCGGCATGGACGCGAAGGCCGACGAGGCGAAGTTCATCGTGGCGTACCCCAACGGCAGCGGTCCGATGGCGGGCGGCCTTCTCACCTGGAACACGTGGCGGTGCTGCGGCTACGCGCTCGACAATCGCATCGACGACGTGGCCTTCGTGCGCGCCATGGTCGAGGCGATCGCGCGCGAGCACGCCATCGACCGAAAGCGCATCTATGCGACGGGCCTTTCGAATGGCGGGATGATGACGTACCGAGTGGGTTGCGAGCTCGCCGATGTCTTCGCGGCCATCGCCCCCGTGGCCGGAGCGCTCGATACGGAGGACTGCAAGCCCTCGGCCCCCGTCTCAGTCATCGTGTTCCACGGGAAGATCGACCAGCACGTCCCGTTCGAGGGCGGCGTGCCTACGAAGACGGTGGACTATCGCCATCCGAGAACGGACAAGTCCGTCGGCTACGCGATCGATTTCTGGAAGCGGCACGACCGATGCGATGCGGCGCCTGCCCGCGAACGCAAGGGAAGCGTCACCCACGACTCCTACGCATGCCCGGCCACGTCCACGGCGGTGGAGCTCTACGCGATCGACGGGCAGGGCCACGCGTGGCCCGGCGGCGAAAAAGGCCTTCGCGCGGGCAACGTGGACGCTCCCACGACGGAGATCTCGGCCACGAACCTGATGTGGGACTTTTTCCTCGGGCATCCGAAGAAATAGAATAGGCGAATGAGCATCAAGGGAAAGACCGCAGTCGTGACGGGCGCCGCCGGAAACGCGGCGCTCACGGTGGTGCGCACGCTCCTCGAGGACGGCGCGCAGGTGGCCCTCGTCGATCCCGACGCCATGCGGCTCGATAGCCTCGTCCGCTTCCTTCGCGGGACGACGGCGGCGGTGCCCTGCGAATCGAGCGAGGCGGGCGCGGTGCGCGAGGCGCACCAGAAAGTCGAGACGGTGCTGGGGCCCGTCGACATCCTCGTGAATTGCGCCGATGCGCCCCCCGCATTGCGAAGCGAGGCGACCGATCCTTCCGACTGGCGCCGCGTGATGGGCGCCCAGCTGGACGGAGCCTTCTACTGGAGCCGCGCGGTGATCCCCTCGATGCGCAAGCGCAACGATGGGCGGATCTTGAACATGGTTTCCCCGGCCGCCAAGGGCGTGATGGCGGAGCCCGGCGTCGCGCTCGCGGCGGCCCACGGCGCCCTTGCGTCGCTCACTTTCGCCCTCGCGCGCGAGACGGCCGCCCACGGCATCACCGTGAACGCGATCGCATTGGGCGCGATCGAGGGTTCCAGCGCGGTCGAGCCTCTCAACGACGCGCAGCGCCGCCAGCTCCTCGCGCAGATCCCCGTCGGGCGGTTCTGCCGCCCCGACGAGCTCGCCCATGCGGTGCGATTCCTCGTCTCTCCGCTCGCGGGCTTCATCACCGGCGAGGTCCTCGACCTCAACGGTGGGCTGCTGATGGATTGATCAGGTCCTCGCGGGCAACGCCTGCGTGCGGCGCAACGCGAGGAACTTGAGCAGGTCGTCTTCTTCCATGGGCTTGGCGCAGTAGAAGCCCTGGAACTCGTCGCAGCCCTCGTTGCGCAGCAGGTCGAACTGGTCCTGGTGCTCCACGCCCTCGGCGACGACTGTCATCTTGAGGCTGTGCGCCATGGCGATCACCGCGCGCGTGATGGCCACATCATCGTTGTTGTGCGGAAGGTCGCGCACGAAGGAACGGTCGACCTTGAGGCGATCGATCGGGAAGCGCTTCAGGTACCCGAGCGACGAATGCCCCGTGCCGAAATCGTCGATGGAGATCCGCACGCCCATCGCGCGCAGGCCTTCCATCACCTTGGCCGCGCGGTTCGGATCGCGCATCACCATGCTCTCGGTGATCTCGACCTCGATCAGGTGCGGCGACACGCCCGTCGAGCGCATGATCGCCCCGAGGCGCGCGACGAGGTCGGGCTCGTGGAACTGGCTCGCGGACAGGTTCACCGCCACCGGCAGCGCCATCCCGAGCTCCTGCCAGCGGCGCGCGCGTTCGCATACGTGCTTCAGCGTCCAGTAGCCGATCGGGACGATCACGCCGATCTCCTCGGCGAGCGAGATGAACCGGTCGGGCAGCAGCAGCCCCAGCTGCGGATGGCGCCAACGGATGAGCGCCTCCACGCCGGAGACGCGATTGGTCGGGAATTCGATCTTCGGCTGGAAGTAGATGTCGAGCTCGTTGCGCTCGAGTGCGTGGCGCAGTCCCGCCTCGAGCGACAGGCGTTCGTGCGAAAGCCCGTTGGGCTCCGCGTCGTAGAAGGCGAACCGGTTGCGGCCCTGCTCCTTGGCGCGATACATCGCGATGTCGGCGTTCGACACCAGCGCCTGCGCATCGCTGCCGTCGGCGGGGAACGTGCTGATGCCGATGCTCACCGACAGGCCCAGCTCCTGGCCGTCCATGATCATGCTCGGGGCGAACGCGCCCAGCACCTTGTTGGCGACGTCGCTCAACTCCTCCGCGTTGTGGAAGTCCTCGATGAGCAGGACGAATTCGTCGCCGCCGAGGCGCGCCACGAGGTCGCTCGAACGCACGGCCGCGGTGAGCCGCCTCGAAGCCTCCTGCAGCACGCGATCGCCCAGCGCGTGGCCGAGCGTGTCGTTCACGTACTTGAACCGGTCGAGGTCGAGGAAGAAGAGCGCGACCGAACGGCTGTGCCGCGTGGCCTGCGCCACCGCATGCACCAGCGCCTCGTTGAAGAGCGTGCGGTTCGGAAGCCCCGTGAGCGTGTCGTGCGTGGCCATCTTCTGGATGGTCTCCAGCGCCGACGAGAGCTCGTCGTTGGTCTTGCGCAGGTGCTGGCGCAGCTCCGAGAGCCGCCCGCCGATGAGCGCGAAACAGGGCAGCACGAAGGCGAGCGTGATCCACTGGAACGCTTCCAGCCACACGTTCACGTCGTCGGGCTTGCGCCACATGAGCAGGTTGATCACGAGCGCGTAGCCCGCGAGGATCGAGCCCGCCGCCGTGAGGAACTCGCGCGTATTGAAGCGGAAGGCGCCGAACGAGAGCACCAGCAGCGACATCATCAGCGCGAGGCCGCGTTCGCGGTCGAAGTGGTACACCACGAACATGAGCACCGCCGCCCCCACGAGCACCTGGATCCACGTGAGGCTGGGATCGGCGAAGCGTTCGTTGAGATTGGTGCGGAAAGCGAGGTAGAAGCCGAGGTTCACCACGAACATCACGGCGGCCGTGGCGACCGTGGGGCCCGTGGCGATGAGCCCTAGCGTGTGCGCAATACCGAGGAGGGCTACCGAGACGCCGTACGCGGCGATCGCGAGCACGAAGCGCCGCAACCGGACCGTCTGCTTGGTCCTCACGCCGTGCAGCGGATGCGTGGCGGCCATTTGTTCCTCAGTTCTTATTCCCGATCGCGCGATTATCCGTTTCATTCCGCAGGATCGACGTGAACTGCGTCACTGTTTAGGCGCGGGCCCCCTTACCGTTGTAATCGGCGCCGCCCTGCAGGGCATGGGCGAGTCCCAACGCGCACGTGAAGACCACGAGCGCGCCCGCCTGGTGGATCGCGGCGAGCGGAACGGGCACGCGCCCGAGGAGTGTCGCGATGCCGGCGCACACCTGGAGGACCGCGGCGGCGAGGAGCGCATTGCTCCACGCACGCTCGCGAGGCGCCGTGTCCGCGCGCCGCACCCACCACCAGAGCGCGATCGCCCCGGCGGCCACGAGCATCGCGATCACCCGGTGATCCAGCTGCACCGTGGCCATGTTGAAGACGAAGTTCTTCCACCAGGGATCGATCAGGAGGATCTCATCGGGAACCCACTGCCCGTTCATGAGGGGGAACGTGTTGTATGCGAGGCCCGCGCGAATGCCCGCCACGAGCGCGCCCGAGATCACCATCACGAAGACGAGCGCGGCGTATGCCCGTGACGAGCGCACGAGCCCGGGCGTCGCACGCACGCTTCGGCCGACCGTGAGGCCCAGCCCCACCCACAGCATCGCCCCATAGATGAGGAACGCGATTGCGAGGTGCGCGGCCAGGCGGATGGAGCTCACCCGCGGATCGTCGACGAGGCCGCTCGCGACCATGAACCATCCGACCGCGCCCTGCAGGCCGCCCAGCAGGAAGATTCCCGCGAGCCGCCACGCGAGCGCCCCGCGAACCGCGCCGCGCGCGAGAAAATAAAGGAAGGGAACGAGGAACGCCACGCCGATCACGCGGCCCAGGAGCCGGTGGCCGTACTCCCACCAGTAGATGCCCTTGAAGTCCTCCAGCGCCATGTCGAAGTTGCGCTGGCGCCCTTCGGGAGTGAGCTTGTACTTGTCGAGCTCGGCCTGCCATTGGGAATCGTCCAGCGGCGGGATCGCGCCGATCACGGGCTTCCATTCGACGATCGAGAGGCCCGAATGGGTGAG
>DATGGI010000214.1:0-1985 GCA_035308545.1 Usitatibacter sp.
TGGTTCGGCGTGCCCGCGGGAGCGCTCGGGAAGGTGTTCCCGAACCTTGCCGCGTTTCCGACGGCGAACCTCGGCTTCCTCGCCTAGTGAGCCTCTGGTCCATTCGCGTGGTTCTCGACCAAAGCCGGGAACACGGAGAACACAGAGGTCCACAGAGGACGGGGAGAAAAACCCTCGGTGCTGGATCGTCGTGATGAACAACGCGTCGTCACGGGTCAAGCTCTACGGAATTTTCCGTGTCCTCCATGGACCTCTGCGTTCTCCGTGTTCCGGGCTGTAGTCCGTCGCAAACCCCGTCAATAAACCAAAGCCTCCCTAGAACAGCTGGCGCTGTTGCTCACCCTCGGCGGGCGCGTCGTCGAGGCACTCGGGGCCTTCGTTGTTCACGTTGCTCACCGTCCGGCTCACGGCGCGCAGCGCCACGGGCCCTTCGTAGGGCTTGAGCAAGGCGCTCGCCTCGGAGACATCCGCGCGCAGCCACGCATCTTCCGCCTCCTTCGGCAGGATCACCGGCATGCGATCGTGGACCTGCGCGACAGGATCGTTCGCATCGGTCGTGACGATGGTGAACGTTTCCACGGGATCGCCATCGCGCGGACGCCACGCCTCCCACAATCCGGCGAACGCGAAGAGCGGACGGTCGGGAACCGTGATCGCGAAGGGCTGCTTGCGTCCCGGGGCCCCCTTCCACTCGAAGAAGCCCGACGCCGGCACGAGGCATCGGCGCCGGGCCATGGCGTCGCGGAACGCGGGCTTCTCGGCGACACTCTCGCCGCGCGCATTGATCATCTTCGTGCCGGCGCCTAAGTCCTTCGACCATGCCGGGACGAGTCCCCAGCGCAGCATCGCGATCTCACGCTCTCCTGCCTTCGAGACGCGCACGACGGGTGCTTCCTGCGTAGGCGCGATGTTGAAGCGGCGGCGCACGCGCTCGTTGAGCGGCACCGAGAACGTGTAGGCGATCACGTTGCCGTCGGCGTCGAGGAAATACCGCGAGCACATGACCCCATTTTACGGGAGTGCGCTATGCTGGCGGCGCGAAGGAGGAATACATGAAATTCGTCCAGTGGGCTCTCGCCATCCTCGGTGCAGTCATCCTCGCCTTCGTGGTGGGCGGCCTCTTCGCCCCGTCGACCTTCCTCGTGAGCCGCTCCACGCTCATCAACGCGCCGGCCAAGAAGATCTACGACCTCGTGGTCGAACCCAAGCAATGGGCCAACTGGAGCGAATGGAACCGCCGCGATCCGAACATGCAGATCACCTACAAGGGGCCGCCTTTCGGGATGGGCGCCAAGTGGGAATGGGTGAGCAAGACCGAGGGCAGCGGCAGCATGGAGTTCACGCGCGTGGAGCCCGACAAGGCCGTCGAGTACTCGCTCTCGTTTCCCGAATACAACATGAAGTCCACCGGCGCGCTTCGCCTGGAGCCCGAGGGCAATGGCACGCGCGTCACGTGGACCAACCAGGGCGACGTGGGCGGCAATCCCGTCAAGCACTATCTCGCGATGATGATGGACCACATCGTCGGTCCCGATTTCGAGGCGGGCCTCGCGAACCTGAAGGCTCTCGCCGAGAAACCGTGACCGCCGCCTTGCTGCGACCCGCCGAGGACGCGCCGCGCGCCTGCCCCAGCTGCCATGCCGTGATGCGGCGCGAGACGTTCACGAGCCGCGCGGTGACCGGCCGGGGCGGCGTCGATCTCGACATCTGCTACGACTGCCAGGGCATCTGGTTCGATCCGTTCGAGAGCGCGCAACTCGCGCCCGCGGCGATCCTCCAGCTCTTCGAGGCGATCCGCAAGCGGGAAGCGCCGGCGCGGCCGCTCGCCGTGACCTGCGCCTGCCCCGTGTGCCATCACGCGCTCGCGCTCACGCACGATTTCGAGCGCACCAACCGCCTCACGTACTACCGCTGCGCCGCGGGGCACGGGCGCTTCACGACGTTCATGCAGTTCCTGCGCGAGAAGAACTTCGTGCGCACGCTGA
>DATGGI010000215.1:0-1575 GCA_035308545.1 Usitatibacter sp.
GGTCGTCCGATGACCCGCGCCAGCGCCGGTGCCTGGTTCGGCCAGCCCAAGGGGCTGACCGTCCTCTTCCTCACCGAGATGTGGGAGAAGTTCTCCTATTTCGGGATGAGGACGTTGCTCGTGTACTACATGGTGAAGCAGCTGCGGTTCGACCAGGGCTACGCATCGATGGTGTACGGCACGTACTCCGCGATGGTGTTCTTCACGCCCATCGTGGGCGCGTACATCTCCGATCGATGGCTGGGCAAGCGGCGCGCCATCGTGATCGGCAGCATCACGATGGCGATCGGGCACTTCCTCATGACGTTCGAGCCGTTGTTCTATGTCGCGATGGCGACGATCGCCCTCGGCAACGGCTTGTTCCTTCCCAACCTTCCCAGCCAGATCGTGCAGCTCTACGCGAAGGACGATCCGCGCCGGCAATCGGCCTACAGCATCTACTACCTCGGCGTGAACCTGGGCGCGTTCTTCTCGCCTCTCGTGTGCGGAACGATCGGTGAAATCTACGGATGGCACTACGGCTTCGGGTTGGCCGGCATCGGGATGTGCATCGGGCTCGCGATCTACCTTGCGGGCAGCCGCTATCTTCCGCGCGACACGGGTGGGGAATCGCCGCAGTCCCAGGTGAGCGAACCGGATCCGGAACCGACGCCGTACGGCTTGCTCTTCGCCACCGCGCTCGCGGTGATCGTCTTTCGCAGCGCCTACGAGCAATCGGGAAACTCGATGGCCCTGTGGATCGACACGGGCGTGAACCGGGTTGCCGGCGCGTGGCTGATTCCGGCGACGTGGTTCCAGTCGCTCAATCCGCTCTTCGTCTTCATGCTGACGCCGCTCGTGGTCGCGTTCTGGAATCGCGATCCAAGCCCGCGCCCGTACCGGCCCGGCGCGCTGCGGCGCATGGCCCTGGGCGCTTTCGGCGTCGCTCTTTCCTATGCGCTGCTTTGCGGGGTCATCGCGCTCGCGGGAGCGAGCCCCGTGCATTGGGCCATCGCGGTCGCGTTCTTCCTGCTCTTCACGCTCGCCGAGATCTACATCCTGCCGGTCGGCTTGAGCCTCTTCGCGACGTTGAGTCCAAGCCGCTTCACGGCGACCACGATCGCGAGCTGGTTCCTCGCGGCCTTCGCGGGCAACCTGCTCGCAGGCTACGTGGGCACGTGGTGGAGTTTGTTGTCGCCCGCGGCGTTCTTCGGGGCGATGGCGATCCTCGCGGCGGCGTCAGGATCGGCGCTGGCGGGACTCGCCGGGCTACAGCGGCGCTAGCTGCCGTAGACCGATAGCGTGGGGCCGGAGACTGTCGCGCCCACCTCGGAATTCCCGCTGATCGCGTTGCGGAAACTGAAGTTCATGACCTGGTAGTCGCCGGGATTCACGGACAGGTTCGGAAACGCCACGCGCGCCGTCGAGATGGCTTTCGCCATGTCCGCCGCGGTGATCCTGAAATCGTACAGGCTCAATCCGCTGCCACAGGAGCCGGTGCCCGTGCATGAAATGAATTGCCCCGACTCCGTGGTGCCGAATGCCGCATCGGGCCCCATCACCGTGAACAAATTGTAGGTCGCGTTCATCACGTCG
>DATGGI010000216.1:0-27222 GCA_035308545.1 Usitatibacter sp.
CGGGGTCCCCGTCCTCGACGAGAAGCAGTTCACCAAACTCCTGGGCGCATAACCGAATGCAAAAAGTCACCAAAGCGGTTTTCCCGGTCGCGGGGCTGGGCACGCGATTCCTTCCGGCGACCAAGGCCTCTCCCAAGGAGATGCTGCCGATCGTCGACAAGCCCCTCATCCAATACGCGGTCGAGGAGGCCGTGGGCGCGGGCATCACCGACCTCATCTTCATCACCGGCCGCGGCAAGCGCGCGATCGAGGACCACTTCGACAAGGCCTACGAGCTCGAGGCGGAGCTCCAGGCCCACGGCAAGAACAAGCTGCTGAAGGAAGTGCGCGGGCTCCTGCCCGAAGGCGTCTCTTGCGCCTACGTGCGGCAGGCCGAGGCGCTCGGCTTGGGCCACGCGGTGCTCTGCGCGCGCCACCTCGTGGGCGACGAGCCATTCGCCGTCATCCTCGCCGACGACCTGATCGACGCGAGCGTGCCCGCGATGAAGCAGATGGTGCAGGTGCACGCGAAGACGGGCGGCAGCGTGATCTCGGTGCAGAACGTGCCGCGCCAGGACACGGCCTCCTACGGCATCGTCTCCGTGGAGAAGGTGTCGACGGGCCTTTCGCGCATCGTGAACATCGTGGAGAAGCCGAAACCCGAGGAGGCGCCCTCGACGCTCGGCGTGGTGGGACGCTACGTCCTGTCGCCTCGCATCTTCCACTTCCTCGAGAACCTGCGGCCGGGCACGGGCCGCGAGATCCAGCTGACCGACGCGATCGGGCGGTTGCTGCGCGAGGAGAACGTGATGGCCTACGAATTCCAGGGCACGCGCTACGACTGCGGCTCGAAGATCGGATACCTGCAGGCGACAGTCAACTACGCGCTCAAGCACCCGGAGCTCGCGAACGAGTTCCGCGCATTCCTCGGCACGCTGGGCGGCGGGAAGAAATGACGAAACGCCGCGAGGAGGCATTGCGCCTTCTCGAGGAAGCCGAGCTTCTCTTCAGCGCCGAGCAGGTTGGCGATGCCGTCGCGCGCGTGGCGGGAGACATCACCGCGCGGATCAAGGACGAGTTTCCGGTCGTGCTTTCGGTGATGGGCGGGGCCGTCGTCTTCACCGGGCAGCTCCTGCCGTTGCTGCGGTTCCCGCTCGAGTTCGGCGCGATCGAGGTCACGCGGTACAACAACGACGTCCAGGGGCGCGACATCACGTGGAGGCTTCCGCCGCGCGACAATGTGCGCGACCGGCTGGTGCTCGTCGTGGACGACATCCTCGACGAGGGCGTCACGCTCGCGGCGATCCACAAGCGGCTCACCGAGATGGGCGCCCGCAAGGTGATGAGCGCCGTGTTCGCGGACAAGGACATCGGGCACGCGAAGCCGGTGGCGGCAGATTTCGTCGGCGTGAAGGTGCCGAACCGGTACGTGTTCGGATTCGGGATGGACGCTTACGGCCTGTGGCGGAACCTGCCGGCCATCTATGCACTAAGAGCTGACAAATGATCGCCGTCATCGGTGGAAGCGGGCTCACGCAGCTCGCGAATCTCGAGATCACGCATCGCAAGATCGTGCGCACGCCCTATGGCGAGCCTTCGGGGCCGCTCACGTTCGGGAAGATCGGAAAGCACGAGGCGGTATTCCTCGCCCGGCACGGGTATGGGCACACGCTCGCGCCGCACGAGATCAACTATCGCGCGAACCTCTGGGCGATCCAGGCCCAGCAGGTCACACAGGTGGTGGCGGTGTGCACGGTCGGCGGAATCGCGTCGGCGCTCGGAGCGGGCGCCATCGTCGTTCCCGACCAGATCATCGACTACACTTGGGGCCGCCCCTCGACCTTCTTCGAGGGCGCCGAGCAACCCGTGACGCACATCGATTTCACCCATCCGTACGACGCCAGGCTCCGGCGCCTCGCGCTAGATTCGGCGCGCGACCTCGGCATCGCGGCCGTCGACGGCGGCACGTACGCGGCCACGCAGGGCCCGCGCCTCGAGACCAAGGCCGAGATCGACCGCCTCGAGCGCGACGGCGCGACGATGGTCGGCATGACGGGCATGCCCGAGGCCGCGCTCGCCCGCGAGCTGGGACTTTCGTACGCGCACCTCGCGGTGGTCGTGAACCCGGCGGCCGGACGCGGGAGCAGCGCGAACACGGTTTCCCTGGAGGACATCGCGAAGGTGATGGATCGCACCATGGGAAGCGTCCGATTGATCGTCGCGAGGATGGTGGAACGACATGGCGGTGCGTGAGGTGCTGAGAATGGGTCACCCGGTGCTTCGCGAACGCGCGAAGCCCATCGAGGCGTTCGGCACGCCGGAGCTGCGCGCGCTCCTCCAGGACATGCAGGACACGATGGCGTCGAAGAACGGGGCGGGCCTCGCCGCGCCGCAGATCGGCGTTTCGCAGCGGCTCGTGATCTTCGGCGTCGAGAAGAATCCACGCTATCCCGACGCGGAGGAGGTCCCCTTCACCGTGCTCGCGAATCCGAAGCTCGTGATGCTCACGCGCGAGGTCGAGGAGGATTGGGAAGGATGCCTGTCGGTGCCCGGCATGCGGGGCGTGGTGCCGCGCTACACGAAGCTTCGCTACACGGGCTTCGACATCGAGGGCAACCCCATCGACCGCACGGTCGAGGGCTTCCACGCCCGCGTCGTGCAGCACGAGTGCGACCATCTCGACGGAATCCTCTACCCGATGCGCATGTCCGACATGTCGCGCTTCGGGTTCAACGAAGAGCTGTTCCCCGGCGAAGACCTGCAGGACGACTAGTCGTCACTCCGGCGCAAGCCGGGGCCCAAGGAGCGAAGATGACCGAAGAGACGAACGTTCCCACCACCAACGCGACGATCCTCTACATCCTCCACTTCCTCGCGCCGTTCACGCTGTGGACGCTCGCGCTCGTCGCCGTGATCATCGGCGCGATCGCCCGCGACAACGTGAAGGGGACGTGGGTCGAGACCCACTATTCCTGGCTCGCGCGCACGTTCGGCTGGGGATTGCTGTGGCTGATCGCGCTCACGATCGTGTTCTTCATCACGATCGTGGGAATCCTGCTGATCTGGATCCCCTGGGGAATCCTCACGATCTGGTACCTCTACCGCGTGATCCGCGGCTGGCTTCTCCTCAACGACAGGAAACCAGCACCAAACTAGGCCGCGACCTAGTTCCGGTACGGCTCCAGCATTCCGCGCCCGTAGACCATCACCGGCACGATCTTTCCGTCCTTCATGCGGAAGATCGTCATCTCGGCATTGCGGCGGTCGCCCTTCTCGTCGAAGGTGATGAGGCCCGTCGCGCCCTGCAGGGTGGTGCGGTACATCTCCGGCGCGAAGCGGGGCGGATCCACCGAATCGGCGCGGATCATCGAGTCGATCACGACATTGGTCGCGTCGTAGAAGAACGGCGCGTAGAGCTTGGTCTCGCCGTATTTCGCGGTGAAGGCGTCGCGGAACTCCTTCCTGGCCGACGCGGCGGGCAGCCCTGCCTGCGAGCACGCGAGTCCTTCGCCGGCGGCGCCCGAAAGCTGCGTCATCTCGTCGGTGCACGCGCCGTCGCCGAATGCGAACGTCGACTTGAGCCCCAGCTCGCGCGCCTGCTTCACCATCGGGCCGCCGGTCGAATCCATTCCACCGTAGAAGACGACGTCGGCGCCCTTCGCCTTGATTCGCGTGAGGATCGCCTTGAAGTCGGTTTCCTTGTCGCTGGTGCGCTCGCGGCCCACGACGTCGATCTTCGCGTGGCGCAGCGATGCCTCGACCTCGTTGCCGAGGCCCTCGCCGTATGCGGTCTTGTCGTCGACGATCGCGACCTTCCTGGCCTTGAGCTCCTGCGCGATGTAGGCGGCGATCGCCGGGCCCTGCTGGTCGTCGCGGCCGATGGTGCGGAAGACGCCGTTCATCCCGCGTTCCGTGAGCTCCGGGCTCGTGGCCGAGCCGGTGATCACGGGGATGCCCGCCTTGTTGTAGATCTCGGAGGCGGGAATCGTCACGCCGGAATTCAGGTGGCCGATCACCGCGACCACGTGCGCGTCGACGAGCTTCTGCGCGACCGTCGTGCCGGCCTTCGGATCGCCCTGGTCGTCCTCGCTCATCATCCTGAACGTGACGGGCTTGCCGCCGATCACGAGATGCTTCGCGTTGGCTTCGTCGATGGCGAGCGCCACGCCGTTCTCGTCGTCCTTGCCCTGGTGCGCGATGGGGCCGGTGAGCGGTCCCGCGACGCCGATCGTCACGGTGAGGGACGCGGGTTCGGGAGGTTTCGGAGGTTCCTTCGGTCCGCACGCGGCGGCGAGGAGGGCTGCGAGAAGGGCTAGGAGGCGAGCTTGCATAGGTCCTGTGCGATGTGTTCGCGCCGCGCGGTGTCATCGAGCTCCGGCCCGCTCACCACGAATACGTCCTCGGCTCGCGCCCCCAGCGTGGTGACGCGGGCGTCGGCGAGGTTGAGGCCGTGCTCGAGGAAAAGGCGCGAGAGCGAGGAGAGCAGGCCGGGGCGGTCCGCGCAGCTCACGCTCACGTTCCAGCGTCCCGCGCGGCGATCCGGGACGATTGAGATCGAAGGCTCGATGGGGAAATGCTTGACCCACCGCGAGACGCGCCCCGACGGCGGCGTGCCCAGCGGCTGGCCCGATGCGATCGTCGCGGAAAGCCCCGTCTCGATCTTCTGGATCAGGTCGCGGTAGTGCTCGTCACCGCGCGTGCGCGTGAGCACCTGGAAGCTGTCGAGCGCGAAGTCGTTGCCGGTGGTGTAGATCTTCGCCGCGGCGACGTCGAACTGCATGCGCTCGAAAAAGCTCGTGATGCGCGCGAAGAGGCCCGGTTGATCGGGCGCATAGACGAGCACCTGCAGGCCTTCGCCGATGGGCGAGAGGCGCACGCGCACGATGGGCTTGTCCGGCGTGACCCTCGACCATAGCGTGCGCGTGTGCCACGCGATCTCGGCCACTTCGAAGCGCTGGAAGTAGTTGTCGTCGAGCGTGGCCCACAGCGTCTCGTGCTTGCCGGGTTGCGGCACGTAGCCGCGGAAGATGCGAAGCGCCTCTTCCTTCTTGGCGACGATGGCCGAGGCCGCGTAGTCGATCTCGCCGCGCAGCACGCGCCGGGTCGAGCGGAAGAGGTCCTCGAGGAGCTTGCCCTTCCACGCGTTCCACACCGCGGGGCTCGTGCCGCGGATGTCGGCCACCGTGAGGATGTAGAGCGCGGTGAGGCGTCGCTCCTCGCCGACGAGTGTCGCGAATGACGAGATCACCTCGCGGTCCGTGAGGTCCTGCTTCTGCGCGGTGGACGACATGACCAGGTGGTTCTCGACGAGCCAGACGATGAGGTCGGCGTCGGCCTTCGAGATGCCGTGGGCTTCGCAGAACTTCGTCGCGTCGCGCATGCCCAGGTGCGAGTGGTCGCCGCCGCGTCCCTTGGCGATGTCGTGGAAGAGCGCCG
This sequence comes from Usitatibacter sp., assembly GCA_035308545.1. Lineage (GTDB taxonomy): Bacteria > Pseudomonadota > Gammaproteobacteria > Burkholderiales > Usitatibacteraceae > Usitatibacter. The sequence goes on from DATGGI010000216.1 coordinate 5,416, forward strand.
CGAGGTACAGGACCTCGGGGTGGTCGAACTCCTGCATCAGCTGCGAAAGGAACGGGTACTCGTGGTCGAAGCGCGGGATGCGGAAGCGGCGCAGGTTCCGGATCACCATGAGGATGTGCTCGTCCACCGTGTACACGTGGAAGAGGTCGTGCTGCATCTGGCCCATGATCCGCCCGAAGGCCGGCAGGTAGCGCCCGAGCACGCCGTAGCGGCTCATGCGCCGCAGCGTCCACGTGAGGCGGTCGCCGCGGATGATGTCCATGAAGTGCCGGCGGTTGTTGCGGCTCGCGCGGAACTTGGTGTCGATGCGCGGCAGCGCGCGCGAAAGCGCGCGAAGCGCCGTGGGTCCGAGGCCCACGATGCCGCGGTTGTCCTGCAGGCGCCGGAACGCCTCGAGGATCATGCCGGGCCTCTTCTCGAAGAGCTTCTCGTCGCGCGGCTCCAGCGTGTGGTTGTCGATCACGAAATCGTCGTCGAGCTTGCGCACCCTGCGTTCGGATTCCGGCGTGATCCGCGCGTAGAGGTTCGAAAGCAGGATCTGGTTGAAGCGCCAGATCGCCTTCGCCGCGAGGTAGTAGCGGCCCATCAGCAGGTCGGAGGGCGCCATCGCCTTCGCGCTCTTCAGCTTGAGCTGGCGTGCAATCTCGATCTGGTGGTCGAACACGAGGCGGTCTTCGCGGCGCCCCGCGAGGTAGTGCAGGCGGATGCGCAGGTCCTGCAGGACGCGCTCGTGGGACGCGATCGCCGCGGCCTCCTTGGGCGTGATGATTCCCTCTTCGGCGAGCGCCTTCCACGATTGCCCGAGTCCGGCCGCGCGCGCGAGCCACAACACCATCTGCAGGTCGCGAAGGCCGCCGGGGCTTTCCTTGATGTTGGGCTCGAGGTTGTAGGCGGCTTCCTGGAAACGCTCGTGGCGCCGCTTCTGCTCCTGGAACTTGGCGTCGAAGAATCCCCGCACGTTGCGCTGCGCGCGCAGGCGCTCGTCGAGGCCGGCGAGGAGCGTCTCGTTGCCCGCGACGCGGCGCGCTTCGAGCAGGCTCGTATCGACGGTGACGTCCTTGGCCGCTTCTTCCTCGCACTCGGTGACGGTGCGGACGCTGTGGCCGGGCTCGAGGCCGCAGTCCCAAAGCGAGCCGATGAAGCGCTCGATCGACGCATCGGCCTTGCGTCCGTCGGGAAGCAGCACGAGCACGTCCACGTCGGAATGGGGAAAGAGGGCGCCGCGGCCATAGCCGCCGACAGCGACCAGCGCGATGTCGCCCTCGATGTCCGCGTCGGTCCACAGGCGGCGCAGCAGCCCGTCGACCTCGGCCGCATGTTCGGCGAGATTCTTCGCCGGATCGGGCTTGCGGAAGTAGCGGCGCCGCAGCTCGTCGCGCCCGGACTTCAGCTGCTCGCGGACCGCCTCGATTTCCCTGGCGGCGCCGGAGGCTTTCGTGGAAATGCGCGGTGGAGAAATGGCACTCATCGCTGAACTATAGCGGCTACCGCCGTCCTGGCGATCCCTCTCAGGATGGGTTGCTCGCAGTGCTCCGGTCGACGAACGCGGGCGGCAGTGGCGTGCCGGCCGATTGCGTGAGGATCTCGAACGCGTCCTCGGTCACGAGGACTGTGTGCTCCCACTGCGCCGAAAGGGAATGATCCGCCGTGACGATGGTCCAGCCGTCCGCGAGCTGGCGGATGTCGCGCTTGCCCGCGTTGATCATCGGCTCGATCGTGAAGGTCATCCCGGGCACGATCTTGAGTCCCTGTCCCGGGCGCCCGTAGTGCAGGATCTGCGGCTCCTCGTGGAAACGCTTGCCGATGCCGTGGCCGCAGAATTCGCGCACCACGGAAAAGCCGTTGGCCTCCGCGTGGCGCTGGATCGCGAAGCCGATGTCGCCGAGCGTCGCGCCGGGACGCACGGCCGCGATGCCTTTCCACATGCATTCGTAGGTGACCTCGCACAGGCGCCTCGCCTGGACCGAGGGCTCGCCCACGTAGAACATGCGGCTCGTGTCGCCGTGCCAGCCGTCCCTGATCACCGTGATGTCGATGTTGAGGATGTCGCCGTTGCGCAGCACCTTGTCGCCCGGCACGCCGTGGCACACCTGGTGGTTCACCGAGGTGCAGATCGATTTCGGATACGGTCGATGGCCCGGCGGCGCGTAGTTGAGCGGCGCGGGAATCGTGCCCTGCACGTTGACCATGTAGTCGTGGCAGAGCTTGTCCAGGTGCGCCGTGGTCACGCCCGGCTTCACGTACGGCTCGATGAAATCGAGCACTTCGGACGCGAGCCGGCCCGCAACCCGCATGTGGTCGAGGTCCTCGGGCGATTTCAACGGCTGGTGGAGGGGCTGGAGCATGGTCTTCTGACCGAAATTATACCGATTCGGTCGGATTGAGGCACCCGCGTTCCAGGGCGCCGGATCTATTTGAAATGATGCCCCTTTTCGCGCTATAATCGTGAGCTATCCGGGCTTCGGGTGAAGGCCGGAAATCCACACCCCGCGACATGGCTAAGGTGGCTGTTGTGGTCGTCGCCGAAGGCGTCCGACACACCGGTCCGCTCCGCGGGGGAGGCTCAACCTTAACCAAGGAGTAATTGCATGTCCGTCACCATGCGCCAGATGCTGGAGGCCGGCGTTCACTTCGGCCACCAGACGCGCTACTGGAATCCCAAGATGGCTCCGTACATCTTCGGGGCCCGCAACAAGATCCACATCATCAACCTCGAGAAATCGCTTCCGATGTACCAGGATGCGATCAAGTACGTGCGCCAGCTCACGTCGAACAAGGGACAGATCCTGTTCGTCGGTACGAAGCGCCAGGCGCGCGAGATCGTGAAGGAAGAAGCGATGCGGGCCGGCGCTCCCTACGTCGACTACCGCTGGCTGGGCGGCATGCTCACCAACTTCAAGACCGTGAAGGGCTCGATCAAGCGCCTGAAGGACATGGACGCGATGGTGGCCGACGGCTCCGTCGAGCGCCTGTCGAAGAAGGAGCAGCTGCTGAACCAGCGCGAGCGCGAGAAGCTCGAGCGGTCGCTCGGCGGCATCAAGAACATGGAACGCGTGCCCGACGCCCTCTTCGTGATCGACGTGGGTTACCACAAGATCGCCGTCACGGAAGCCAAGACGCTGGGCATCCCGATCGTGGGCGTGGTCGACTCGAACAACTCGCTCGACGGCATCGACTACGTGATCCCGGGCAACGACGATTCGACCCGTGCCATCCGCCTCTACGCGCGCGGCGTGGCCGATGCGATCCTCGAGGGCCGCAGCCAGGTGATCAGCGAATTGGTCGCCCCGGCCGGATCCGAGGATTTCGTCGAAGTCGAGGAACAGGAAAAGCAGTAGGCGGTCGGAAGTAGACCCGAAACGAAAGGGGCGCAGTCGGCCCCTTTTTCGTAACTACAGGTTGGAGAGATTCGTAATGGCTGAAATCACCGCTGGACTGGTCAAGGAACTGCGCGAGCTCACCGGGCTCGGCATGATGGAATGCAAGAAGGCGCTCGAGGAGTCGGGTGGCGACATCAAGAAGGCCGAGGAGCTGCTGCGCATCAAGAGCGGCGCGAAAGCCTCCAAGGCGGCCGGCCGCGTGGCCGCCGACGGCGCGATCGGCGCGTACCTCTCGAACGACGGCACGCTGGGCGCGCTTGTCGAGGTGAACGCCGAGACCGACTTCGTCGCCAAGAACCCCGACTTCACGCAATTCACGACCGACGTGGCGAAGCTCGTGGCGGAGAAGAGCCCGGCCGACGTGCCGGCGCTCCTGGAGATGCCCCTGGACGGCGGGACCGTGGAAGCGTCTCGCCAGAAGCTCGTGCAGAAGATCGGCGAGAACATCACCGTGCGCCGTTTCGAGCGCATCAAGAGCGACGGCAAGCTCGTGCGCTACGTGCACCCGGGCTCCAAGGTCGCGGTGCTCGTGGACCTCGACGGCGAGGAAGTCGTGGCGAAGGACGTCGCGATGCACATCGCGTTCACCAAGCCCAAGTTCATGTCGAAGGACCAGGTGCCGGCCGAGGTGATCGCCGCCGAGCGCAAGATCCTCGAGGCGCGCGCGGCCGAGTCCGGCAAGCCGCCCGAGATCGTCGCGAAGATGGTCGACGGCGGCATCAACAAGTTCCTCGCCGAGATCTCGCTCCTCGGGCAGCCGTTCGTGAAGGACGACAAGCAGACCGTCGAGAAGATGGTGGCCTCGCAGAAATCGAAGCTGAAGGGCTACAGGTTCCTCGTGGTGGGCGAAGGCATCGAGAAGAAGGCCAACGACTTCGCGGCCGAAGTCGCGGCCATGGCAAAGACGGCTGCGTGAAGATGGCGGGCGACACGCAAAAAGACCCGAATCCGCCCGCCCAGGCGGCCTACCAGCGCGTCCTCCTCAAGCTGTCGGGGGAAGCGCTGATGGGCGACGATTCCTTCGGCATCAACCGCGAGATGGTCGACCGCATCGTGGGCGAGGTGAAGGAGATCTCGGACCTCGGCGTGCAGGTCGCAATCGTGATCGGCGGCGGCAACATCTTCCGTGGCGTGTCGCAGGGCGCCGCGGGGATGGACCGCGCGACGGCCGACTACATGGGAATGCTCGCGACCGTGATCAACGCGCTCGCGCTCGCCGATGCGATGAATCGCGGCGGCCTCGTGGCGCGAGTTCAATCGGCGCTCTCGATCGAGCCCGTCGTGGAGCCCTACATCCGCGGCAAGGCGATCCGCTACCTCGAAGAGGGCAAGATCGTGGTCTTCGCCGCGGGTACCGGCAACCCGTTCTTCACGACGGACACGGCGGCCGCGTTGCGCGGGCGCGAGGTCGAAGCCAACATCGTGCTCAAGGCGACCAAGGTGGACGGCGTGTACACCGCCGACCCGATGAAGGACAAGACCGCCACGCGCTACGCGAAACTCACCTTCGACGAGGCGTTCGTGAAGAACCTGAAGGTGATGGACGCCACGGCGCTGGCCCTGTGCCGCGACCAGAAGCTCCCCATCAACGTGTTCTCCATCTTCAAGCCGGGCGCGCTCAAGGCCGTCGTGATGGGAGAGGACGAAGGTACACTTGTCCACAACTGAGGAGTGCGGACATGAGCATTGCTGACATCAAGAAGCAGGCCACCGAGAAGATGGCCAAGTCGGTCGAGACGCTGAAGCACGACCTTTCCAAAGTCCGCACGGGCCGCGCCCACACGGGCCTCATCGATCACCTGCGGGTCGACTACTACGGCACCGAGACGCCCATCAACCAGGTCGCGAGCGTGACGCTGTCGGATGGGCGCACCATCGCGATCCAGCCTTTCGACAAGAAGATGGTCCAGGTGGTCGAGAAGGCGATCCGCGATTCCGACCTCGGCGTGAACCCCGCGACCTCCGGGGACGTGATCCGCGTCCCCATGCCGCCGCTCACCGAGGAGCGCCGCAAGGAGCTCGCCAAGATCGTGAAGCACGAGGGCGAGAACGCCAAGGTCGCCGTGCGCAACATCCGCCGCGACGCCATGACGCACGTGAAGGCGATGCTCAAGGACGGCGAGGTGAGCGAGGACGACGACAAGCGCGCCGAGAAGGAAATCCAGCAGCTCACGGACAAGTCGGTCGCCGACATCGACAAGCTGGTGGGCGAAAAGGAAAAGGACCTGATGGCCGTATGAGGCGCGAAGCGCAAATCGCGAGATGACCCAATTCGAGTCGTCCACCCAGGAGATCCCCGCGGAGCGCAACGTGCCGCGGCACGTGGCCATCATCATGGACGGCAACGGGCGCTGGGCGAAGAAGCGCTTCCTGCCGCGCGTGGCGGGGCATCGCAAGGGCGTGGAGGCGGTGCGGGCGACCGTGAAGGCCTGCGCCGAAGCGGGCGTCGAATACCTCACGCTCTTCGCCTTCTCGAGCGAGAACTGGCGCCGCCCGCCCGAGGAAGTCTCCTTCCTCATGCAGCTCTTCCTGCGCTCGCTCGAAGTCGAGGTCGAGAAGCTCCACAACAACGGCATCCGCTTCAAGGTCGTGGGCGACCTCGTGCCCTTCGACGCGCGCCTCCTCGGCCACATCACCCGGGGCGAGACGCTCACCCGCGACAACAAGGGCCTCACGCTCACGATCGCCGCCAACTACGGCGGGCGCTGGGACATCCTGCAGGCTGCCGAGCGCGCCCGCCGCGAGGATCCGAACTCGCCCGTGACGGAGGAGCGGCTCCAGAAATTCCTGTCCATGAGCTACGCGCCCGAGCCGGATCTCTTCATCCGCACGGGCGGCGAGCAGCGCGTTTCCAACTTCCTCCTCTGGCAACTCGCCTATACCGAGCTCTTCTTCACCGACGCCCTCTGGCCCGATTTCGGCACCGAGACGCTACAGGAGGCCTTCGCCTCCTATCGCACGCGCGAGCGCCGCTATGGCCGCACGAGCGAGCAGCTCAACGAAGGCGACGCGGTTCCGCGTACCGGCTGACTCCTTTGCTGCGCACGCGCGTCATCACGGCGGTGGCAGTCCTGGTAGTGCTCCTGGGAATGCTCTTCTTCGCGCCGCCGGCCGCATGGTCGCTCTTCATGCTGCTCGTGGCCCTGGTCGCCTGCTGGGAGTGGTCGCGCATGAGCCGGCTCGGATCCCGCGGCCAGTCGATCTACCTCTTCCTATCGGGCGCGCTGGGCGCGGGCTTCTGGCTGATGTACGAGCGCGATCCGTCCGGGTCGTTCGCGCACGCGGCGGCGAGGGCGTTCCTGTGCGCGGCGATCTTCTGGATCGCGTTCGTCCCGGTCTGGCTCGCGCGTCGCGCGCGGCCCTCTCCCTTCGCGTGCGCGCTCGCCGGATGGCTCGTCATGTGGCCCACGTGGTTCGCGTTCGTCGCGCTGCGCGACGCCGGTCCGTGGCTGCTGCTCGCGGTCGCGGCGCTCGTATGGATCGCGGACATCGCCGCCTATTTCTCCGGGCGCGCCTTCGGCCGGCGCAAGCTCGCGCCCGCCATCAGTCCCGGAAAGACCTGGGAGGGCGTGTACGGCGCGCTTGCGGGCGTGGCGGCTTACGGCATCGCGCTCGCGTGGATCTCGCACGTGTGGCCGCTGCCCTTCTCGGATCTCTTCGTCACGGAATCGAGCGTGGGGATCATCGCTGTGATGCTCGCCCTCACGGCCGTTTCGATCGTGGGCGATCTCTTCGAGTCGTGGATGAAGCGCGGCGCGGGGCTCAAGGATTCCAGCGGGTTGCTGCCGGGGCACGGCGGCGTGCTCGACCGCATCGACGCGCTCACGTCCACGCTGCCCGTCGCGGCCTATGCGCTTTCGCTCAGGGTGATCCTGTGAAGAAGCGCCTCGCGGTCCTCGGCTCGACGGGCTCGATCGGCGTGAACACGCTCGACGTGGCGGCGCGCCACCCGGAGCGCTTCTCGGTGACGGTGCTCGCCGCCGGAAAGAACGACGCGCTGCTCCTGGAGCAATGCATCGGGCATCGTCCCGCCCACGCGGTGCTCGCGAATGCCGATTCGGCCGAGCGCCTTGCGCGCGCGGTGAAGGAGCGCGGGCTTGCGACGCAGGTGCACTTCGGCGCCGAAGCGCTCGAGCAGGTGGTCGCGCGCGACGACGTGGACGCCGTCATGGCGGCCATCGTGGGAGCCGCGGGCCTGCCCGCGACGCTCGCGGCCGCGCGCGCCGGCAAGCAGGTGCTGCTCGCCAACAAGGAAGCGCTCGTGATGTCGGGGTCGCTCTTCATGAGGGCCGTGGCCGAGGGCGGAGCTACGCTCCTGCCGATCGATTCCGAGCACTCCGCGATCTTCCAGTCGTTGCCTCGCGGCTTCTCGTGCGGGCGCGAGGGCGAGCTCGAACGCGCGGGCGCGCGCCGCGTGCTGCTCACCGCTTCGGGCGGCCCGTTCCGCACGACGCCCGTCGAACGCCTCGCCAGGGTCACGCCGCAACAGGCCTGCGCGCATCCGAACTGGGTGATGGGCCGCAAGATCTCGGTGGACTCCGCGACGATGATGAACAAGGGGCTCGAAGTGATCGAGGCGCACTGGCTCTTCGGCGCGCCGCTCGAGGCGATCGAGGTCGTCGTGCATCCGCAGAGCGTGATCCACTCCATGGTCGAGTACGCCGACGGCTCGGTGATCGCGCAGCTGGGCCAGCCGGACATGCGCACGCCGATCGCATGCGCGCTCGCGTATCCCGAGCGCATCGCCTCGGGCGTGGCGCCGATCGACTTCACGACACTGGGCGCGCTCGAGTTCGAGCGCGTCGATGCCCGGCGTTTTCCGTGCGTGGGCCTCGCGCGCGAGGCGATCCGCGAGGGCGGCACGGCGCCGGCGGTATTGAACGCCGCGAACGAAATCGCGGTCGAATCATTCCTCGACGGCAGGCTCTCATTCACGGGCATCGCCGAAGTGATCGAAAGCGTGCTCGGTGAAGCGCCGGCCGAGCCGCTCGTGTCGCTCGAGCAGGTGTACGCCGCGGATATCGAGGCCCGGGCGCTCGCGCGCCGGTATGTCTCGCGCCGCGCTCTCGCCACGATCGGATGACCCCATGGGCGATCTCGCACTGACGATTCTCGCGTTCCTGGTCACGGTGGGCATCCTCGTGGTGATCCACGAGTTCGGCCACTACCTGATGGCGCGCGCCATGGACGTGAAGATCCTGCGCTTCTCGGTGGGATTCGGCCGGACCCTCGCGCTGCGGCGCACGGGGCGCGATGGCACCGAGTGGGTGCTCGCGGCGATTCCGCTGGGCGGCTACGTGAAGATGGCCGACGAGCGCGAGGCTCCGGTCTCCGCGGCCGACCGGCCGCGCGCATTCAACAACAAGAGCGTCGGCGCGCGCATCGCGATCGTGCTCGCGGGGCCGGCCGCCAACTTCCTGCTGGCGATCGCGCTCTACTGGGTGCTCTTCGCCTCCGGCATGCCGGGCGACAAACCCGTGCTGGCCGAGCCCGCGGTCAACACGCCGGCCGCCATCGCGGGATTCCACGGCGGCGACGTGATCGTTTCCGTGGGCGGAGATTCCGTGGCCACATGGAACGACGTTCGCTGGTTGCTGCTCAAGGATGCGGTGAAGCGGGCGACCACGGAGCTCGAGGTGCAAACGGGCGGCGGCGCGCACAGCACGCATCGCCTCGACATGTCGGGCCTGAGCAAGGACGACCTGGACCAGGACCTGCTTGGCAAGCTCGGCATCCGTCCTTTCCGCCCGGCGATCGTGCCGCGGCTGGGCAGGATCCTCGTCGATAGTCCCGCCGAACACGGTGGCCTCCTCGCGGGCGACCTCGTCGTCACGGCCGGCGGCAAGGCCGTCTCGACCTGGGACGAGTTCACCTCGGTTGTGAACGCGAGCCCGGATCGCACCCTCGACATCGAGGTCGATCGAGGAGGCCGGCGCGTCGCCTTGCGCGCGACTCCGGGGCACCGCAAGAACGGCACGGGCCAGTTGGGCGTGGAGATATCCCCCGAGGAGCTTCGCATCGCCTACGAGCCGTACGCGACCACCGTGCGCTACGGCCCCGTCGAGGCCATGGGCAAGGCCGTCGCGAAGGTCTGGGACCTCTCGGTCTTCAGCGTGAAGATGCTCTGGAGCATGATCGTGGGCGAGCTTTCGTGGAAGAACGTCTCGGGTCCGATCACCATCGCGGACTACGCCGGACAGTCGGCAAAGCTCGGATGGATCACCTCCGTTGCCTTCCTCGCGCTCGTGAGCGTGAGCCTCGGAGTGCTCAATCTCTTACCAATTCCCCTGCTGGATGGGGGTCACCTGGTGTATTATTTCGCCGAAATCGTGAGAGGAAAGCCCGTGTCCGAGCGCACCATGGAAATCGGCCAGCGCTTCGGCCTCGCATTGTTGCTCGGACTCACGTTCTTCGCGTTCTACAACGACATCAATCGCCTCTTCACCGGCTGAACTTTGAATCATCTTCGAGCGTCGAAAGCGGGCGAATCCCTCCTGAAGCGCCTGCGCCTGCTTGCGGCTTGCCTGTTCCTGGGCGTGGCGGCGCCCGCGCTCGCGATCGAACCGTTCGTCATCAAGGACATCCGCGTCGAGGGCGTGCAGCGCACCGAGGCGGGCACGGTCTTCAGCTACCTGCCGGTGAAGGTGGGCGACCGGATCGACGATGAAAAGGCCGCGGCTTCGATCAAGGCGCTCTACGCGACGGGCTTCTACGCCGACGTCCGCCTGGAGACCGACGGCGACGTCCTCATCGTCTTCGTGCAGGAACGGCCCGCCATCGCGGCGATCGAGATCGAGGGCGCGAAGGAATTCACCAAGGACAACCTGAAGGACGGATTGAAGCAAGCCGGCATCTCGGAAGCCAAGATCTACGACAAGTCGCTGCTCGACCGCGCGGAGAAGGAGCTGAAGCGCCAGTACACGGGCCGCGGCTACTACTCGGCGGTCGTGAAGACCACCGTGACGCCCCTCGAGAGGAACCGCGTGTCGCTGCGTTTCGACATCGAGGAGGGCGACGTCACCAAGATCGCGGACATCAACATCATCGGCGCGAAGGACTTCTCCGAGAAGGAGCTCCTGCGCACGATGAAGCTCACGACGCCGGGCTGGTTCACCTGGTTCACGAAGGACGACCAGTACTCGAAGCAGCAGCTCACGGCGGACCTGGAAGCCCTCCGCTCGTTCTACCTGAACCGCGGCTACCTCGAGTTCAACATCGAGAGCACGCAGGTCTCCATCACGGCGGACCGGCAGAAGATCTTCATCACGGTCGCGATCACCGAAGGCCCCGTCTACCACCTGGGCACGGTGAAGCTTTCGGGCGACCTCATCCTGCCCGAAGCGCAGCTCCAGGCCCTAATCCTCGCCAAGCCCGGCGAGGTGTTCTCGCGCGAGAAGATCGTCGATTCGACCAAGCGCATCACCGACCGCCTGGGCAACGACGGCTATTCGTTCGCCAACGTGAACCCGGTGCCGGACCTGGACCGCGAGAAGCGCATCGCGAGCTTCACGTTCTTCGTCGATCCGGGCCGCCGCGTGTACGTGCGGCGCATCAACATCTCGGGCAACACCAAGACCCAGGACGAGGTGATCCGCCGCGAGCTGCGCCAGCTGGAGAGCTCCTGGTACTCGCTCGAGAAGATCGCGCGCTCCAAGGAGCGCCTGCAGCGCACGGCGTACTTCTCGGATGTGAACATCGAGACGCCCGCGGTCCCCGGCACCTCGGACCAGGTCGACGTGAACGTGACCGTGACCGAGCGCAACACCGGCTCGCTCAACTTCGGCATCGGCTACTCCCAGGCGGAGAAGCTCACGCTGCAGGCGTCGATCTCGCAGGCGAACATGCTCGGCACGGGCAACCTCGTGACGGTGCAGGTGAACAGCGGCAGCGTGGACAAGGTGTATTCGTTCAGCTACCTGAATCCGTACTACACCGTGGACGGCGTCTCTCGCGGTTTCGACATCTTCCAGCGCAACGTCGACACCAGCTCGCTCGCCGTCGCTGCGTACCAGACGTACTCCACGGGCGCGGGCATCCGCTTCGGCCTGCCCGTGAGCGAATACAACGCGCTCAACCTCGCGTTCACGGCGGAACATACGCGGCTGGACATCGACCAGTTCGCGCCGCCGCGCTACCAGGAATTCGTCGCGGAATTCGGCAACGCGACAAACACCTTCCGCGTGAACACGTCGTTCTCGCGCGACAGCCGCGACAGCCTCACCTGGCCCACGCATGGGTGGCTGAACGAGATCGGGCTCGAGGTGGGCCTGCCACCGGGCGACCTCACGTACTATCGCCTCACGTACCAGAGCCAATACTTCTGGACTCCCGAGCGCATTTCCTTCCTCACGTTCATGGTGAACGGCGAGCTCGGCTATGCGGACGGCTACAAGGACAAGCCGCTGCCGTTCTTCAAGAACTTCTACGCGGGCGGCGTGGGATCGATCCGCGGCTTCTCGGTGGCGAGCCTCGGACCCAAGGACCAGAACGGCGATATCCTCGGCGGCAACCGCCGGTTCATCGGCAACCTCGAGATGCTGTTTCCGATGCCGGGCTACAAGGAGAAGAACGTGCGCCTGGCGGGCTTCGTCGACGGCGGCAACGTCTGGGGCCCCGACGACTTCATTCGCTGGGAGGACGTGCGCATCTCGGTCGGTATCGCGGTAAGCTGGGACTCTCCGGTCGGGCCCTTGCGCTTCTCGTTCGCCAATCCGGTGAAGAAGCGGCCCGGGGACCAGATCGAGCGCTTCCAGTTCCAGCTCGGCAAGATTTTCTAGAGGTTCGGACATGAAGAGATGGTTTGCGGCATTGGCGGTTTGCGGCCTCGTCCTTCCGGCGGCGGCGGCAGACCTGAAGATCGGGTTCGTGAACACGGAGCGGGTCTTCCGCGAGGCCTCGCCCGCCAAGCGCGCGCAGCAGAAGCTCGAGAAGGAATTCGCCGCGAGGAACGCGGAGCTCGCCAAGATGGAGAAGCAGGGCCGCGACATGCAGGCCGAGCTCGAGCGCGACAACGTGACGATGACCGAGGCGGCGCGGCGCGACAAGGAGCGCCAGCTGGCCGACGTGAGCCGCAATTTCCAGCGCATGCAGCGCGAGATCCGCGAGGACCTCAACCTGCGGCGCAACGAGGAGCTCGCCTCCGTCCAGGAGCGCGCGACCCGCGTCATCAACCAGATCGCCGAGCAGGAGAAGTTCGACCTGATCCTCCAGGAGGCCGTGTTCGCGAGCGGGAAGATCGACATCACGGACAAGGTCATCAAAGCGCTGGCCGACAAGTGATCGATCTTGGGCGCCCTCACGCTCCGGGAAATCGTCGCGAAACTGGGTGGTGAAGCCGTAGGGGAGGTGGGCGCGCCGCTCACCGGCGTGGCCACGCTCGACTCCGCGGGTCCCGCCGAGATCGCCTTCCTCGCCAACCCGAAGTACCGTTCCAAGCTCGCCACGACGCGGGCCGGCGCCGTGATCCTGGGTCCCGGCGATCGCGACGCGGGCAGCATGCCGCGCATCGTCTCGGAAAATCCCTACGCGTACTACGCGCGAACCGTGGCGCTCTTCCATCCGGCGACGCCGGCGAAGCCCGGCATCCATCCCTTCGCGCAGGTCGACGCGAGCGCCCATGTCGACGCGTACGCGCAGATCGATGCCTTCGCCGTGGTGGGCGCCGATGCGAGCGTCGCCAAGGGGGCGCGTGTCGGCTCGCACTGCGTGATCGGGCGCGGCGTCGCCCTCGGCGCCGACACGGTCCTCAATCCGCGCGTCACGATCTATGACGGCTGCAGCATCGGCGCCCGCGTGATCATCCATTCGGGCGCGGTGATCGGCGCGGACGGCTTCGGCATGGCGCGCGACGCGGGACGGTGGATCAAGATCCCGCAGGTGGGCGCGGTGAGGATCGGCGACGACGTGGAGATCGGCGCCAACACGACGATCGACCGCGGCGCGCTCGACGACACCGTGATCGAGGAGGGCGCCAAGCTCGACAACCAGATCCAGGTCGGGCACAACTGCGTGATCGGCGCGCACACGGTGATCGCCGGCTGCACGGGCATCTCCGGCAGCGTGACGATCGGCAGGAACTGCATGATCGGTGGCGGCGTGGGGCTCGTGGGCCACATCGACATCTGCGACAACGTGACGATCTCGGGCTTCTCGCTCATCACCAAGTCGATCACGGAGCCGGGGACGTACACTTCGGGGTTGCCATTCATGCCGCATGCCGAATGGCTGAGGAACGCGGTGCACCTGCGCCGCCTGGACAAGATCGCGAAAGCCGCGGGCAAGGCGACGGGAGACGACAGTGAGTGAGATGACGATCGACGAGATCAAGGAGATCCTGCCGCACCGCTACCCGTTCCTCCTGATCGACCGGGTGGTTTCCTTCGAGAAGGACAAGCGCGTCGTGGCGCTGAAGAACGTCACGGTGAACGAGCCGTTCTTCCCGGGGCACTTCCCGCACTACCACGTGATGCCCGGCGTGCTCATCATCGAGGCCATGGCGCAGGCCGCCGCGGTGCTCTCGCTGAAGAGCCTCGGCCACAAGAACGACGGCAAGTGGGTGTACTACTTCGTCGGCATCGACGGCGCGCGCTTCAAGAAGCCGGTGGTGCCCGGCGACCAGCTCATCATCGAGGTCGAGCAGGGCCGTGTGGGCCGCGGCATGGCGAAATTCACCGCCGTCGCCAAGGTGGGCGAGCACGTCGCCGCCGAGGCGCAGCTGCTGTGCGCGTTGAGGCAGCTGTAAGCGACCGGCATCCGTGACCGCCGCCATCCATCCCACCGCGATCGTCGACTCCCGTGCCCGTCTGGGCGCGAGGGTGACGGTCGGGCCTTACACGGTGATCGATGGCGACGTGGAGATCGGCGAGGGCACGACGATCGGCGCGCACAACGTGATCACCGGGCGCACGAAGATCGGCCGCGACAATCGCATCTTCCATTTCTGCTCCATCGGCGAGGCGAACCAGGACAAGAAGTACAAGGGCGAGCCCACCGAGGTGGTCATCGGCGACCGCAACACGATCCGCGAGTATTGCTCGATCAATCGCGGCACCGTGCAGGACGGCGGCGTCACGCGCATGGGCGACGACAACTGGATCATGGCCTACGTGCACATCGCGCACGATTGCCAGGTCGGCAACAGCACGGTCTTCGCCAACAACGCCACGCTCGCGGGCCACGTGGAGATCGGCGACCACACGGTCCTCGGCGGATTCGTCGGTGTCCACCAGCACGTGAAGGTCGGCGCCCACGTGATGGCCGGGATCTCCACCGTGGTCACGCAGGACGTGCCGCCCTTCATCACGATCGCGGGAAACCCCACGGCCCCCTTCGGCATCAACTCCGAAGGACTGAAGCGCCGCGGCTTCTCGCCCGAATCGATCGCCGCGTTGAAGCGCGCGTACAAGACGCTGTACAAGTCGGGACTGTCGCTCGCCGATGCGCGGGCGCAGCTCGAGAAGCAATCGGCCGAAGCGCCCGAAGTCGGCGCCTTCGCTGAATTCATCGCCCGGTCCACGCGGGGCATCCTGCGCGGATGAAGGTCGCGATCGTCGCCGGCGAAGCCTCGGGCGACCTGCTGGGCGCGGCGCTCATCCACGCCATCAAGTCGCGCTGGCCCGACACGCAGTTCTACGGGATCGCCGGGCCGCGCATGATGGCCGAGGGCGCCGAGTCGCTCTACCCGATGGAAAAGCTCGCGGTGCGCGGCTACGTGGAGGTGTTGAAGCACCTTCGCGAGATCCTCGGCATTCGCGCGGGGCTGCGCCGGCGCCTGCTCGCCGACAAGCCCGACCTCTTCATCGGCATCGACGCGCCCGACTTCAACCTCGGGCTGGAGACGCGGCTGAAGGCCGCGGGCATCCGCACCGTTCACTACGTGAGCCCCTCGATCTGGGCGTGGCGACCCGAGCGCGTGCACGCCATCGCGAAGGCGGTCGATCGCATCCTCGTGCTCTTTCCGTTCGAGGCGCCGATCTACGAGAAGGAAGGCGTGCCGGTCACCTTCGTGGGCCATCCGCTCGCCGATGCGATGCCGCTCGAGCCCGACCGCGCCGAAGCGCGCGCGCAGCTTCGCCTGCCGCCGTCCGCGGTACCGGTGGCGCTGCTCCCGGGAAGCCGCGTGAGCGAGCTCGAGCTGCATGCGGACCTGCTCATCCGCACGGCGGCGGAGCTCGCGAAGGCGAGGCCCGAGCTTCGCTTCTTCGTCCCGCTCGCCACGCGCGAGACTCGCGACTACTTCGAGGAGCGCCTCTACGCACTCGAAGCGCGCGAGCTTCCGATCACGATCCTCTTCGGCCACGCGCAGCTCGCGCTCCTCGCGGCGGAGGCGGCGCTGGTGGCGAGCGGCACCGCCACGCTGGAAGCGGCGCTCGCGCGCTGCCCGATGGTCATCACCTACCGCCTGAACCCGATCACGTACTGGCTCGTGAAGAGGAAGGCGATCCTTCCGTACGCGGGACTGCCGAACATCCTCGCCGGCGAATTCATCGTGCCCGAGCTGCTCCAGGAGGACGCGACGCCCGCGAACCTCGCCCAGGCGCTCGGCAACTGGCTCGACAACAAGACGGCGCGCAAGCTCCTGCGCGAGCGCTTCGCGGAGCTTCACGCGAGGCTCGCGAAGGGCCATGATGAGCGCGTCGTCGACGCCCTCGCTCCCTACTTTTCCGGCAACCCCGCCCATGTCCCGCCGCCGAGCGCCTACGCATCCGACCAGTACGCGGCTCTGCGGAGTCGATGAGGCCGGGCGCGGCCCGCTCGCGGGCAGCGTCTTCGCCGCCGCGGTGATCCTCGATCCGGCGCGCCGCATCCGCGGGCTCGCCGATTCGAAAGTGCTTTCCGGAGAGGTGCGCGAAGAGCTTGCGGAAAAGATCCGCGCGCGCGCGCTCGCCTGGGCGGTCGCCTCGGCCACGCCCGCGGAGATCGACGAGATCAACATCCTGCGCGCGAGCCTGCTCGCGATGCGCCGCGCCGTCGAAGCGCTCGCGCTCCTGCCCGAGGAAGTCTGCGTGGACGGCCTCTATACGTTCGAGGTGGCCTGTCCTTGTCGCGCCATCGTGAAGGGCGATGCGAAGGTGGCCGCGATCTCGGCGGCCTCGATCCTCGCCAAGACCGCGCGCGACGCGGACATGACCGCGTGGGACACGCGCTTCCCCGGATACGGCTTCGCGAACCACAAGGGATATTCGACGCCCGAGCATCTCGCCGCGCTGAAGGTGCTGGGACCGTGCGAGATCCACCGGCGGAGCTTCGAGCCTGTGTGGGCAATGCTGCAGAACGACCTGCCCTGGTGATGAAGAGCGTCACCTCGCGCGACAACCCCGCGTACAAGGAGATGATGCGCCTCGCCGAAAGCGGCCAGGCGCGCAGGAAGGAGGGCATGTCCGTCCTCGATGGCGCGAATCTGGTCGAGGCGTTCCTCGATTCGGGCCGCGTGGCCGAGTCCGTGATCGTGAACGCCGCCGGGCTCGCGGACGCGCAGATCGCGAATCTCGTCGGGCGTTCATCGCCGGCCCGCGTGACGCTCCTCTCCGACCCGCTCTTCAAGTCCCTGTCCACCGTGGACTCGCCTACGGGCGTGATCGCTCTCGTGAAGACCCCGGTGGGAAAGCCCGCGCCGCGCGATGCGAAGCTCGTGTTGCTGCTGGAGCAGATCCAGGATCCGGGCAACGTGGGGACCCTGCTGAGGAGCGCCGCCGCCGCGGGCGCCGGGCACGTCATGCTGTCGCAGGGCTGCGCGTTCGCGTGGTCGCCCAAGGTATTGCGCGCGGCGATGGGCGCGCATTTCGCGCTGCACATCGTCGAGGGCGCGGACCTGGGCGCCTGGATCGCCGCGTACAAGGGGACTTCGATCGCGCTTTCGGGGCAGGCTGCGAAGTCCCTGTACGATCTCGATCTCGCGAAGCCGTGCGCGCTCGTCGTCGGCAACGAGGGGAGCGGGCTTTCGGAGGCGCTGCAGTCGGCTGCGACGGTTCGCGCGAAGATCCCGATGCCGGGACGCATGGAATCGTTGAACGCGGGGACCGCCGGCTCGATCGCATTGTTCGAGTGCGTGCGGCAGAGAAAGGGGAAATGACGGGAGATGAGCGAAGGCGCGCAGCGAAGCTTCAAGTACTACGAGTTCGTGATGGCGGCGTTCGTCACGATCCTCATCTGCTCGAACCTCATCGGGCCGGCCAAGATCGCGCAGCTCGACCTGCCCGTGATCGGCACGATCACCTTCGGCGCGGGCGTGCTCTTCTTCCCGATCTCGTACGTCTTCGGCGACGTGCTCACGGAGGTCTACGGATACGCGAGGAGCCGGCGCGTGATCTGGGCGGGGTTCGCGGGCCTCGCCTTCGCCTCGGTCATGTCGTACGTCGTGGTGGCGCTGCCGCCGGCGCCCTTCTGGCACAACCAGGGCGCCTACGAAGTCGCCTTCGGGCTCACCTGGCGCATCGCGCTCGCGTCGATGGTCGCCTACTTCGCGGGCGAGTTCGTGAACTCCTTCGTGCTCGCCAAGATGAAGATCATGACCTCGGGGCGCTGGCTCTGGACGCGCACCGTGGGCTCGACGATCTTCGGCGAGGGCGTGGACTCGATGATCTTCTACCCGCTCGCCTTCTACGGCAGCGGCATCATCCCCGACGACAAGCTTCCCATGGTGATGCTCGCCCAGTTCGTCGCGAAGGTGACCGTCGAGGTGGTCTTCACGCCGGCCACCTACTGGATCGTGGGATTCCTCAAGCGCACGGAGCAGGAGGATTACTACGACCGCGACACGAAGTTCACTCCGTTCACGCTGAAGGTCTGAGGCGCAGCGCCTAGCAGCTTTCCAGCCCCGCGCCGCAGGACCAGCAGAGGTCGAAGGAACCGGGGTTTTCCTCGCCGCAGCGTGGACACCGGCGCGGCGGGCCCGCGGGCTTGCGCAGGAACTCGTCGATGAGGGCGAGCGCGCGCCCGGCGTCCTCGGGCCTTTCGACCCAGAGTTGCGGCATCGCGGCTTCGACCGGAAGCTCGCCGAGGATGCTCGCCGCGTTCGCGTTCAGGACGTGCGCGCGAACTCCCCGGTCGGCGAGGAGGCCCACGAGCAGGTGGGCCTCCGGCAGGTTCGTCGCGGTGTAGACCCGCTTCAGAACTTGTACGACACCATCGCGGTGACGCCGTCGTCCTTGATCCCCTGGCGGCTGTTCACCGCGTAGTACGCGAGGCTCAGGCCGACCTGCTGCATCACCGTGCCGCGCACGCCGAGCGAATAGCTCGTGAAGCTGCTGTCGGCGTTGTAGGCGGGGATGTCGTACTCGTTGCCCGACACGAGCGACAGCGGCGAGGCCGTCACGAAGCGCGGGTCGTCCTTCTTCTCCTTGTCGGCGGAGATGCGCACCCAGGGCGTCCAGCCGCCGAAGTCGGCCTCGGCGTGCAGGCCGACGCTCCAGACCTGCGAGTTCTTGTCCTGCTGCGAGATGTGCAGGTCCGACGACATGGCGTTCGACTCGTCGAAGGCGTTCACGGTCACGTTCTGCGAGCTGACCGAGACCACGGGGCCGATCCGGAAGCGGTCGATCTTGAAGTCGTAGCCAAGATCGAAGTACGCGGCCGAGTTGGAGCCCTTCGGGTTCGACGTCGCGGTGCGCATCGTCGGCCCCAGCACGATGTTGCGCTGGACGTTCTGGTACGTGATGTTGGCGATCGACAGGATGCCCGTGCCGTAGAAGCCCCAGTAGTCGAACTTGCCGTAGAGCGCGAAGGCGTTCTCCGTGGTGCGGAATCCGCCGTTGTTGCTGCCGAACGAAGCGTCGTTCTTCGCCTGGCCGACCGCGATGCCGAGCGTGGCCGCTTCCGAGATGCGCGCGGCGGTTCCGACAGTCGTCGTCTTGTTGGTGCTCGACAGGCCCGCGAGGCCCTGGGACGCGTCGATGTCGAACTTGCCGCCGTCATAGGAGGCCCACGCGGTCCAGCGGCCGATGCTGTTGGTCGAGCTGCTTGCGAGCCCTTCGTAGATCGTGCGGTTGAAGGCGGCGCGCGTGCGCAGCGGCGTCTCCGCGAGCAGCGAGTACTCTGCCGGGGCCGTGATCATCGACTCGACGAATGCGGCGATGAGCGCGTGCGATGCCGTGGTCGGGTGCACGCCGTCGGCGAACGCGTACGTCTGCGAGCCATTGGAAGGCGATTGCGCGCTGGGCGGGCAGAAGAACGCATCCGAGCTCGTCGAGAAGGGCGGGAACGGCTGGCACACCGGCGTGGTCACGTTCGTGAATCCGTACTGCGACGGATTGGCGCGGATCTCCGAGAAGAACGTGAACATGTCGATCGGGATCACCCTGAGGCCCGCCGACTTGAGCCCCGTGAAGAGCGCCGTGTTGTAGCCGGCCGCGGATTGCGTGGCCGCGGCCGCATTGGCCGGGCCGAGCGATGCGAATGCCGGCGTCGCGCCGATGTCGGGCAGGCCCAGCACGATGATGTACTTGGCGCCCGCCTGCTTGAGCGCGCCGACGACGCCGATCTCCGCGACGGCGGCGGTCTGGATGATTCCCGAGACCTGGCTCGGATCGATCACGCCCGCGGCGACGCCGCCGAGCGTCTGGAAGATGTCGTTGGCGCCGGCCCAGATCGCGAAGAGGCCGTTGGGGTCCGCCTTGCCGCTGTTGCCGGCCAGGTATTCGCCAAGCTGGGTGGTCACGGGGCGCTGCGCCGCGCCCGCGGGCGTGGACGAGGACGGGAGCGCGACGCGCGCGCCGCCCTGGGCGAAGATGAGGCCGCCCGCGTTGCTCGCGGCCGGTGTCACTCCGTAGTAGTTCGAGACGAGCTCCGACCATACGGGGCCCGGGCTCGTCGTGAAACGGCCCAGCGTGGCGACGAGCGAGGGCGGAAGGCCGAGCGCGGAAAGCACCGGCCGGAAGTATCCGTCGTCCGAGAGGCTGTCGCCGAATACGACGACGCTGCTGAATTGCTGAGCGTTGACTGACGTGGCGCCGGCGCCGGCGAAAAGCGACAGCAGCACGGCGGGCAGGATGCGTTTCTTGATCTTCATGGCCTCTCCTCGATGGCGGTTCTTATGGGGCTAATCTTCGCACACTTCGCAAGTCAGTAGACCCGGCGCACGAGGTGCGCTTCGTGCAGCATGTGGGTCGCGATTTCCTCGATGGATTTGGTCGTCGAATCCAGGAACGGGATGCCCGCCTGCTTCATGAGCTTCTCGGCCGCGGCGACCTCGTAGCGGCAATTCTCGATCGCCGCGTACTTCGAATCGGGGCGGCGCTCGCGCCGGATCTGGTGCAGGCGCTCGGGCGTGATCGACAGTCCCCAAACCTTCTGCTTGAGCGGCGAGAGCGACTGTGGCAGCCGGTTGGCCTCGAGATCCTCGGGGATCAGCGGATAGTTCGCGGCCTTGATCCCGAACTGCATCGCCATGTACAGGCAGGTCGGCGTCTTGCCGCTCCTCGAGACTCCGACCAGCACGATGTCGGCTTCCTCGAGGCCGCGGTGCGTGACCCCGTCGTCGTGGGAGAGCGTGTAGTTGATCGCCTCGATGCGGTGGTTGTAGTCCTTCACGTTCGCCGTGCTGTGCGCCATTCCCACCGCGTGCATCGACTTGGAGCCGAGCTCGGCTTCCAGCGGCACGATGAAGCGCTCGAAGACGTCGAGCACGAGGCCGTCGGCCTTGTTGATCTCGGCGCGCACGGCGTCGTCGACGATGGAGCTGAAGACGAGCGGGCGCTCGCCCGATTCCCGGTGGGTGGCGTTCACCTGCTCGATGGCCTCGTGCGCCTTGGCGACCGTGTCGATGAAAGGCAGCGTCACCCGCACGAAATCGAATCCCGAGAACTGGGTGAGCAGCGACGAGCCGAGGGCTTCGACCGTGATTCCGGTACGGTCGGAGACGAAGAAAACGCTCTTGCGATGGGTCATCGGGGCGGGGAAATTGGCTCGCGTCCGATATAATTACAAATTTCACCGGGCCGCGTCACTCCCGAAAATTATCTTCCGCATGGCGAACCGCTACGTCCTTCCGCTCGAAACCCTGCGCATGGCCGACGTCTCCTCGGTGGGGGGCAAGAACGCGTCCCTGGGGGAGCTCATCAGCCAGCTGGCCGCCACCGGCGTGCGCGTGCCCGGCGGATTCGCCACCACGGCGCAGGCCTTCGACGACTTCCTCGCCCACAACAACCTCGTCGAAACCATCGGCAAGATCGTGGCCGCGGTCGACGTGGACGACGTGGGCGCGCTCGGCAAGGCGGGCGCCCAGGTGCGCGCGATGGTGGAGCGGGCGGCGTTCCCGCCGGAAGTCGAGAAGCAGATCCGCGACGAGTACGAGCGGGTCGCTGGCGCCAGCCCCGCGAGCTTCGCGGTGCGCTCGTCGGCCACGGCGGAGGACCTTCCCGACGCGTCGTTCGCCGGGCAGCAGGAGACCTACCTCAACATCCGCGGCGTCGAGAACATCCTCGATGCCGTG
>DATGGI010000217.1:0-9658 GCA_035308545.1 Usitatibacter sp.
GCGTCGACCAACATGTTCGCGTACATGCCGGCGACGGCCTCCGCGGGCGCCCCGATCACGCAGTGGAACTGCTCGGCGAACAACCCGCCGAAGGCCAGCACGACGATCATCTCGAAGTACCTGCCGGCGACCTGCCGCTAAGCTGTAGCTGTACTGCTTCAAGAGAAGGGCCGCTACAAGCGGCCCTTTTTCTTTGTGGAGCCCGCGGTCAAGGCTTCAGCATTTCGCGGTAGGCCGCCTCGAGATCGCGCGCGAATCGCGGCGCGTCGAAGAGCGGCATCGACAGCCGGTTCTCCTCGAGCCTGCGGCGGACATCGCGCATCGCGTCCGGCTGCGTCGCCAGGTGAGCTGCGAGATCCTCGTACTGCGCGACGGTTTCCGTGATGAGCTCCGGCAAGCCCACTGCGTGAAGAAGGCTCGCGCCGACTCGCCCCGCGAAGGTGTCTCCCGCGCGCGTGATCACCGGCAGCCCCGACCAGAGCGCGTCGCTCGCCGTCGAGTGCGCGTTGTAGGGAAGCGTATCGAGGAAGAGATCCGCGAGGCGGTAGCGCGCGATGTACTCGGCGAGCGGCAGGCGATTCGCGAAGACCAGCCGCGATGCGGCGATGCCGCGCCTTTCCGCTTCGCCTCGCAGGTTGCGCATGGCGGTCTCGTTGTCCCCGAGCACCCATAGCACGCTTCCCTCGACGCGTCCCAGGATGCGCATCCAGCTGTCGAAGGTCGAGGGTGTGATCTTGTAGTTGTTGTTGAAGCAGCAGAACACGAACCCGGATTGCGGCAAGCCCTGCCCTTCCCGCGTGAAGACCCGGTCCGAGATGGGACGGTGCCCGTTGACCTGGTAGCTGCCGGGCATACGGATGATCCTCTCCGCGTAGAAGGCCTCTTCCGCCTCGGGCACGACCGTGGCGTCGGCAATGAGGTAGTCGATGAATTCCGCGCCCATCGTGCCCGGATACCCGAGGTAGCTCACCTGGACCGGCGCGGCACGTAACGCGAAGATGCCGCTGCGGCTGTCTTCGGTAAATCCCATGAGGTCCACCGCGACGTCGATCTCGAGCTCGCGCGCGAGGCGCGCCACGGCCTCGTCCGTGCGATCGCGGATGTCGACGAATCGCTCGGCGGCGGATTCGACGCGCTTTCGCATCGCATCGCCCGTGTCGGGTCCGAACGAGAACGCAGTCACCTCGAACGATGAGCGGTCGTGTTGCTCGAGGAGATCGGCGATGAGGTACGCGACCGCGTGCTCCGAGTAGTTGGCCGAGAAGTACCCGATGCGCAACCTCCCGCCTTTCGCGCGCATCGGCATCTCGCTCACCGGATGCTTCGGGCGCAGGCGCGCGCGCACCCATGTCTCGGCACACGTGCGCTGAAGCGCCGGTGACCCGGGCAATGCGATCAGGGGAAAGGGCAGCGTGGCACGCTCGCCCGCTTCGATCCTGCGCGCGAGCCGGCCCGCATTCGCGGAAAAGTCCTTCCAGTCATAGAGGCGCATCTTCGCGTGGAGCCACTGGCCCTCGAGCCAATCGAACGCGGGATCGATCTGCATCGCGCGCGTGAGGCTTCCCAGCGATTCGGCATGGCGCCCGAGGTCGCGTTGCGTGATCCCTCGCCGGATCCACGCTTCGGTGAAGCCGGGACGAAGCGCGATCGCGCGTTCCTGGCTCTCGAGCGCTTCCGCGTGGCGACCCATGTCGCCCAACAGCGCCCCACGATTCGAATGCGCTTGCCAGAAGCCGGGGCGGACGGCGATCGCGCGATCGTAGGCCTGCAGGGCCTCGGCGTTGCGCTTCAGCTCCCGCAGCACGACACCGCGATTGTTGTGCGCCTCCGCCAACGAAGGGTTCAGCGAGATCGCCCGGTCGTAGTCCTGGAGTGCCTCGTCCCGGTTGCCGAGATCGCGTTGCGCGACGCCGCGGTTGTTGTACGCGTCCGCAAGATCAGGCCGGGCTGCGATCGCCCGCCCGAAGCTTTCGATCGCGTCCTCATGGCGTCCCAGCGCGTGCAAGGCGAGCCCGCGGTTGTAATGCGTCTCGCCCGATCGCGGCCTGAGCTCCAGCGCGCGGTCGAAGAAGGCGATCGCTTCGTCGTGCCGTTTCAGTTCGAGGGATTCGGCGCCACGAGTGGACGCGATGCTGAACAGCAGGTTCAGCGCATCGGGGTGATCGGGCTGCTGTCCGAGGACATCGTTGCAGAGGCGCTCGGCCTCGCTCCAATCGCTTCGCCTGCAAGCCTCGAGGGCCTGCTGGAGCGCGCGAGACGCCGGGGAATCCTGCATCACGAGATTCTAGCGGTTGGTGCCCAGGGCCGGACTCGAACCGGCAAGGCCTCGCGGCCGGGGGATTTTCTTGCCACTTCGGCTTTCGCCGCCCCTCGCGGGTTCGTGGTCTGGAGCACGCCTTCACCATCGCGTCGCCGCATTAGGTGCCCGCCGTCTGCTCTCTACACCTTCCTCTCATCGAGGCTTGGCTCGGCGTTGTCTCGATCTTGTCGATCAGGGCTTTCACCGAATTTGACGGGTTTCATCGCGCGAGTTTCCAGGCGCGAGCTCAATTCTCTAAGTCCCCTGTGTTTACCAATTTCACCACCCGGGCTGCTCTCGCGATGCTACGCGAACGTGATTACCTGCCGCACCGCCTTGCCCTCGCTTAATCGATCGAAGCCCTCGTTGATCTCGTCGAGCTTCAGGCGGTGGGTCATGAGGCGGTTCACCGGAAGGCGTCCCTGCTTGTAGAGGTCGATGAACCGCGGCAGATCGCGCGACGGCACGCAGGTGCCGATGTAGCTCCCCTTTATGGTGCGCTCCTCGGCGACGAGATTCGTCGAGGGCATCGCCCACGACGCGCTCGGCGGCGGCAGGCCCGCGGTGATCGTCGTCCCGCCGCGACGCGTGATGCGATAGGCCGTCTCGAACGCGCGCGTGGATCCCGCCATCTCGACCGCGTAATCTACGCCGCCTTTCGTCGCGGCCTTCACCTGGTCGACGACATCGGCGGCGGTCGCGTTGAACGTGTGCGTGGCACCCAGCTCCTTCGCGAGCTTGAGCTTGTCGTCGGAGACATCGATGGCGACGACGTGGCGCGCGCCCGCGGCAACCGCGCCCAGCAGCGATGCGAGACCCACACCGCCCAATCCCACGACGGCCACCGATGATCCCGCGCGCACCTGGCCCGTGTTCACCACCGCGCCGACACCTGTCAGCACCGCGCATCCGAAGAGCGCGGCTTCTTCCAGCGGCAGGTCCGGGTCGACCTTCACTACCGAATGGCGCGACACGACCGCGTGATCCGCGAACGCCGAGCAGCCCATGTGGTGGTGCACCAGCGATCCATCCTTGCGGAAGAGGCGGCTTTCTCCCGACATGAGCTTGCCCGCCGTGTTCGCGACAGCGCCCGGCTCGCACAGAGCGGGGCGGCCCTCGGCGCAGGGCGCGCAATGCCCGCAACTGGGAATGAACACGAGCACAACGTGATCACCTTTTTTCAGGTCGGTCACGCCGGCACCCAGTTCCTCGACGACGCCCGCCGCTTCGTGCCCCAGCGCCATGGGCGTGGGACGCGGGCGATCCCCGTTGATCACCGAGAGATCCGAATGGCAAAGGCCCGCGGCACCCATGCGAACGAGAATTTCACCGGGGCCCGGAGGACGAAGCTCGATCTCCTCGATCGTGAGGGGCTTCGTCTTCGCATAGGGTGCCGGAGTACCCATGGCGTTCAACACGGCGGCGCGTATCTTCATGACCGTATTCTAGAAGATGTCGGGCTCGGCGACCTTGTCGCGCCTCGCGAGCACCGCGAAGTCGCAGCCTTCGTTCGCCTGCGTGACGTTCTGCGTGAAGATGGCGCCGTAGCCCCGCGTGTAGCGCGGCGCGGGCGGTTTCCACTTCGCGCGGCGTTTAGCCATCTCCTCGTCGGAGACCCTGACGTTGAGCACGCGTCCGGGAATATCGAGCTCGATCACGTCCCCGTTCTCGACGAGCGCGAGCGGCCCGCCCACGAACGATTCGGGCGCCACGTGCAGCACGCAGGCGCCGAAGCTCGTGCCGCTCATGCGCGCGTCCGAGATCCGGACCATGTCCTTCACGCCTTTCTGGAGGAGCTTCTTCGGAATCGGCAGCTGCCCCCACTCGGGCATTCCCGGTCCGCCGAGCGGCCCGGCGTTCTTGAGCACGAGCACGCTGTCCTCGTCGACGTCGAGCGCCGGATCGTCGATGCGCGCCGAAAGGTCGTGATGGTCCTCGAAGACGACCGCCCTGCCCTTGTGCCGGTGCAGTCTCGACTCGGCGGCCGCGGGCTTGATCACCGCGCCATCGGGGCAGAGGTTGCCGCGAAGGACCGCGAGGCTTCCATCCTGGTAGAGCGCCTTGTCGCGCGGAAGGATCACGTCGTCGTCGAAGACGCGCGCGCCGGAGATGTTCTCGCCCAGCGTCTTGCCGTTCACGGTGAGCGCGGTCACGTGGAGCTTGTCGCGGATGCATTCGAGCATCGCGCGGAGTCCGCCCGCGTAGTAGAAATCCTCCATGAGGTACTTGCCCGCGGGCCTCAGGTTCGCGATGAGCGGCGTGGTGCGCGCGAGCTGGTCGAAGCGGTCGAGGTCGAGCTTCGCGCCCGCGCGGCGCGCCATCGCGATCAGGTGCACGAGCGCGTTGGTCGATCCTCCGAGCGCGAGAACCGTCGTCACGGCGTTGTCGAACGAGTCGTCGGTGAGGATCTTCGAGGGGCGCAGGTCCTCCCACACCATCTCGACGATGCGCTTGCCGGTATGCGCGGCCATCTGCGCGTGGCGCGAATCGGGAGCCGGGATCGACGCGGCGCCCGGCAGCGTGAGTCCGAGTGCTTCGGCGGCGCTCGTCATCGTGGAAGCGGTACCCATCACCATGCAGTGTCCCGGGGAGCGCGCGATGCCCGACAGGAGCTCTTCCCACTCTTCCTGGTCGATGGCGCCGGCGCGAAGCTCCTGCCATCCCTTGAACATGTCGCTGCCGGATCCCAGCGTCTTGCCCGACGCGTTGCCCTTCAGCATCGGCCCCGCGGGCATGAAGATCGCGGGCAGGTCCATGGAGGTGGCGCCCATGATGAGGCCGGGCGTCGTCTTGTCGCATCCGCCCATCAGCACCGTGCCGTCGACGGGATAGGATCGAAGCAGCTCCTCGGCCTCCATGGCGAGGAGATTGCGATACATGAGCGGGCTCGGTTTCTGGAACGGCTCGGCGAGCGAGATCGCCGGGATCTCGAGCGGGAATCCGCCGGCCTGCCACACGCCGCGCTTGATGTCCTCCACGCGCTGGCGGAAATGGCTGTGGCACGGATTGATGTCGCTCCACGTGTTGAGGATCGCGATCACCGGCTTGCCGCGATATTCGGCCTCGTCGTGACCGAGCTGCGCCATGCGCGAACGGTGATTGAACGTGCGCATGCTTTCGCGGCCGAACCAGCGGTAGCTTCGAAGCTGCTCGGGCTTCATGCGGGGCGGGCTAGTCATTCCGCGATGATGCCATGGGGTATCCTTGGCCGCATGAACGACCGTATCGAGCGCGTCAAGGTTTCGCTCGCATTCCTGCCCCTCAAGACGCCGATCAGCGACGCGAAAGTCCTGACCGGGCGGCAGAAGCCCCTCACGGAGGTCGCGTTCGTCTTCGCCGAGATCGAGAGCCGCGACGGGCACTCCGGATTGGGATTCGGCTACTCCAAGCGCGCCGGCGGCCCGGGCATGTACGCCCATGCGAAGGAAGTCGCATCCAACCTCCTCGGCGAAGATCCCAACGACCCGCAGCGGCTCTTCACGAAGCTGCTCTGGGCCGGGGCCTCGATGGGACGCAGCGGCATGGCGGTCCAGGCGATCGCGCCCTTCGACGTGGCGCTCTGGGACATGAAGGCGAAACGCGCGGGCCTTCCGCTCGCGAAGCTCCTCGGCGCCCATCGCGAATCGGTCCAGTGCTACAACACTTCCGGCGGATTCCTTTCCTCGCCGCTCGAGGAAGTCCTGGAAAGCGTCGACGCGCTGCGCGTCCGTGGCATCGGCGGCATCAAGATCAAGGTGGGACATCCGGATGCGGCGACCGATATCAAGCGCGTGACCGCCGTGCGCAAGCGCCTCGGCGACGGATTTCCGCTGATGGTCGACGCGAACCAGCAATGGGACAGGCCGGCGGCGCATCGAATGGGACGCGCCTTCGAGGAGTTCGGCCTCGTCTGGATCGAGGAGCCGCTCGACGCCTGGGACAACGAAGGGCACGCCGAGCTCGCCGCGATGCTGGACACACCCGTGGCGACCGGCGAGATGCTCACGAGCTACTACGAGCACGCGCATCTCATCAATTCGGGCGCGTGCGATTTCGTGCAACCCGATTGCCCGCGCGTGGGTGGCGTCACGCCCTTCATGCAGATCCTCGCGCTTGCCGACCACAAGGGACTCAAGCTCGCGCCCCACTTCGCGATGGAGATCCACGTGCATCTGGCCGCGGCCTATCCGCGCGAACCGTGGCTCGAGCACTTCGACTGGCTGGAGCCGCTTTTCAACGAGCGCCTCGAGCTTCGCGAGGGCCGCATGAAAGTGCCCGACCGTCCCGGCGTGGGATTCACGCTGAGCGACCAGGCCCGCGCGTGGACGAAGGACAGCGCCGAATTCCGCTGATCACTTCTTCAGGCTGAACCCGGCGACCTTCTTGTAGCGCTCCGAGAGCTCGCGAAGCTCTTCCTGGCTGATCACGTCGTCGATGTGCCCGAAGGGCTTCCCGCCCGTGAGCTCCTCGACCTTCATGATGATGAAGTCCGGCGGATGCTCGCGGTTCGTGCGCACGATGTTCGCCGTCGTCTCGCGGCGCGCGCCCTCGTATTCGGCGAGCGCTCGCAATGGATGATCGCACCGCGCAAGGGCATCGGCGAGCGCGCGCGCGTCGATCACGGCCTGCGCCGCGCCGTTCGATCCGCGGGGATACATCGGATGCGCGGCGTCGCCCATGAAGGTCACGCGCCCGAAAGTCCATCGCGCGACCGGATCCTTGTCCACCATCGGATACTCGAACACCGTGTCGGCGTCACGGATCATCGCGGGGACGTCGAGCCAGTCGAAGCGCCAGTCCTCGTAGACCGGAAGGAAATCCTCGAGGTGCCCGGGCTTGTTCCAGTCGTTCATCGGCTCGCCGGGCATGCGCTTTTCCGTGGTCCAGTTCACGAGCTGGCGGCCTTCGCCGTCGATCGAGTCCACGATGGGATAGATCACGATCTTGCCGGTATCCACGGTGCCGATGCGAAGGTAGGCACGCCCGCCGAGGATGGGTTTCATGCGCGTGACGCCGCGCCACGTGTTGATGCCGGTGAACGCGAGTTTCTCGCCCGCGTAGAACTGGCGCCGCAGCGCAGAGTTCACTCCATCGCAGGCGACCACGACATCTCCGTGCACCGGATCGACGGAACGGCCCGTCGAAGCTTCCGCGAGGCGCAGCGACGCGCCCGCCGTTTCCTGCAGCACGCCTTCGCAGCGGCGGTTGAGGACGACGCTTTCCGGTCCCAATCGTTCGAGCACCGTGGCGTACAGGATGCCGTGCAGCTTTCCGCGATGGATGCCGAGCTCGGGATTCTCGTATCCCGCGTGGCGGCCTCGCGGTTCGCGGTAGATGAGCTGGCCGTGGCGGTTGAAGAAGAGGCTCTCCTCGTTCTCGATGGCGACGGCGCGCAAGCGATCTTCGAGCCCGAGGGCAGCGAGCTCGCGCATCGCGTGAGGCAGCAGCGTGATGCCCACGCCCAGCTCGCGGATCTCACGCGCGCTTTCGTACACCCGGCAGCGGATTCCGCGCTGGTGCAGCGCGAGCGCGAACGAGAGTCCCGCGATGCCGCCGCCGGCGATGAGGACTTCCACCGTTACTCGGCCTGGATGCCCGCGCGCTTCACGAGCTGCGCCCAGCGCGCCGCGTCGGACTGCATGCGCACCTGCAATTCCGAGGGCGAGCTCGTGAGGACCTCCATGCCCTGCGCCGCGAGCACATTGCGCACCTCGGGCAACGCGAGCGCCTTCTGCATGTCGGCGTCGATCTTCGCGATCGTCGCGGGCGGTGTTCCCGCGGGCGCCCACATGGCGTACCAGACATCGGTGTCGGCATCGCGGAAACCGAGCTCGCCCAGCGTGGGGATGTCCGGTGCGAGCGGCGTGCGCCGCGCGCCGCCCGTTGCGAGCGCCGTGAGCTTTCCCGCCTTCACGTACGGAATCGCGACGTGCACGGGAAGAAACATGATTGGCACTTCGCCGCCCAGGAGCTGCGTCACCGCCGGGCCCGATGCGGAAAACGGGATATGCGTGAGCGATGCGCCCGAGATCGCCTTGAAAAGCTCCATCGCCATGTGGTGCGGAGTGCCCACGCCGGGCGAGCCGTAGTTGAACGTTCCCGGCTTCTCCTTCGACCGTTCCACCAGGTCCCGCGCCGTCGTGATGCCGGTCTTCGGATTCACGACCAGGAGCAACGCCGCGTTGGCTGCGAGGCCCACGGGCGCCAGGTCCGTGAGCGGATTGAATTGCATGTCCTTGTAGAGCGCCGGATTGATGACGAGGGTGCTGGCGCCCATCATCAACGTGCATCCGTCGGGGGCGGCCTTGACCACGAAGTACGTCCCGAGGTTTCCGGATGCGCCCGGCTTGTTCTCGACGACGACGGACTGTCCCCACATCTCCGAGAGTTTCGGCCCGAGCGTCCTCGCGAGGAGATCCATGCCCGTTCCCGGCGAGAAAGGCACCACGACCTTCGTGGTTTGCGGGCACGTTTGGGCCGCCGCCCACTGGCCGATAATCGGCCACGATGCGGCGAGGATGATTTTCACGATGCGCGCGATGCGGATTGGCATGGCGAATGGATTATAGTTGGGCACTGGCCGAAAAAATTCCCGGAGGAGAAACGAAATGACAAGACAGAGCCGGATCATCCGTTCGCGCCGTCAATTCCTGCAGGGCTCGGCCGCCGCGGCCGCTGCCGCGATGATGCCCTTCACCGCTCGCGCCGCCGACCCCGTGCGCATCGGCCTCATCCTGCCGCTCACGGGACCCTTCGCGTCCACGGGCCGCCAGGTCGAGTCGGCGGTGAAGCTCTACATGGCCAAGCGCGGCGACACCGTCGCGGGCCAGAAACTCGAGCTCCTCGTGCGCGACGACACGTCGACGCCCGACACCACCAAGCGCCTCGCCCAGGAGCTCATCTCGCGCGACAAGGCCGCATTCATCGCGGGGTTCGGGCTCACGCCGCTCGCGCTCGCCACGGCTCCCGTCGCGACCGAGGCCAAGGTCCCGATGATCGTCATGTGCGCGGCGACCTCGATCGTGCCGCAGAAATCGCCCTTCATCGTGCGCTCGGGCTTCACGGTGCCGCAGATCACGTGGCCCATCGCCGACTGGGGCGCGAGGCAAGGGATCAAGAAGGTCGTCACGATGGTCACCGACTACGCGCCGGGCCTCGATTGCGAGAAGGTCTTCGTGAAGCACTTCACGGACAAGGGCGGCACGATCATGGAGTCATTGCGCACGCCGCTTCGCAACCCGGACTACGCACCGTTCCTGCAGCGCGCCAAGGACCAGAAGCCCGACGCGCTCTTCCTCTTCGTGCCTTCCGGCGAGGGCGCGGCCGTAATGAAGCAGTTCGCCGACCGCGGCCTCAAGGAAGCGGGCATCAAGCTGATCT
>DATGGI010000218.1:0-11273 GCA_035308545.1 Usitatibacter sp.
TGCGAGGTACATGTCCGTTCCTTTTCGTCGATGGCCACCGGAATGGCGGCGCTTACGGGATGAAACGGACGGATTCCCGAAACGGGTTAAAAGATCGCGGCTGGTGTACGCTGGGTCCCGCCGAGTGGGGTAAACACCACAAATTCAGAGGGGAAGACGATGATCGCTTGGTTCCGCGAACTGTCGCAACAGGAGAAGCGCGCCTTCTACGCAGCGGCCGGTGGCTGGGCGATGGATGCCATGGACTACATGGTGTTCACGTTCGTCATCGCGACGTTGATCAAGACCTGGGGGATCGATCGCGGGCAAGCCGGCCTCCTGGGCACCGTGACCCTGCTGGTCTCCGCGTTCGGTGGCTGGATCGCGGGCATGCTCGCGGATCGCTACGGCCGCGTGCGCATCCTGCAGGTCTCGATTCTCTGGTTCGCCATCTTCACGTTCCTGAACGGATTCGCGCAGAACTTCGAAATGCTGTTCGCGACGCGGGCATTGCAGGGATTGGGATTCGGCGGCGAGTGGGCGGTCGGATCCGTGTTGATGGGCGAGATCGTCCGCGCGGAGCATCGCGGCAAGGCGGTCGGCGCCGTGCAGAGCACCTGGGCCCTGGGCTGGGGTCTCGCGGCCGTGATCTACTCGGTCGCGTTCACGTTCCTTCCCGAGGAATACGCGTGGCGGACCATGTTCTGGATCGGCATCCTGCCGGCGCTGCTGGTGATCTACATCCGCCGCTACGTGACCGAACCTCCGGTCTACACCGAGACCAAGAAGCGCGCTGCCGAAAGCACGGGCGGCGTGTGGGAGATCTTTTCGCCGGCCCTGATTCGAACGACGCTGCTGACGAGCCTGCTCGCGATCGGCGCGCAAGGCGGCTACTACGCGATCACGACCTGGCTGCCGACGTACCTCAAGACGGTGCGCCACCTGTCGGTCCTGAACACGAGCGGCTATCTCGCGGTGATCATCGTGGGCTCGTTCATCGGCTACCTCGTGAGCGCCTACCTGAACGACGTCATCGGCCGGCGAAAGAACTTCCTGCTGTTCGCGGTGGGCTCGGCCCTCATCAGCATCCTCTATACGCTCGTGGAGATCGACGACGCGCAGATGCTGGTGCTCGGGTTTCCGCTGGGCTTCTTCGCATCCGGGATCTTCAGCGGCATGGGGCCATTCCTGACGGAGCTCTTCCCCTCGCGCATCAGGGCCACGGGCCAGGGATTCGCATACAACTTCGGGCGGGGAATCGGAGCCGTGTTCCCGACGCTCGTCGGGTACCTCAGCGCGACGACATCCCTCGGCACGGCCATCGGCATGTTCGCTGGAATCGCCTACGCGCTGGTGATCGTCGCGGCGCTGCTGCTGCCGGAAACCCGGGGACGGCAACTCAAGGCTTACGACTAGGCCCGAACAAATAAAAAGGGGCAGCCGAAGCCGCCCCTCGAGTCCCCGCTT
This sequence comes from Usitatibacter sp., assembly GCA_035308545.1. Classification (GTDB taxonomy): domain Bacteria; phylum Pseudomonadota; class Gammaproteobacteria; order Burkholderiales; family Usitatibacteraceae; genus Usitatibacter. Next base: position 1,447 of record DATGGI010000218.1, read on the forward strand.
GCGCGGGATCAGACGAGTTCTTATCGTTCTTCGACCTTGGCCTTCGCGCGCAGGTCGGCCACGACTTTCTGGATGGCCTGCTGTTGCGCGCGCTGGCGGAACTGCTCGCGCATCTCGGCGAACGGCGGCACCTGCAGCGGGCGCACGTCGTCGAGGCGGATCACGTGGTAGCCGAAGTCGGTCTTCACCGGCGTGGCCGTGGTCTGGCCTTTCTGCATGCTGGTGATCGCGTCGGCGAAGGGCTTCACATAGCGCGCGGACGGGCCCCAGTCGAGGTCGCCGCCGTTGTCCTTCGAGCCCGGATCCTTCGACTTCTCCTTCGCGATCTTGGCGAAGTCGCCGCCCTTGTTCAGGTCGGCGATGATCGCCTTCGCATCGGCTTCGTTGTCGACGAGGATGTGGCGAACTTTGTATTCATTGGTGCCCATCGAGGCCTTGAAGGTCTCGTACTGCTTCTGCAGCTGGTCATCGGTGACGGGGTTGGCCTTCATCTCGCGCTCGAAGAGGGCGCGCACGAGGACGGCCTGGCGCGCCATGTCCATCTGGGCCGCCACGTCGGGATCCTTGTCCAGGCCACGGCGCTGGGCCGCCTGGGCGAGCACCTCGCGGTTGATCAGCTCTTCCTTGATCGCGTTGGCGCGTTCCGGCGAGTCGGGCTGGCCCTGGGCCGTGAGCTCGCGGTTCATGGCGTCGAAGCGCGATTGCGGGATGGTGACGCCGTTGACGACAACCTTGCTCGGGGCTGAAGCCGGAGCCGCCGCCGCGGTGGCGGATTTCTTCGACGACTTCTTCGGCTCGTCGGACTGCGCTGCCGCGGTGGCGGCGAAAGAGCCGGCCACCAGGATGGCGGCGAGGGTCCTCAGGGTGCTGTACATGTCGATTTCCTTTACTCGGTGAATGTGAACTTTACGGCGCATGCGCCTCGATCTTCAGGGCGTGGATTTCGTGTTCCATGAGGTCGCCCAGGGCCTCGTAGATCATCCGGTGCCTCGCCAGCGCGCTCTTGCCGCGGAACGCCTCCGAGACGATGGTGAGCTGCCAGTGCGTCGATTCCCCGGGCCTCGCTCCCGCGTGGCCCGCATGCTGCCCGCTTTCGTCGCGTAAATCCAGCGCCACGGGATTCAGGGCGGCGAGACGCTTGCGGATGACGCTCTCGCTGGCCATCACGGATCCGGCGTCCCCGTGCCGGGCGGATCGTCCGGAATGTGGCGCGCGAGCCAGAAGCCCTGCGCGATCACGAAGACGACGATCAGGCCCATCGCGCCGAAAGTCTTGAAATTGACCCAGGTCTCCGTCGGGAAGCTGAAGGCGACCCAGAGGTTGAGCGCGCCCAGGGCGAAGAAGAAGACTCCCCATACGGCGGAAAGTTGCTTCCACACGGGATCGGGCAGCGAGATCTCTTCCCCCAGCATCGCCCGCGCGAGGTTGGCGCGCATCACGAGGCCGCTGAGGAAAGCGGCGCTCATCGCCCAGTAGAGGACCGAGGGCTTCCACTTGATGAACGTCTCGTCGCGCAGGATCAGCGTGGCACCGCCGAACACGAGGATGATCGCGAAGCTCACCCACTGCATCGTCGCCACCTTGTGGCGCCGGGCGAGCGTCCAGCCCATGATCAGCACGCTCGAGGCAATGGCGGCGCCGGTCGCGACGAAGATGTCGGCGAACTTGTACGCGACGAAGAAGAGGATGACCGGGAAGAAGTCGAAGAGGAATTTCACGCTGCCTGGAACGCCTGTGCCGCCACAAAATTAACCTGCAATTATAGCGGAAGACGCGCCTCGATGAGGCTCCTCACGTGGGGGGAAATTCCGGGCGCGAGGGCGAGCGCGCGGGCCTCGGCGTAGAACGTGGCGCGTTCGTCGGGCAGCGCCGCATCCAACGCGTCGAACGCGAAGGCGATCATCGCGGGATCCTCGGTGCGGATCGCGGTGATCGCGAGGTTGGCGTGCAGCAGGCGCCAGGGCCTCTCGGGGTTCGAGCGCTCCAGGTCCGCGGACAGGCGCGGCGATACGTGCGCGATCACGCCCTGCATGAGGGCGAAGGCCGCCGCGGCTTCCTGCTTTCCCTTCGCCTGGTTGGAGCGGCGCGCGAGCGCGTTCACGACCGGTTCCACGACCGTGATCTCGACGCCGTGGCGCATCGCCCAGAGCGCGACGCCGATCGTGGCCGAATCGATCGCATCGTGCGCCGCGAGCTTGCGCCGCGTCGCGCCGGCCTCCCAGCGGGCGAGCTCGGTATGCAGCGCGGCGACCACGGTATCCACGTCCTCGGCCGGAAGCTCCGCGCTGCCGCCGTATTGGCGGTCGAGCGACTCCAGCGTGGCGACGTGATCGCGCACCGTCCCGAACGCCCCGAAGTGGAATGCTGCGAGCGACTCGACCATGCGCGACAGCTCCCGGGTCGCGGACTGGCCCTCGTCGCCGAACTGGATGGTGTGGATCGACATCTTGTTCCCAGCGGGAAAACACCCATTTTGATACAATGTGCGCTTGGACAATTACGACTTGCACAACCATTCGACCCGCTCGGATGGTCTGCTGTCGCCCACGGAGCTCCTGGAGCTCGCGGCCCGCACCGGGGTCGACGCGATCGCGCTGACGGATCACGACACTACCGACGGGATCGAGGAAGCCGAAGCTGCGGCGAGGCGCGTCGGAATCGGTTTCGTCCCGGGCGTCGAGATCTCGGTGAGCTGGGGCGATACCACGCTGCACGTCGTGGGATTGAACGTGGATCCCACCGCGAAAGCGCTCGCGGGCGGATTGCGCGCGATTCGCGACGGAAGGAACGGCCGCGGCGGAAAGATCGCGGAGGCGCTGGAAAGGCTCGGGATCGCGGGAACGTTCGAGGGCGCGCATGCCCTCGCCGAGAACAAGTCGATGCTGGGCCGCACGCATTTCGCGCGGCACCTCGTGGAGACGGGCAGGGTGAAGGACATCCAGGCCGCCTTCGACAAGTACCTGGCGAAGGGAAAGCCCGCGTACGTGCCGCACCGCTGGGCGGAGCTCACGGATGCGGTGGAGTGGATCCGTGCGAGCGGCGGTGTCGCGGTGCTGGCGCATCCGGGCCGCTACAACCTGAAGCCGATGTTCCGCGACGAGATGCTCAAGGATTTCCGCGCGGCGGGCGGAGAAGCGATCGAAGTGGTGACGGGAAGCCACCGTCCCGAGATGTATGCAACATGGCAACGCCTGGCGCTGGAACATGGGTTCCTCGCGTCGCGCGGCGCCGATTATCACGGGCCGGGCGAAAGCCCGATCGAGCCGGGGCGGCTTCCAGCGCTCCACGACTCGCTCACGCCCGTCTGGAGCCGGTGGGCGCATTAGCCGCCCGATAAAAACGCTAACTCGGGCGCGGGAGTTTCCGCGCGGATGTCGAGGGAATGGCTCAATATTTTTCGGTTCACCCGGAAGACCCGCAGCCGCGATTGGTGCGACAGGCGGTGGACATCATCCGCGGCGGAGGCGTTGTCGCCTACCCCACGGATTCCTGCTACGCGCTCGGCTGCCATATCGGCGACAAGGCGGCGATGGAGCGCATCCGCAGGATCCGCGACGTGGACGAGCGCCACCATTTCACGCTCGTGTGCCGTGACCTGTCCGAGATCGGGCAATTCGCCAAGGTGGACAACCTGCAATTCCGATTGATCCGCGCGAACACGCCGGGCAGCTACACGTTCATCCTGCGCGCCTCGCGCGAGGTGCCGCGGCGCCTGCTCACGCCGCGCCATACGCTCGGCGTGCGCATCCCGGATCACGCTGTGGCGCTCGCGATCCTCGCGCAGCTGGGCGAGCCGCTGTTGTCGTGCACGCTGATCCTGCCGGCGCACGGCCAGGCCCTGAACGATCCCTACGAGATTCGCCAGCGCCTCGAGCACGATATCGACCTCGTGATCGACGCGGGCCCCTGCAACGGCGAAGTGACCACCGTGGTCGACCTGTCCTCCGATGCGCCGCGCCTGGTGCGCGAAGGCAAGGGCGACATCCGCCCGTTCGGTTTCGTGAAGGAAGCGCTGCACTGATGGACCTGAACAACGTCATCATCCGCATCTGCATCGAGGTGCTGCCCCTCGTGCTCGCGATCACGCTGCACGAAGCCGCGCACGGATACGTCGCGCGCATGTTCGGCGACAACACCGCCTACATGATGGGGCGCGTCACGCTGAATCCCGCGCGCCACATCGATCCCGTCGGCACGATCATGTTCCCGCTCATCTCGCTCGCCCTTGGCGGCATCGTGTTCGGCTGGGCCAAGCCCGTGCCCGTGAATTTCGGCAACCTGCGCAATCCGAAGCGGGACATGTTCTGGGTCGCGGCCGCGGGGCCGGCGTCCAACCTCGTCCAGGCGACGGCGTGGGCGGCAATCGCGTCGGCCATCCAGGCGATCGGCTCGAGCGAATCGATGGTTGCAACGTTCTGGTTCTACGTCGCCATCGCCGGCATCAAGTGGAACGTGGTGCTCGCGATCTTCAACCTCTTCCCGATCCTGCCGCTGGACGGCGGCCGCATCGTGACGAGCATGCTTCCGGCGCGTCTCGCGTATTCGTATTCGCGCCTCGAGCCCTACGGCATGCCGATCCTCATCGGGCTCATCCTGATGATGGTCGTGTTCCGGCCCGTGGGCGCCGCCTTCCAGGCGCTGCTCAATGCCGGGACGGGATTCTTCATTTCGCTCTTCGGGCTCAACTAGACGATGTTCCAGGAACGCGTACTTTCGGGAATGCGCCCCACCGGCGCGATGCACCTCGGCCACTACCATGGCGCGCTCAAGAACTGGGTGCGCCTGCAGAACGAGTTCCCGTGCCTCTTCTTCGCCGCCGACTGGCACGCGCTCACCACGCACTACGAGGATCCCTCGGTCATCGAGACCACCGTGTGGGACATGTTCGTCGACTGGCTCTCGTGCGGCATCGATCCGTCGAAGGCCACGCTCTTCATCCAGTCGCGGGTGCCGCAGCACGCGGAGCTCACGATGCTGCTCTCGTTCTTCACTCCGCTCGCCTGGCTCGAGCGCGTGCCGACCTACAAGGATCTCGTCGACAAGCACGCGGAGCAGGGCCGCGACATCCTCACCTACGGCTTCCTCGGCTATCCGCTCATGCAGGCGGCCGACATCATGATCTACCAGGCCACCAAGGTGCCCGTGGGCGAGGACCAGGTGTCGCACATCGAGCTCACGCGCGAGATCGCGCGGCGCTTCAACCATCTCTTCGGGCGCGAGAAGGGTTTCGAGGAGAAGGCCGAGGCCGCCGTGAAGAAGATGGGCCCGAAGAAGGCCAAGCTCTACCGGGCGTTGCGCGGCAAGTTCCAGGAACAGGGCAGCCAGGATGCGCTCGACGAAGCGCGCAAGCTCGTGAACGACGTGCAGAACCTCTCCATCGGCGACAAGGAGCGTCTCTACGGCTACCTCGAGGGCGGCGGGCGCATGATCCTCGCCGAGGCCGAGGCCCTCCTCACGGAGACGCCCAAGCTCCTCGGCCTCGACGGCCAGAAGATGAGCAAGAGCTCCGGCAACACGATCATGCTGCGCGAGTCGCCCGACGAGGTGACGAAGAAGATCCGCACGATGCAGACGGATCCGGCTCGCGTGCGGCGCACGGATCCGGGCAATCCCGACGTCTGCCCCGTGTGGAACCTTCACCAGGTGTATTCGAACGACGAGGTGAAGCAGTGGGTGCAGAAGGGCTGCCGCAGCGCGGGCATCGGATGCCTCGAGTGCAAGCAGCCGGTGATCGACTCGGTGAACGCGGAGCTCAGGCCGATTCGCGAGCGCGCCGTGCAGTTCGAGGAGGATCCTTCGCTCGTGCGCAACATCATCCAGGACGGATGCGAGAAGGCCTCGGACCTCGCGAACGACACGATGCGCGACGTGCGCGCGGCAATGGGGCTGGACTACAGCTGAGGAACCACAGATGAACACAGATGGACGCAGACGGTTCTTTAAGACTCTGATCGCGGCGATCGTCTCGTGCGCGGCAATGGTGGTGGGCGCGGCGACGCCCGTGCCCGGCGGCAAGTGGAGCTGGGTGTGGACGGACAAGGCGGGCACCGGGATGCCGATGCGCGTCTATACGTACAGGCCGCGCGCATGCGACACGACGTGCCCGATCCTCATCGCGCTGCACGGGGCGACGCGCAAGTCCTCGGACATGCGCGACTACTGGGAGCTCATCGCCGACCGCTACAAGTTCATGGTGATCACGCCCGAATTCATCGAGGAAAAGTATCCGGGTGACGCGTATGCCCTGGGCGGAGCCACGGGCGACCAGGCCGCGAATCGCGAGAAGTGGGTGTACGCGACGATCGAGCACCTCTTCGACGAGATGCGCGACGGGCAGCAGTCGTACGTGCTCTTCGGTTACTCGGCGGGCGCGCAGGTCGCGCACCGGCTGCCGTTCCTCCGTCCCAACAATCGCGCCTCGGCCATCGTCGTGGCCAACGCGGGCTGGTACACGAGCCCCGAATTCCGCGCCGACAAGGGCGCGGGCTCTTTCCCCCAATCGCTCGTGGGTTCCGGCGCCACCGAGGCCGACGTGCGCAAGGCGCTTTCCACGCGCGTGGTCGTGATGGTGGGCGACAACGACAACGATCCCGATGCGGTGGACATGGGCAAGAGCGACGGCGCGGCGAAGCAGGGCGCCTCGCGCCTCGAGCGGGGCGAGAATTTCTTCAAGGCGGCCACGACTGTCGCCAACCAGCTGGGCGTGAAGTTCGCGTGGGAGCTCGACGAGGTTTCGGGACCCGCGGCCACCGTCCAGGGAATGTGCAAGCAAGCCGCGGAGACACTCTTCAAGAAATGACCACGCAAGCCGCCAACGATTCCGCACTCGAGCAGCCCACGCTCGACCTCGCGATGCCGATCGCGAAGATCCGGGGCGAGCCCCTCACGGAGCTTCCGCCGGACCTCTACATTCCGCCCGAGGCGCTCTCGGTCTTCCTCGATGCCTTCGAGGGCCCGCTCGATCTCCTCCTCTACCTCATCCGGCGGCACTCGCTCGACATCCTCGACATCCCGATGGCGGACCTCACGCGCCAGTACATGGAATACGTCGAGATGATGCGCACCACGCAACTCGAGCTCGCGGCCGACTACCTGCTGATGGCGGCGCTGCTGATCGAGATCAAGTCGCGCATGCTGCTGCCGCGGCCGCCGCGCGACGACGCGGCCGAGCCCGAGGATCCGCGCGCCGAGCTGGTCCGCCGCCTCCTCGAATACGAGCAGATCAAGAAGGCGGCCTACGCGCTGGGCGAGATCCCGGTGGCCGGCCGCGATTTCTCGCTGGTCGAGGTCTACATCGAGCAGGCGCTCGCCGAGCGGCTGCCCGACGTGCACGTGGCCGATCTATCCGAGGCGTGGCGCGCGATCCTCGCGCGGGCGCGCCTCACGAAGCACCACCGCATCACGCGGGAGCAGCTTTCGGTTCGGGCGCACATGACGCGCATCCTGCGCACGCTCCAGCCCGGCACCTTCGTCGAGTTCTCGCAGCTCTTCGAGCCCGACCGCGGCGTGGCGCTCCTCGTGGTGAGCTTCCTCGCCCTCCTCGAGCTCGCCCGCGAGGCGCTGGTCGAGATCACGCAGCAGACTCCCTTCGATCCCATCTACGTGAAGCTCAGGGCCGAGCGCGCCACGCTCACGATCGCATGATGTCCACACAAGAGAACATGAACGACGAATCCCTGCCGGTCCCCGAGACCCAGCCCATCGACCTCGAGCATGTGAAGCGCGTGCTGGAGGCGGCGTTGCTCTCGGCCAGCGAGCCGCTCACCGTGCAGCAGTTGAAGCGCCTCTTCGCGGGCGAAGTCGACGCCGACAACATCCGCAAGGTGCTCGACGAGCTGAAGGACGAGTGGGCGCAACGCTCCATCGAGCTCACGCCGGTCGCCTCCGGGTGGCGCTTCCGCGTGAAGCCCGACTACCAGAAATTCCTCGACCGCATCTCCAACGAAAAGCCGCCGCGATATTCCAGGGCGGTGCTGGAGACGCTCGCGATCATCGCGTACCGCCAGCCGGTCACGCGCGGCGACATCGAGGATGTGCGCGGCGTCGCAGTCTCGCCGCCCACGTTGAACGCCCTGATCGAACGCGGCTGGGTCGAGATCATCGGCCAGCGCGAAACGCCCGGGCGCCCGGCGATCTTCGCCACCACGCGCAAGTTCCTCGACGACCTGAACCTGAGGACGCTCGAGGAGCTGCCGCCGCTGGAAGAGCTGCAGTCCACGCTCGAAGCAGCCCCGGCCCTCAACCCACCCCCACCCGAAGCCTCGGATACGGAGCAAGTCAATGCGGGATAGACCTCAACAGAATCATCGCCTGGAGTGGCCGGGCGGCGTGGTGCCCGAGTGGGCGCGCGCGCCCCAGGGCAACGGCAAGCGCCGCGGCAAGAATCGCGGCGGCCAGGGCGGCGGCGGCGGCAACGCCAAGCGCGAGCGCCTGCAGAAGGTGATGGCGCAATCGGGCCATGGATCGCGCCGCAACATCGAGATCCTCATCGCCCAGGGCCACATCACGATCAACGGGCAGGTCGCGAAGCTCGGCGACTCCGTGGGTCCCAGCGACAAGGTGAAGCTCGACGGCAACGTGATCAACCTGCGCTTCGGTGATCCGCTGCCGCGCGTGCTCGTGTATCACAAGAACACCGGCGAGATCGTGACGCGCGACGATCCACAGAAGCGCCCGACAGTCTTCGACCGCCTGCCCAAGGTGAACGGCGGGCGCTGGGTCTCCGTGGGCCGCCTCGACTTCAACACCGAGGGCCTGCTCATCTTCACGACGAGCGGCGAGCTCGCCAACCGCCTCACGCACCCGCGCTTCGAAGTCGAGCGCGAGTACGCCGTGCGCGTGCTGGGCGACCTCACCGACGAGGTGAAGGCGAAATTGCTCGAGGGCGTGGACATCGACGGGGAGCTCTGCAAGTTCGATTCGATCGAGGATCGCGGCGGCGAGGGCGCGAACCACTGGCACCACGTGGTCCTTCGCGAAGGAAAGAACCGCGAGGTGCGCCGCATGATGGAAGCGGTGGGCCTCACGGTGAGCCGCCTCATGCGGGTGCGCTTCGGCTGCGTGGAGCTCCCGGGCCACGTGAAGCGCGGCATGATGAAGGAGATGGACGAGGAACAGGTGCAGACGCTGCTCCAGTTTTCCGGCATGAACGAGCCGCCGCCCTCGGCCGGCGATGCCGACGAAGAGGACGAGTTCGACAACATCGGCAACCGCGCCCCGGATCCGGCTCGCGAGCGCCACGTCGAACGCGTGCCCGAAGACGACCTCGGCAACCGCGTGATCGCGCGCGAGACCGCGCCTGCGCCTGAGGCCGACGGCAACCGGGGCACCTATGGCGAAGGCTTCAATCCCGCGAAGCACGATCCCCAGCAGCGTCGCGAAGGGCGGCCGGGCGGCAAGTCCTTCGGCCACGGCAAGAAGCGCGGACGCGGCCACGGCCACGGCAACGCCGACGGAAACGTGATGCATCACCCGGGCCAGGGCAATGCGAACGGGAACGTCGCGCATGGCGGGCAGGGTGGGCAAGGCGGGCAGCATCACCAGCAACATCGCAAGCACGGGCAAGGCAAGCCCCACGGCCAGGGACAGAACCAGAACCCCGGGAACGGGAATGGCAACGCTCCGGGTCCGCAGGGCCAGAACGCGCAAGGCCAGGGGCAGGGGCACGGCAAACCGGGGCGCCATCGCCGCCACAAGAACCGCAATCGCAACCGCGGCGGGCAGGATGGCCGGCCGCAGGGCGGCGAGACGCCGCAGCCCGCTACGGGCGGCGACCGCGAGCCGGGCTGAGCTCGGCCTTCACCCATTCGCGGAACGCCTTCAGCTTC
>DATGGI010000219.1:0-2930 GCA_035308545.1 Usitatibacter sp.
CAGCATCAACGAATAGATCGCGAGCATCACGAGGATGCTCACGTTCTCGTTGAAGTTCTGCACGGCGATGGAGTGGCCGGCCGACATGAGCACGTGGCCGCGGTGTTGCAGCAGCGCGTTCATGGGAACCACGAAGAAGCCTCCGACCGCGCCGATCATGATGAGCGCGATGTAGATCGCCGGCATCCAGCGAAGCGACACCATGCTGATCACGACGATGCCCATGAAGATCCCGGCGGGGAGCACGTGCACCGCGCGCTTGAGCGGCACGTAGCGCGCGGCGAGCGCGGCGCCGATGGCGATCCCGACCGCGGACACTCCGGAAAGCATCGCGCCCTGCTCGAGCGGAAGCTTGAGGTGCGCCTCGGCCCACTTGATCACGATGAACTGAAGGCATGCTCCGGCGCCCCAGAAAAGCGTCGTCGTGGCGAGCGAGATCTGTCCCAGCTTGTCCTTCCACAGCATCATGAAGCAGCGCGAGAAGTCGAGGAGCAATCTCGCCGGGTTGCGCTCCTGGTGCTTGTAGCGCGCGCCGGTGTCCGGAATGGCGAGGTTGAAGAGCGCCGCCACCACGTAGATGAGCGAGATCACGACGATCGCGGCCTCGGGGGGCGTGTCGATGCTCGTGTCGAAGAAGGGGAAGTCGAACTTGAGCAGCACCGAGGAAACCTTGGGTCCGATCAGCATGCCGCCGATCACGTTGCCGAGCACGATGGAGCCCACGGTGAGGCCCTCGATCCATGCGTTGGCGAGGACGAGACTCTCGGGCGGAAGGAGCTCCGTGAGGATTCCGTACTTCGCGGGCGAGTAGGCCGCGGCGCCGAGCCCCACGACCGCGTAGGCGAGGAGCACCAGCCAGTACGCCGGAATCGAACCCAGCCTCAGGTACTCGTTGAAGAGGATGAGCCCGCAGCCCACCACCTTCACCAGGTTGGTCACGAACATCACGCGGCCCTTGGGCATCGAGTCGGCGAAGGCTCCGACCAGGAATGCGAGCACCACGTAGGAGATCGTGAAGAAGAACTTGAGGAGCGGCGTGAGCCACGGCGGGCTGTCGAGCTGCGCGAGCATCGCGATCGCGGCGATGAGCAGCGCGTTGTCGGCGAGCGACGAGAAGAACTGCGCCGCCATGATCGTGTAGAAGCCGCGCTTCACGGTGCGTTGGCGCCCCACCAGTCGCGCAGCGCGACGTCGAGCATCGGCTTGGCGAACGCGAACCCTTGTCCCAGGTCGCAGCCCAGGCCCGCGAGCGCGTCGCGGATCTCGGGTTTCTCGACGCCTTCCGCGACCACGCGGAAGCCGAAGTTGTGCGCGAGCGAGATCGCAGTACGGACGACCGCCTGGTCGCCGGCATCCTTGAGATAACCCATCACGAACGGCCGGTCGATCTTGATCTCGTCGATGGGAAGCCGCTTCAGGTTCACGAGCGAGGTGAATCCGGAGCCGAAATCGTCGAGCGAGATCTGCGCGCCGAGCCCCTTCAGGCGCGTGAGGATCGCGAAGGAACGCTCTGCCTCGACGAGCGCGGTGCTCTCGGCCACTTCGAAGACGATGCGCGTGGGATCGAGTCCCCACGTCTTGATGCCCTGGTCGATGAGTGCGGGAAGCTCGCGGTCGCCCAGCATGCTCGCGGAGAGGTTCAGCGCGAGGCGGGGCGAGATGCCCGCGGCGCGCCACTGCTGCGCCTGGCGCAACGCCGCATTGAAGATCCAGTGCGTGAGCGTGGAGATGAGGCCGGTGCGCTCGGCGATCCCAACGATCGTCGTGGGAGGAATGTCCCCGGCCTGCGGGTGGCGCCAGCGCACGAGCGCCTCGACGCCGACCGGGCGCCCCGTCGCGAGCTCGACCTGCGGCTGGTAGTAGAGCTCGAGCTCGTTAGCGCGCAGGGCGCGTTCGAGCGCGAGGTCGAGGCCGTGGTAGACCTCGGATTCGACGACCTCGTCGCCCTGGAAGACGTGATAGCCCTCTTCGCGGGTCTGAGCGATGTTGCGCGCGACGTCGGCCGCCATGAGAAGGCCCGCGGGGTCGTAGCCATGCTCCGGCAGCGTCGCCACGCCGATGCAGGGACGCAGCACCGCGGAACCGCCTTCATGCGCGATCGGGCGGTCGAGCAGCCGCAGCAGCTTCACGGCGGCGAGCACGGCCTGGCTCGGATGCGCAAGGCGCGGCAGGATCACGCAGACTTCCTCGTCGTTGATCGCCGCCATGCGATCGTCATCGCGCAACGCCTTGCTGATCCTTTCGAGGACGAGCGACATCGTGGTGGCGGGCGCGGGGCCGCGCAGCAACGCCTGCAGGCGATCGACGCGGCGAAGCTGCAGCATGAGCACGGCGAGACGACCGTCGGTCGCCCGCGCGATCGCGGTTTCGCGATCGAGGAGCCGCAGCATGTCCTCGCGCGATTGCTGCGACGAGGCGGGCGGGGCCTCGACGGGGGCGGCGGGCCCTGAAGGAGGAGGAGCTGCGCTCACGCGAGGTAGAAATCCTTCAGGTCCAGGTCGTAAGCCCCGGCTGGAAGTCCCCGCTTGATGAACACGGGCTCGTCGCCGCCGGCCTTGTTGTCGTAGAGCAGGTCGAGCATGGCCGGGTGCGGAGAGCGCGTCTTGTCGGGGCCCGTCACGACGAGCACGCGCGGCTTGAGTCGCCGGACCTTGTTGTGCGCGACGACGATGGCGACCTCGCCGCTGGAAAGCTCGATGAGCGAGCCCACGGGGAATACGCCGATCGATGAAACGAATTGCTGGACCAGCGGCTCGTGGAAGAAATCGCCGGCCCAGCCGTTGATGCTGCGCAACGCCTCGTAGGACGAGGCGGCGGCCGCGTAGGGGCGATGGTTGGTGAGCGCGGCGAACGTATCGACGATGCCGGCCATGCGCCCGTAGATCCCGATCTCTTCGCCGGCATAGCCGTTGGGATAGCCGCTGCCGTTC
>DATGGI010000220.1:0-15271 GCA_035308545.1 Usitatibacter sp.
TTCCAGGCGTATCTCAGGTCGACGCAATCCGCGAGCGCGGATTTCGACCAGAAGGTCTTCGACAAGAACGGCAAGCTCGTGCAGGCGTCGCGCGGCAGCTTCGTGCTGCAGCGGCCGGGCAAATTCCGCTGGACGTACTCCAAGCCGCACCCGCAGGTCATCGTCGGCGACGGCGAGCGCGTCTGGATCCACGACCCGGACCTGAACCAGGTCACCGTGAAGCACGTCGATGCCGCCATCTCGTCCACGCCGGCGTCGCTGCTCGCGGGACGCGACGACATCACCTCGCTCTTCACGTTGCGCGATGCCGGCACCGCGGGAGGCATCGAGTGGGTCGAAGCCACGCCGAAAGCCCAGGACACCGGCTTCGAGCGCGTGCGCCTCGGCCTTGCGGGAAAGAACCTCGCCGCCATGGAGCTTTCCGACCAGCTCGGCGGCCGCACGACGCTCCAATTTTCCGACTTCAAGGCCAACGTGGCCATTCCCGCCGACACCTTCCGATTCGTGCCACCCAAGGGCGCCGACGTCCTTGAGGATGCTCCGGCGAAGCGCTGACCTTCGCGTCTTTCCGCGCCTGTGAATAGAATGGGCGCCATGAATTGGCTCTACTCGGTGATTCGACCCAGGTACTGGAGCCTCAAGTACCGGATCGCGATCGCGGTCGCGACGCTGTTCGTGCTCATGGTGCTCGCGACCAACGCGTTGCAGATGCGACTGCTGCGCGAGGACCTGGGACGCGTGCTCTCGGAGCAGCAATTCACGCTCGTGCAGCGCACGGCGACGGACATCGACTCGAAGTTCGAGACCAGCATCGCGGTCCTGGCAGGAACCGCGGCGCTCATCACGGATGCGGGCATGGGCCAGCCCGCGCGCTTGCGTGACGAGTTCCGCCAGCGGCCGGCCCTGCATTCGTTCTACGACGACATCCTGGTCCTCAATCCCGCGGGACGGATCGTGGCCGACTATCCCGAGGTCGCAGGGCGCGTGGGAGTCGATGCGTCGGATCGCGGCTTCTTCAAGGAGGTCGTGCGGACGCACCAGACCGTGATTTCGGAGCCGGTGCTGGGCAAGACGCGCGGGGAACCGATCGTAAACGTGGCGACACCGATCCTCACGCTCGACGACCGCCTGGTCGGCGTGCTGGTCGGCGTGATCCGCCTCTATCGATCCAATCTCCTCGGGCGCCTGGGCGAGGATCGCATCGGCGAGACGGGATACTTCACGATCCTCACGCGCGGTCCGACGCCGGTGTACGTGGTGCACCCGGATCGCAAGCGATTGCTCGAGCCGCGCCCGGCGAATGGCGCCCCCGCCGTCACCAATGCGCTCAACGGGTACGAAGGCAGCAGCGAAGGCGTCAACAGCACCGGCGCGGACACGATCTATTCGTCGAAGATGCTGAAAGCCGTGCCCTGGGTGCTCATCGCGGCGGCGCCGAAGGCCGAGGTGTTCGCGCCCGTCGCGGCCGCCCAGCACCGCACGCTCACCACGACGGCGATCGCGATCCTCGTGCTGATCCCCGCCGTCTGGTACATCGTCCGGTTCCTGCTGGCACCCCTGCGCCACCTGTCCGCGTCGATGGCGGGCCTGCGCGAGGGCGAGGGCCACTTCGTCCCGATCCCGGTGCGCCGTGCCGACGAGGTGGGCGACCTCACCACGCGATTCAACCTCCTCATGCACGACCGCATGGTGGCAGAGCGCGCCCGCGCGGCGAGTGAAGGGCGGCTGCGCCTTCTCGCCGACCACATGCCCGCGCTCATCTCCAACATCGACGCGAGCCTTCGCGTGGTGTACGCGAACTCGTGCTACCGCGACTGGTTCGGCCTCGATCCGGCGAAGATGGTGGGCAAGCGCGTCGACGAGATCTTCGATGCGCCCAGCTACGAGCTCACGCTGCGGCATCTCAGCCTCGCGCTGGCGGGCGAGGCGAATACATTCGAGCGCCAGGTGGAAACGAAGCGAGGCGCGCGCACCGTGCGCACTTCGTTCTTCCCGCAATTCAACGAAGGCGGCATGGTCGTGGGCATCTACCACATGTCCACGGACATCTCGGAGGACCGCAAATTGCAGGCGGAGCTCGATTCCCTCGCGCGCCGCGATCCGCTCACGGGCCTCTACAACCGCCGCAGCTTCGAAGAGCTCCTGCCGCAGGCAGTGGCGCGGTGCACGCGCAATGACCGGCAGCTCGCGCTTCTCTTCATCGACCTGGACCACTTCAAGGCGATAAACGACACGAAGGGCCACGACGCGGGCGACGACGTGCTCAAGGCCGTCGCCGCGCGGCTCACCGACTGCGTGCGCCTGAGCGACACGGTGGCGCGCCTCGGCGGCGACGAGTTCGTCGTGATCCTCGAGGATATCGGGGCGCAGGCCGATGCCGCGAGCATCGCCGCGAAGATCCTCGCCGCCATTGGCGAACCGATAGAGACGCGCGCGGGACGCTGCAAGGTCGGCGCGAGCATCGGCGTCTCGATGTGCCGCGGCAAGGATACCGACTGCGACGACCTTCTCAAGCGCGCCGACGTCGCGCACTACGAAGCGAAGGGCGCGGGACGGGGCCGGTTCCACCTGGAATAGCGCCCTACAATAGGCCGATGGAGCGCGATCTCTTCAACGAAACCGGTGACGCCCACGTGCCGCTCGCGGAGCGGCTGCGGCCGAAGACCGTCGAGGAGATGGTCGGCCAGCAGCACCTCCTGGGCGAGGGCCGGCCCCTGTGGGTCGCGTTGCGCGCGGGCAAGCCCCATTCGATGATCCTCTGGGGTCCGCCCGGCGTGGGAAAGACCACGCTCGCGCGCCTGATGGCCAATGCGTTCAATGCGGAATTCATCGCGATCTCCGCGGTGCTCTCGGGCGTGAAGGAGATCCGCGAGGCGGTCGAGCGCTCGAGGCTCACTCGCGAGCAGTACGGGCGCTCGACGATCCTCTTCGTGGACGAGGTGCACCGCTTCAACAAGGCGCAGCAGGATGCGTTCCTGCCGCACGTGGAGTCCGGGCTCTTCACATTCATCGGCGCGACCACCGAGAACCCGTCCTTCGAGGTGATCGGCGCGTTGCTCTCGCGGGCCCAGGTGTATGTGCTGGAAAGCCTCAAGGCCGAGGACCTGGACCGGGTCATCGAGCGCGGCTTCGAATCCGAGAAGGTGGATGCCACGGGCGACGCGAGGAAGCGCATCGCGGAATTCGCCGATGGCGATGGGCGCCGCGCGCTGAACCTCGTGGAGCAGGTCGCGCAGGCGGCGCGCGTCGAAGGCAAGCATGGCGCCGACATCGATTTCGTGAACTCGGTGGCCCAACGCGCCGGGCGCCGCTTCGACAAGGGCGGCGAGAATTTCTACGACCAGATCTCGGCGCTGCACAAGAGCGTTCGCGGCAGCGACCCCGACGCATCGCTCTACTGGCTCGTGCGCATGCTCGATGGCGGCGTGGATCCGCGCTACCTTGCGCGGCGCATGGTCCGCATGTCGGTTGAAGACATCGGCCTTGCGGATCCCCGCGCGCTCGAAGTCGCGCTCAACGCCGCGGAAGTCTACGAACGCCTCGGGACGCCCGAGGGGGAGCTCGCGCTCGCCGAGTGCGTGGTCTATCTCGCCGTCGCCGCGAAATCGAACGCCGTGTACGCCGCGTACGGCGCGGTGCGCGCCTTCATCGAGGAAGACGGGACGCGGCCCGTGCCGCTGCATATCCGCAACGCGCCCACGAAGCTCATGAAGAACCTGGGTTACGGCAAGGACTACCGCTACGCGCACGACGAAGAGGGCGGATACGCGGCAGGCGAGAGCTATCTTCCCGACGGCGTCGAACCCCACCAGTGGTACCAGCCGACCGATCGCGGCCTGGAAGGGAAGATCCGCGAGAAGCTCGAGCATTTGCGCGAGCGCGATTCCCAGGCAAGGAAGAAGAAACCGGAATAAGCTGCGCCGCGCAGTGTTGGCCAAATCGTCCCCGCGCCGGGGCCGCATCCATCACGGAGAACCCATGAAGAATCGTTTGCTGCTTGCCAGTGCCCTTTCTTGCGCCATCCTTTCGCCCGCCTACGCGGCGCTCAAGGCCGGCGACGCCGCTCCGCAATTCGACGCGCAGGCCTCGTTCGCCGGCAAGGCGAGCGACTATTCGCTGAAGGACGCGCTGAAGAAGGGGCCGGTTGTCGTCTACTTCTATCCCTCCGCCTACACGAGCGGATGCAATGTCCAGGCCCACGCGTTCGCGGAGAACCACGACAAGTTCGCCGCCGCGGGCGCGAGCATCATCGGAGTGTCGCTCGACAGCATCGCGCGCCTGAACGATTTCTCGAAGGACCCGGAGTACTGCAACAGCAAGTTTCCCGTGGCTTCGGATGCCGATGGCCACATCGCGAAGTCGTACGACCTTTCGGTGAAGGAAGGGCGCGCGGGCCTCAAGGACACGCGCGGGGTCGACATCGACCACGGATTCGCCGAGCGCACGACGTTCATCGTGTCGCCGGACGGCAAGGTCGCCGCGACGGTGGGAGGAATGTCGCCCGAGGCCAACGTGCAGAAGGCGCTCGAGGCGGTGCAGGCGCTGCCGCGCGGGGCGAAGTAGCCCGGAGAAGCTAAAATGACGGCATGCTCGACATCCAACTGCTTCGCAAGGACCTTCCCGCCACCGTCGCGGGCCTGAAACGCCGCGGCTTCGTCTTCGACGAGGCCGCGTGGCTCTCCCTCGAGGACGAACGCAAGAAGGTCCAGTCCCGCACCGAGGAGCTCCAGGGCAAGCGCAACACGCTCTCGAAGCAGGTCGGGATGCTCAAGGGCAAGGGCGAGGATGCCTCGGCCGTGATGGCGGAAGTCACCGGCATCGGCGACGAGCTGAAGGCCAACGAGGTGGCGCTCGCCGCCGTCCAGGAAAGGCAGTCGGCCTTCCTGCGCGTGGTCCCGAACATCCCGCAGCCCGACGTGCCCGAGGGTCGTTCGAGCGACGAGAACGTCGAGGTGCGCCGCTGGGGCACGCCGCGCACGTTCGACTTCAAGCCGAAGGACCACGTGGACGTGGGCGAGGCGCTGGGCGGCCTCGACTTCGAGACCGCTGCGAAGCTCGCGGGCTCGCGCTTCTACGTCCTCAAGGGCGCTGTCGCCCGGCTGCATCGCGCGCTCGGGCAGTTCATGCTCGCGGTGCACACCGAGGAGCACGGTTATACCGAGGTGTATGTCCCGTACATGGTCTCCGCCGACTGCGCCGACGGCGTCTCGTCGCTCGCGAAGTTCAAGGACGACCTCTTCAAGATCGAGGGGCGCGACCTCTACCTCATCCCGACCTCGGAGTATCCCGTCACGAACTTCGTGAGGGATTCGATCGTCGATGCGAAGGACCTGCCGCTGCGCTACGCCGCGCACAGCCCGTGCTTCCGTTCCGAAGCCGGCAGCTACGGCAAGGACACGCGCGGCATCATCCGCGTGCACCAGTTCGACAAGGTGGAGATCGTGCAGATCGTGAAGCCCGAGGATTCCTCCGCGGCCCACGAGACGCTCACCTCGCACGCCGAGGCGGTCCTGAGGAAGCTCGAGCTGCCGTACCGCACCATGCTGCTCTGCACGGGCGACACGGGCTTCTCGTCGTCGAAAACGTACGACATCGAGGTGTGGCTTCCCGGGCAGGACGCCTATCGCGAGATCTCTTCCTGCTCGAACTTCCAGGGCTTCCAGGCGCGCCGGATGATGGCGCGATACCGGAACGACAAGGGCAAGGTCGAGCCGCTGCATACGATCAACGGATCGGGACTCGCCATCGGACGCACGCTCGTCGCGATCCTCGAGAACTACCAGAACGCCGACGGATCGGTGACTGTGCCGAAGGCGCTTGTTCCGTTCATGGGTGGCGTGACATCGATTTCCGCCAAGGCCCCGTGAGCCACACGGACGCGAAATGACGCGCATCGTCGTCGTGCGCCATGGCCAGACCGACTGGAACGTGGCGATGAAGATCCAGGGCCACGGCGACAGCAACCTCACCGAGGAAGGCATCGCGCAGGCCGAAGCCATCGCGGCGCGCCTCGCCGACGAGCCCTGCGACGTGCTGATGTCGAGCGACCTTGGCCGCGCCCACGAAACCGCGAAACGGGTCGCGGCGCGCAACGGAAAATCGATCGTGCTCGATTCGCGCCTGCGCGAACGGGCTTTCGGCGTCGGCGAGGGGATGAGCTATGCGGACCTCGATCGAGCCTATCCCGGATCTTTCCAGCGCGATGGCCGGGTCGATGTGGATCTCTGCGTTCCCGGCGGCGAGAGCCGGCGGCAATTCCACGCGCGGGTGTGCGGCACTTTCGAGGACATCGCGGCCACTCACGCGGGGCGCAACCTCATCGTGGTCGCCCACGGCGGCGTGCTTTCGTCGCTCTATCGAAACATCAAGGGAATCAGCCTCGAATCCGTGCACCCGATTCCGATCGCGAACGCGTCCTACAACCTGTTGCGCCACGATGGCCGCACATGGTCCATCGAGGCATGGAGCGATACCGCTCACCTGGACGGCGCGGAATCCTTCGAAGAGGCCTGAGGCCGCAGCCGGCGGATGATGTCGTAGTAGTTCCGGATGTTGTCCACGAGCTGCATCGCCTCGCCGCCGCGCGCATATCCGTGCTTGAGCGAGGGATAGGTCGCCGGATCGGATAGCCGCGGGATCACCTGGCGCACGTCCTGCCATTTGTCGGGGTTGAGACCCGAGCGTTGCGCAAGGATGCGCGCATCCTCTAGATGCCCGATGCCGAGGTTGTAGGCGGCGAGCGCGAGGAACGTGCGGTCGGGCTCGGTGACGCGCGCCGGGATCTGGTCGGCCTTCAGCATCGCGAGGTAGCGCGCTCCGGCGATGATGCTTTCCCGCGCGTCGAGCCGGTCCTTCACCTGCATGCGATCGGCGGTATCTTCGGTGAGCATCATGAAGCCGCGCACGCCCGTCGGTGACGTGGCTTTGGCATCCCAGTGCGATTCCTGGTAGCCGATCGCGGCGATGAGGCGCCAGTCGATGCCGCTCGCCGTCTCCGCCTCGACGAAGTGGGGCGTCAACTTGTCGAGCTGCGTGGAGATCTGCTCGAGCAGCGCGGTCGAGTCGATCGCGGTGAAGCGCGTGGCGTGGCTGTAGTAGCGGTCGACCAGCCGCTTCAGCGTCCCGTCCTTGCGGATGCGCTCGAAGAAGGGCCCCGCCGCGTCGAGGATGCGCTTCTTGTCCACCGTCGAGACGAGCCACGCGTATTCGAGCGGCTTGCCCACGTTGAACGCGGGTTCGAGGGTCGGGAAGTAGCGCCGCGCGAGCGTGAATCGCGTGCTCTCGACGAGCGCGCAGTCCAGCGAGCCCTTCGCGACCCTTTCGAGCAGGTCGGCGGTCGAGGTCTCGGGACCGAGGCGCTCGATGGGCACGGTGACCTTCGTTGGCTCCGTGAGGAGGTAGTCGGCGACGGTTTCCTCGATCACGCCGATGCGCTTGCCGGTGAGGTCGTCGAGCTTCTTCGCCTTGGTCTCGTCGCGGCAGACGACCTGGTGCTGCGTGCTGAGGTATGACGGACCCCATGCGAGCCCGCCGGGAAAATCGAAGTGCTTCGGAAGCGCTGCCGCCGCGAGATGCGCCTTCCCCTTGCGCAGGATCGCGTCGATCTTCGCGGGGTTGTCCACGAGGATGAAGCGCGCCTTCACGCCGAGCTGCTTCGCGAACAACGTGACGAGGTCGTACTCGAGCCCCGAGGGACGGTCCTGCTCGTCCTCGAAATAGGTCGACGGGCCGTTCACCGTGAGGACGACCAGCTCGCCGGAATCGGCGACGGGAGCGATGGGTTTGGGGGCCTCTTCGCAACCGGCCGCGAGGCAGGCGAGCAACGCGATGATCCGGCCAGTGAATCCGCGCGCTCCCATGGCCCCAGTATAATGGAGCCCGCCATCGAATCCCTCCATGCCAAAAGTCTTCGCCTTCGTGCTCGCTGCCGGACAGGGCACGCGCATCGGGGACCCCGTTCCCAAGCAGTACATTGCGCTCGCCGGAAAGCCGATGATGTTCCACTCCATCGAGGCGATCGGCGCGGTGTCGCGCGTGGATCACCTGTTCGTGGTGCTCGCCCCGCTCGATCGCCATTGGGCAGCGCACGACTGGAGCGCGCTGCCCGACAAGGTCGAAGCCGCGTTCGTGGGCGGGGCCCATCGCGGTGAGAGCGTGCTGAACGCGCTGAAGCACATCGAATCCCGCGCGTCGAAGGACGACTGGGTGCTCGTTCACGACGCGGCGCGCCCCTGCATCGCGTCCGAACTGGTCGAGCAGTTCCTCGACGAGATCGGCGACGATCCCGTCGGCGGCCTTCTCGCGATGCCGCTCGCCGATACGCTGAAACGCGCCGAGCCGGATACGCAGCGCGTGGAGGAGACCGTGCCGCGCACCGGCCTCTGGCGCGCGCAGACGCCGCAGCTCTTCCGCTACGGGATCCTTCGCAAGGGCCTCGAGCGCAAGATCACCGCCACCGACGAGGCCGAAGCGGTCGAATCCATCGGCCAGGCGCCGCGGCTCGCCGAGGGCGAGAACAGCAACATCAAGGTCACGTTCTCCGAGGATCTCGCCATCGCGGAGATGATCCTCAGGCATAAGGGAAGGGCGAAGACCTAGATGCGTGTCGGCCAGGGATTCGACGTCCATCAACTCGTCGCGGGCCGCAAGCTCGTGATCGGCGGCGTGGAGATCGCGCACGACAAGGGACTCCTCGGCCACAGCGACGCGGATGTGCTGCTGCACGCGATCTGCGACGCGCTGCTGGGCGCCGCGGCATTAGGGGACATCGGCAAGCACTTTCCCGACAGCGACGCGCGATACAAGGGCATCGACAGCCGCAAGCTCCTTCGCGAGGTCGTCGCGCTGCTCAAGAGCCGCGGCTTCCTCGTGAGGAACGTGGACGCGACGATCGTGGCCGAAGCGCCGCGGATGGCGCCGCACATTCCCGCGATGGTTGCCAACATCGCCGCGGACCTCGCCATCGACGCGGGCCGCGTGAACGTGAAGGCGACCACGACGGAGAAGCTCGGCTTCACGGGGCGCGGCGAAGGCATCGCGGCCCAGGCGATCTGCCTCATCGAATGACGCCGCGCCGCGCGCTCGCCGGGCTCGCGCTGGCGGCGGTCGTGGCCACCCGGGTCGATCCCGCGTACGTCGAGATGCTCATCGGCGACCGCGATGCGCGCGCGAAGGACTTCGTCCCCATCGTCGATGTCCACTTGCCGCAATACGCGCGCTTCCTCGCGGAAGTGCGCTCACGCACGGCGGCCGGCGATTCGATCGCCATCGTGACGCCCGACGCGGCGCCGCGCGAGCTCTATCCACTGGCGTACTACCGTGCAAGCTACCTCCTGCCGGGACGCGAGGTCCTTCCGGTGATCGACCCGCAGGGCGGCGCTCCGATCCCAGGGAATCGCGCCGCCGCGCGGTATGTCGCCGTGTTCGGAGATTCGGCCGGCGCGGGCGAAGCGGTGTGGAAGGGCGAGGGCGGAGCCCTCTACCGGCGATGACGGCCGCGATCGTCGCGATCTTCATCGCGTTCCTCGTGGGCTTGCCCATCGCGCGGATCGTGCACCGCGAGGCCGATCGCCTCGAGCTTGCGGGCACGGCCTTCCTGCATGGCACGGGCGCGATCTTCCTCCTGATGATGGGACTTTCGGTGCTCGGGATCCCCGCGTCGATCGCGATCGTGGGCGTCGCATTGCTCGCCGTCTTCGCCGTGGCGACTGCATTCGCGATGCGGAAGCGTCCGAACACGGCGAAGACGCCCGCGCTGCACGTGGTCGACATCCTCACCGTCGCGACGCTTGCCGGCTACGCCCTCTACGCAACCCTCGCGGCGCCCTGGGAGATCGACTTCTGGGCGATCTGGGGACTCAAGGGACGCATCTTCCACGAAGCGGGCGGCATCGACTGGCGCTTCCTCGAAAGCCGCTGGAACGTCTTCCAGCACTCCGACTATCCGTTGCTCGTTCCATTGAACCTGGACTTCACCGCGCTCGTCGCCGGGGATTGGGACGATCGCTGGATGGGCGCGATCTACGTCGCGTGGGGCGCGTCGCTCATCGCCGTGATCCGGTCGCTCGCCGCGCGCGAGGCGACTGCCTGCTTCGCGGCGCTCGTCACTTTCGCGATCGCGGCGCCGTGCCTCACGCGCTTCGTAGGCCTCGCGGAGGGCGCGCTCGTCGCATATGGTGCGGCGGGCGTGCTCTTCGT
Organism: Usitatibacter sp.; assembly: GCA_035308545.1. Taxonomy (GTDB): domain Bacteria; phylum Pseudomonadota; class Gammaproteobacteria; order Burkholderiales; family Usitatibacteraceae; genus Usitatibacter. The sequence continues at coordinate 10,198 of DATGGI010000220.1, forward strand.
TCGCGCGGCGCTCCGCGACGACGATGCCGGCTCGTGGCGCCAGGGCGCATTGCTGCTGGGCTTCGCGGCGAACTGCAAGAACGAGGGGCTCGCGCTGCTGGTCGCGGTGACGATCGCCGCCGCGCTTTGCGGCCCGCGATCGCGAATCGTGCCGAGCGTGAAGCGCCTCTGGCCCGCGTTCGCCCTGGCCGCGCCGTGGCTCGTGCTGCGCGCGTTCCATGCGTTGCCGACGGACCTCGCGGGTGGAAGCCTCTTCGACCGCCTGTCGCAGCACCTGGCCGATGCCGGCGCGATCCTCGCGCTGCTCGCCTCGCGCCTTTCGCAGCCGTGGGCGTGGATCGCGTTGGCGGTCGCGCTCTTCGCGGTGCCGCCGGCCGCCATCGCACGCGAGCGCTTCGTGCTCGTCGCGATGGGAATCCAGCTCGCGTTCCTGGTGGGAGCCTACTTCGTGACGCCCTTCGATGTGGCATGGCACGTGTGGGCGTCCTGGCCGCGCCTCACGGCGCAGCTCGCGGTGCCGGTGACCTTCGTCGTGGCGATGGCGCTTGCGGCGACGCTCAGCGAATCGCCGGGAATACCGATTCGCGAATCGCCGGCTTGACGCCCCTGGGTTCGAGCGTCGTGACAGTCGTGCGATGCACGAGGTCGCCCGCCGGATTGCGCTCCAGGAGTTCATCCACGCGCTCGGTGCGGATTGAATCGCCCAGGCCCGCCATGCGCTCGGAGCCGCGCTCGAGGCGCCCCTTGTTGCACGACCAGTTGCCGAAGGCTCCGATGCCGTGCTCCGCGAGCAGCTTGCCCTCGCCATCCATGAATCGCAACGTCGCCTTGCCGCCCGAGTACTTGAGCGCCGCCTTCGTGGCGAGCGGCGTCGACTTGCCGCGTTGAATGGTGCCGCTGCCGGCGAACGAAACCTTGCCGCCGCGCTCCTCGATGCGATAGAGCTTGCCGGTATCCTTGTTGTGCAGGAAATCGGCGAGTGTTTCGGGTGGCTCGCCTGGCATCGTGGCCTTGGTGGCCTCGAAACGATAGATGCCTTCGAGGGCGGCGCAATCGACCGCCGCGGCCGCCGGGACGGCCCAGGATGCCGCGATCAGCGCCGGAATTGCGCGAGTACGGATGAAGTCCACGTGAGGCGTTCGATCAGCGTGCGGAGGAATTCGCGGTTGAAGCGGAGCTGGCAGCCTTCCGAGAGCGACTCGAGGTGCGTCGCCTGGATCTTGAGCAGCTGCACTTCCGACACCGAGATGATCGAGGCCGAGCGCCGCGCGCGATCGCCGGAGAGGTACGCCATCTCGCCGAAGCAATCGCCTTCCTTGAGGACGTTGAGGAGCTTGCTGTCCTTCACGACCTTCACCTGGCCGCCCACGATGATGAAGAACGCCTGGCCGATCTCGCCTTCGAGGAGCAGGTTCTCGTCGCGCGCATGGGTTTCCCACACGGCGCCGCGGAGCACTTCCCACAATTCGGCGTCGCGAAATTCCCGGAAGAAAGGCAGCGAGCGCAGCTTGTTGAACTTCTCCGTCGACGAGATTTCGTGTGAGTAACGCTCGAGCTGCGGGAACGTGTTGGCGAGGTCGGTCGCCATCTCGAACCACGTGGCGTAGCGGACCTTCGGGTCCTTGTGCATCGCCTTCTTCACGATCTCGACGAGCGCCTCGGGAAGGTCGGGCCGCAGAGTCTGGATCGGCGTGGGCTCCTCGTTGAGGATCTTGTTGATCATCGAGACCGCGTTGTCGGCGCGAAACGGGAGCTTGCCCGTGAGCAGCTCGTACATCACGACGCCCAGCGAGTAGATGTCCGACTGCACGCTCGGGCCTTCCTCGTTGATCTGCTCGGGCGACATGTACGCCGGGGAGCCTAGGAAGCCGTCGATCTGCGTGTGGGTCGCGTGGGAGACCTTCGCCGTGCCGAAGTCGCTGATCTTGATGTCGTCGCGATCGGACAGCAGGATGTTCGCGGGCTTGATGTCGCGGTGGATCACGCCGTTCTGGAAGGCATAGTCGAGCGCGCGGCACATCTTGAAGATCACCAGCACGGCCTGGCGCACGGGCAGGAGGTTGGTCTCCGTGCAGAATTTCTTGAGCGAGCCGCCCGGCACGTACTCCATCACGATGTAGCGCGTGTCGCCGTCGACCACCGCGTCGTAGACCCCGACGATGTTCGGGTGGTTGAGCTTGCCGGCGAGCGACGCTTCGTTCAGGAAGAGCTTCTCGAAGCGCTTGGCCTCTTCCTCGGAGAGCTCCGAGTCGTGCTTGTGGACCTTGACGGCGACCTTGCGGTCGTTGAAGGGGTCTTCGCCGAGGTAGACGTCGGCCGACGCGCCCTGGCCGAGTTCAGAGAGGACGGCGTACTTTCCGATCTTTACGGGACGGTCGGCCAAGTTGGGCGCAGGGTTCCAGGATAGTGCGTTATTTTTACGGCAAGTTTAACCGATATGGGCTAGCCATGGTCCCTCGCGATGCGCTTCGCGAGGCCGAGAAAGCCCGGGCCGGTGATGTCGCTCACGGCCACGGCCTCCGCGTGCTGCGCATCGCGGTAGTTCCGGAAGAGCGAGCGCCGGTAGGCGGGGTCGTAGTGGCTCTCCAGGAGGTCGGCGACCAGCGCGTCCCAGTCGCCGCGCGAGAGCAGGGCCTTCCAGCCTTCGATGCGCTCGGCGCCGTGGAGGCTCCGAAGCAGGTCGAGCTTCCCGGAAAGGGCCTGGGGGTCGCGAACGAAGTGCGCGTAGTCCTCCATGAGGAGCTTCACGCGGGTGAGCGTCGACGCCTCGAGCCTCAGGCACTCCGAGTCGCGCATTCGCGTGATGAGCGCCTCGGGCACGCGGAGGTTTCCCACCTTCTTGCTCTCGGACTCGACGAACACGGGCCGCGCCGGATCGGCGCGCGAAAGCACGCTCCAGAGGGAGGTCTCGAAGGATTTCTGGGACGGCTGGGGAGAATCGGGCAGCTCGCCGAGAACGGAGCCGCGGTGTGCGGCGAGCGCTTCGAGGTCGAGCACCTGGGCGCCGGCGGCGGAGAGCGCCTCCAGGAGGCGGCTCTTGCCCGAACCCGTCGCTCCGCAGATCACGCGGTAGCGGAATCGCAGGGGCAGCTTCTCGAGATCGTCCACGACTTGCCGGCGGAAGGCCTTGTAGCCGCCGTCCAGCCGCATCGCGTCCCAGCCGACTTGCCTCAGCACGTGCGCGAGGGCGCCCGAGCGGCCGCCCCCTCGCCAGCAGTACACGAGCGGGCGCCAGGTGCGCGGCCGATCGGCGAAGCGCTCCTCGAGGTGGCGCGCGATGTTCTTCGAGACCAGCGGCGCGCCCACGCGCTTCGCCTCGAAGGCGCCGCGCTGCTTGTAGATCGTGCCGACGAGCGCGCGCTCCTCGTCATCGAGCACCGGCGTATTGATCGCGTGGGGCAGGTGATCCTCGGCGAACTCCGACGGGCTGCGCGCATCGAGGATCGCGTCGAATCCCTTGAGCTCCGCGAGCGTGAGCGGCGTCGCGACAGTCGCGCCTGGCCGCTCCCTGTGGAAGGGAAGCTCGGTCACCTGGCGGATCGAAGCACGGGTTCGAGCGTCGCCCAGACGTTGTCGGCGACTCGCGGCTCGGCCGATGCGATGGGATGCAGGCCGTCGGCCTGGAAGAGCTCGGGCTTGTCGGCGATGCCGTCGAGGAGGAAGGGAACGAGCGGGGTCTTGAGTTTCGCGGCGATGCCCGCATACATGGCATGGAACTGGGCCGAGTAATCGATGCCATAATTCGGAGGAATCATGAGTCCCACGAGCACGGGCTCGGCCCGTGCCTGCCGGGCGAGGCGAATCATCTCTTCGAGGTTCGAACGCATGCCCGCGATGGGCTGGCCTCGCAGCGCGTCGTTCGCTCCCAGCTCGATCACGACCACGGCGGGCTTGTGGCGTTTCAGGTCCTCGACGAGGCGCCTCACGCCTCCCGCGGTGGTCTCGCCCGAGACGCTCGCGTTCACCACGACCCATGGAAGCTTCGCCTGGGTGATGCGATCGCCGACAATGTGCACCCAACCCTGCTCCGCGGAGAGGTTGTACGCGGCCGACAGGCTGTCGCCGAAGACCATGACGGTTCGGTCCGCGGCGGCGGCATGCGGCGCGGCCGCCAGGACCGCGAGAGCGAAGAGCGAAGAACGGACGAAGGAGTGAAGACGCTGGAACATTCGACGGCTATTGTGAAGGCGGAGGCGCTCACCAAACAAGTCACCACGCCCGATCACGTCCTCACGATCGTGAAGGACGCGACCTTCGAGGTGCGCGCCGGAGAGGCGGTGGCGATCCTCGGCGCGTCCGGATCGGGAAAATCCACCCTGCTGGGACTGCTGGCGGGCCTCGACGTTCCCAGCGCGGGACGCGCATGGATCGACGGCGAGGATCTCTTCGCGCTCGACGAGGACGGGCGCGCGCGCCTTCGCGGGCGCATGGTCGGCTTCGTCTTCCAGTCGTTCCAGCTCCTGCCCGCGCTCACGGCGCTCGAGAACGCGATGCTTCCGCTGGAGCTCGCCGGCGGCGCCGATGCGGTCGCGAGGGCTCGCGGCGTGCTCGATCGCGTGGGCCTCGCCGAGCGGCTGGGCCACTATCCGCGGCAACTCTCGGGCGGCGAGCAACAGCGCGTGGCCGTGGCGCGCGCATTCGTGACGGAACCGAAGCTGCTCTTCCCCGACGAGCCCACGGGCAATCTCGACTCGACGACCGGCGAACACGTGATCGACCTCCTCTTCGAGATGAACCGCGAACGCGGCACCACGCTGGTGCTCGTCACGCACGATCCGGACCTCGCGCGGCGATGCGACCGCCGCCTGCACATCGCCGCCGGCGCGATCACTCATGAAGACTGACTTGGCGCTCGCGCTTCTGTCAAAGCCGGGAACACGGAGACCACGGAGATCCGCAGAGGCACGGAGAAATGCAAAGCGTGCGTTTCGTGCCAGAGCTTGCATGTTGCGAAGTTCAAGCATTCATTTGCTTTTGTCCGCGGCCCTCCGTGGAAACTCCGTGGCCTCCGTGTTCCCGGCCGTAATTTTCTAAGATGAAGACGCTGCCGCTGGCAATGCGGATGCTTCGCCGT
>DATGGI010000221.1:0-3714 GCA_035308545.1 Usitatibacter sp.
GGCGCATTCGTGTGGGGCCGGCTCGCCGAATATACGTCGGTGCCGACGAGCCTCGCGGTCGCCTCGGTGAGCATGCTGGTCACGGTGGCGCTCACCAGGCACCGCACGCTCGAAGGGGTCGAGGACCACACGCCGACGCACCCTTTCGCCGAACCCGTTCCCGCCGTGCCTGTCGACCTCGACGATGGACCGGTGCTCGTGACGATCGAATATTTCATCGATGAGGAGCGCGCGGGCGAGTTCGACGCCGTCATGGCGGAGACGCGCGGCGCGCGGCTTCGCGCGGGAGCCGTCTCGTGGAGCCTCTTCGAGGATCTCGAGCGTCCCGGCCGGTTCGTCGAGTATTTCATCTGCGACACGTGGGCCGATTACCTTCGGCGCTTCGATCGCTTCACCGCCGCCGACGAAAAGCTCCACGAACGCCGCCACGCCCTGCACATCGCCGAAGGTCCCCCGAAGATCTCGCGCCACGTCGCGAGACACCCCTCGGCCCGCTAGCGAAATTTGATAATGTTCCCCCCTGGACTCCATCAACGGACAAAGCATTCGAAATGGCGATTCTCGTAGACAAGACAACCATCGCCCACTGGGAGCGGTTCGAACCGGTCCAGGACCGCGGCGAGGATTGGCAGACCTACCTGGAGTTTCCGGGCAGGACGAAGGATTCGTTGAGCAAGCGCATGCGGTGCCTCAGCCTCGCGCAGCTCGTGCGAAACGTGGCGGCGATCAAGGGCAGCTTCGCGGAATGCGGCTGCTTGCTGGGCGACTCCACGTACATGATCGCGCGAACGATGACACGCATCGGACGCTCCGATCCCATGCACGTGTTCGATTCGTTCGAGGGCCTCTCGCCGCGCTCTCCCGAGGACCGCAAGCTGTCGCCGAACCACATAGACCGCATGGGCGTCCAGGCGATGCTCGAATCGGGCGTGACCATGTTTCGCGCCGAGTTCGAGTCGACGAAGCGCAACCTCTCGCCGTTTCCATTCGTCCACCTCTACCCGGGCTGGATCCCGTCACGCTTTCCCGAGGTCGCCTCCGAGACCTTCGCCTTCGTGCACATCGATGTCGATCTCTATGAGCCCATCCTGAAGAGCCTCGAGTTCTTCTATCCGCGTCTCGCGCCGGGAGGAGTGATCCAGATCGACGACTACAACTTCATGGACTGGCCCGGCGCCAAGACGGCGGTCGACCAGTTCCTGGCGACGAACAAGGCGAGCTTTTTCTTCCAGCTTCCCCTCGGCGGCGCCTTCCTCATCAAGTAGCCGTCAAGTCACCGCGCGGATCGTCTGCAGCGGCGGCGAATCCACGACGCGGCGAGTGCCGATGAGCCCCGCGAGCGCGACCCCGAAGCCGCCCGCGAAGAGTCCGATCAGCGGCAATTTCCAGTGGAACTCGTAGGGCACGCCCAGCACGCGATCGGACAGCACCATCGCGAGCGCGACGGCGCCGGCCGAAGCGATGGTGCCCGCGAGCAGGCCGATCGTGAGGAACTCCGCGAGCTGCATCGTGGCGAGCTGGCGGCGATTGGCGCCCAGCGTGCGCAGGATCGCGCCCTCGAAGAGGCGCTCGTCCTGCGTCGACGTGATCGCGGCGAAGAGCACCACGAGTCCCGCTGCGATGGCGAAGAGGAACACGAACTGCACGGCGCGCGAGACTTCCTCCGTGATGCGCTGGAACTGCGAGATGATCGCCGAGAGGTCGATCACGCTCACGTTCGGGAATTCGCGCACGAGCCCGGTGATCACATCGTCGCGCCCGGCGGGCAGGTGGAAGCTCGTGATCCAGCTCGCGGGATACGATTCGAGCAACCCGGGGCTCGCGATCACGTAGAAGTTGGGCTTGAACGAATCCCAGTCGACCTTGCGCAGGCTCGTGACCTTCGCGGCGAACTTCGATCCGGCGACGTCGAACGCGAGGACATCGCCGACGTGGATGCCGAGCATCTTGGCGAGGCCCTCCTCCACAGAGAATTCGGGCTCCTTCGAATCCGGCGCCCAGAACCGGCCGGCCACGATGCGATTGTCGGGCCGCGCACGCTGGGCCCACGACAGGTTGAACTCGCGCTCCACGAGGCGCTTGGCGCGCTCGTCGGTGAATGCGCCCGCCGAGACGTTCCTGTCGCCGATCGAGAGCAGCCGCCCCCGCACCATCGGGTAGAGGTCGGGCGTCTCAAGGTGCAGCGCATCGAAGCGCGCCTTCACCGCCTTCAGCTGGTCCGACTGGATGTTGATCGCGAAACGGTTGGGCATGTTCGGAGGCATCGACTCCTGCCACTTCGTGATGATCTCGGTGCGCACGAGCGTGAGCATCAGCATCGCCATGAGCCCGAGGCCCAGCGCCATGATCTGTACGAGGCTCGCGCCCGTGCGCCGCCGCAGGTTCGCGAGCCCGTAGCGCCACGGCCCGGAAGCCGCGCGGCGCATCCGCGCCACGAGGCGGATCAACGCATAGCCGGCGATCGCCGAGACCGCGAGAGCCGCCGCGAATCCTCCCAATGCGATGCCGCCCAGCCTGAGGTCGCCCGCCTGCCACAGGATCAATCCCGAAAGCGCGGCGAGGCCGAGCGCGAATGCTGCGGCGGTGAGCGGCTCCGCGGGCGCGAGGTCGCGGCGCAGCACGCGCAGCGTCGATGCGTTGCGAAGCCGGAGCAACGGCGGCAGCGTGAATCCCAGCAGCAGCACGAAGCCGATCGCGACGCCGCGCAGGCCCGGAAGCGGCCCGGGCAACGGCAGGGTCACGGTGAAGAACGACGAGAGCCACGACGCGAGCACGCCCTGCGCGAGATATCCGGCGGCGCCGCCGATGGCGCAGGCCGCGAGACCCAGCGCGACGAACTGGTACGCGTGGATCGCGAAGAGCTTCGCCTGCGTGGCGCCCAGGCAACGCATCATCGCGGCGGCATCGATCTGGCGCTGCGAGAAGCGGCGCGCGGCGAGCGCCACAGCTACCGATGCGAGCACGACGGACAGCAGCGACGCGAGCCCCAGGAAACGCTGCGAGCGGTCGAGCGCGGTGCGCACCTCGCTGCGGGCATCGCGAACGCCCTCGATGCGCTGGCCCCGCCCGAGCTTCGGCGTGGTCTCGTCGCGGAATCGCTGCACCGAGTTCGCATCGCCGGCGACGAGCAGGCGGTAGCCCACGCGGCTTCCCACCTGCAGGAGCCCCGTCGATTCCAGGTCCGCTTCGTTCATCAGGACGCGGGGCGCGATGCCGAAGTAGTCGAGGACGCTGTCGGGCTCGCGGGTGATGATCGCCGCGACGCGAAGGTCCGCCTTCCCGACCTTGAGCATGTCGCCGATCCTCGCGCCGATGCGCCCGACGAGCGCGACGCCGATCCAGACAGTGCCCGGCTTCGGCCCGCCCTCGACTTCATGCTCGGGGCCATCCATCGCCTCGACGACGCGAAGGCGCCCGCGCAACGGGAACCCCGTCGTGACCGACTTGATCTCCGCGAGGTTCACGCCTCCTTCGGCCGTCACCATGCTCGGGAACGTGCGGGTCTGCGCGACCGCGAGCCCGTCGCGCTTCGCATCCGCGGCGAACTCCGTGGGCAGCGGCTTGTCGCCGATCACCACGAGGTCACCGCCGAGCAGCTCGTTCGCCTGCTGGTCCAGCGCCGCCTGCACGCGATCGGCGAAGAACCCCACTGTCGTCACGCTCGCCACCGCGATGAAGAGCGCGAGGAGCAGCACGCGAAGCTCTCCCGCCGAC
>DATGGI010000222.1:0-6387 GCA_035308545.1 Usitatibacter sp.
AGCGCGTCGAAACCGACACCCATGATGCGTGCATCACTGCTCCCGTGGCGACCGTAGAACCAGTTGCAGATCTGCCTGCGATGAAACATCCCGCGAATCGGGAACAAAGCCTTCAACGCCTCCACGATCGCCATCGACAACGCGCCGATCCCTGCTATCAGCACCGCGCTGCCGCTCAGGCTCTTCGTCATGTTCTCCAGCACGGTCGCGACATCCATTGCATCCTCCCTGGATTCGTATCGCTTGGAGAACGAAATATAGCCCCAAGGTCTCCCACCCGCGCGAGTGGGATCGGTGAGTCCCGGGGTGAAGGGCGTACCTGAGCGCTACAAATCTCCCTCATCCGCCCGAAACCGGTAGTAGTACCCCTCGCTCACGAACCCATGCTCGTCGAGCACGTGGTGCAACTCGCCCAGCTCGAGCAGGCTCTGGCCCGTGGATTCGGCTTCGCCCTGCGTGAGGCGATAGCGGTGGCGCAGCCAGTCGACGGCTTCCGAGCCGACGAAGCAACGCCCGTAGGTCTTGCCCATGTAGACGCGGTCGGCGACCTGCACGCCGTCGCGAGCGCGCATCGCGGCCTGCACCTCGCCCAGGTCAATGCCCGCAGCGTGCGGCGTTCCACCGATGCGGAAGAAGAAGTAGCCGTCGCCGAAAGAAGCGTCGCGCAGCACGTGATGAATGCGGCCGGTCCCCCACAGGAACATCCCGGTGGCCAGCGCCGTCTCCCGCTTCATCGAGAAGCGCGACGCCATGAAGTCGATCGCCTCCGAGGCGACGAAGCATTCCGGATAGATCTTTCCGCGGTAGCGGCGATCGGCAACGAGCCCGCGCTCCGAGCGGAGCGCCTCGAATACTTCGGCGCCATCCACGCCATCGCGCTCGAGGCGGTTCGCGAGGTCGTAGATCTCCCTCACCGGGCCGGGGCGCGGCTCGGCGCCGCTCTTCATGAGTCCGTTGACCGCCACCCCGATAGCATCCGCGTCGAATGACTCGCTACCGAGCGCCGTCACGACTCGCTCGATGACCGGTGCGAGGGATTTCTTCCAGGCCGTAGTCGTGCTGCCCGGAAGGAGCGATGCAATGCCCACCCGCGAAGCCCAGGCCCTCTCGGGACGTGCGATGCCGGTGCGGGATGTGAGCCGCACGAATGCGCGCACGTGGGGCAAGCCTTGCGAAAGGCGCGACGCGAACGTTGCCGCCCCGAGGGCATGAGATGCGAGCACGGAGACATCCGCGATGACCGCGGCCGGCATTCCGCCGGACACTGCCGAGGCGACGGCCGCCATGAGGCCGCTACCGTTCGGCCTTACAGGCTGGACACCCAATCCCTGTGATTGAATCGCGGCGGTGAAGAGCCGTTCGTCTTCCGGCGACGAAAGAAGGAGGCCAACGATGCCGGGACGCGGCGAAGCTCGAGATGTGATCGGGTTCACTTTCTGGAATACGCGCGAGGATCGATTGTGGATGCATGGATGACCCCTTCGATCCGCGCGTTATTCCATACTTTCCCTACGTCATGAAGCCTTCCGCCACGGAATCAGCATCCCGACCTGCTCCCGGTAGCGCCGGTACGTATCGCCGAACTGATGCACGAGATCGCGCTCCTCGAACCAGATTCCCACGAGGATGTATCCGGTCCCGCCCGCGCTGAAGATGAAGTGCCCCGCCGTCATCGTCGGCACGGACCACATCGTGAGCACGAACCCGAGATAGAGCGGATGGCGCACGTAGCGGTATAGCGACGGCGTGCGGAATTTCGTATCGGCGACGGGTTCACCCGAGAGGTGCGAAGCCGATTGGCGCAAGCCGAAAAGCGCGAGGTGGTCGATGAGGAGCGTGCTGAACAACACCAGCCCCCAGCCGAGCCAGAAGACGCTCCACATCGCGCGCGCGGCCATGCCTTCGACCTTCCACAGGACGGGCTCGGGAATCGGCTGCCATTGCCACACCACGAGCGCCAATGCGAGCGAGGCGGCGAGCACGTAGGTGCTGCGCTCGACGGGCTCGGGCACGATGCGCGTCCACCAGCGCTTGAAGGAACGGCGCGCCATGATGCTGTGCTGCAGCGCGAAGACTCCGAGCAGGGCGAGGTCGACTGCCACCGCAAGGCCGGCAGGCCCCACGGTGCCGCTGTCGATCGTTTTCGGCACGACGATGTTTCCCGAAAACGCGATCACGTACAGGAACGTGGCGAGGAAGACCACGTAGACGGAAAGGCCGTAGAGGAATGAGAACATTCTTCAGTCCCCCAGCGCGACGCCGGAGCCGCCCATTTCCTTCGGCATGTCCTTCATCTTGGGCAGGCCGTCCTTGATGCGAAGCTTCGTCTCCTGGTAGTTCACGTGGATGCCCGGCGTGAACGGGAAATGATCGATGACCGCGGCATATACGTCGACCAGCCCCATGCCCGGATGATCCGTGAAGACGTGGCCGCCGCATTGCTTGCACCACTTGCGATAGCTGTTCGGCGTCTTGTTGTACGTGCCGATCTTGTCGGCGCCGCGCGTGACCTTGAGCGCGTCGGGTTTCCACAACGTGAACGCGTTGACCGGGCCGGCCGACCACTTGCGGCACGACTCGCAGTGGCAATAGCCCATGCCGGCGGGTTCGCCGGCGAGGGTGAATTCCACGGTGCCGCAGAAACAACTTCCCTTGTACCCCTTTTCGCTGCCTGCCATTTCGTTTTTCTCCGTCAACCTGCGTGATTTCCCGTGAGTCTCTTCTCCATCCATTCGGCGCGTGCGTCCTGCGCCTTCTTCTGCCTGCGTGCCTGCGAGCCCTCGAAGGGCTTGATCCTTCCCGTGCGCGCGAAACCGCGCCGCTCGTAGAACGCGGTCACGTCCGGGCGACGGTTCGTGATGACTCCGATCGTCATCAGCGTGCAATGCATCTCGTCGCGAGCGATGCGCTCGGCCTCCGCCATGATTCGCTTGCCGACGCCGCTGCCTTGCAACGACGGGCGCACCGCGAGCATTCCCAGGTAGGCCGCGCCGCCGGTCTTCCGGAGATACGCGCATCCCACGACCTCGCTCTGCTGGAAGCGCAGCAGGAACATCGATTGCGGCCTCGCGAGCAGGTCGAGGATCTCCGTGGCGTGGGTGCGCTCGCCCTCGAAGATCTCGTTCTCGTACGTCCAGCCCGCCGTGCCGTGGTCGCCACTGAACGCGCCGTTCACGAGGGCGGCGATCATGTCCGCGTCGGCGGGGCGCGCGCGGCGAAAGCCGGCGCCCGCCTCAGGCACGAGCTCGTGTGGCATCGGCAACGAGTTTCATCACGCCACGAACGATTCGCTCGATGGCGTCGAGCACCAGCGTCGCCACGGCGAGGTCGCGTTGGGCACGCGCCCTGGCGATCTCGGCCTGGAGGTAGCTGGAGTAGTGGAGGCAGTCGTGGGACATTGACATTGCGCATCGTAGCCCCTACGCTTATGTCATAAAGGACCAATATCCCTCAATTCAGGACATTACAGTTTCACGACCTTTCAATGATGCATATCGGCTTCCTGGTGTTTCCGGAATTCAACATCCTCGACTTGTCGGGGCCGCTCGCCGCTTTCGACGTGCCGCGCCATGAGGTCCGTCCCGCGCCGTACCGGCTCACCGCGTTCTCTGAAACGGGCGGCGAGATCGTGAGCTCTAGCGGCGTGTCGGTGAACACGTCTCCGCTCGACAACGCCCGGCTCGACACGCTCGTCGTCGTGGGCGGCCGCGGCGCCGTGGCCGCGAGCCGCAGCAAATCGATTGTCGCGCTGGTCCATCGCGTCGCGAAGCGCGCGCGCCGTGTCGCGAGCGTGTGCTCGGGCGCGTTCCTGCTCGCGGAGGCGGGGCTTCTCGAAGGCCGCCGCGCCACCACGCACTGGGAATACGCGAACCAATTGCAGCAGGGTTATCCGCAGGTGCGCTGGGAGCTCGACCACATCTACCTGAAGGACGGCGACCTCTGGACCTCCGGCGGCGTGACCGCTGGGATCGACCTCTCGCTCGCGATCATCGAGGAGGATCTCGGCTACGACGTCGCCCAGCGCGCGGCCCGGGTGCTCGTCGTATATCACCGGCGCATGGGCGGCCAGTCGCAATTTTCCGAGATGATGCGGCTCGAGCCCGAAACCGATCGCGTGCGCCGCGCCCTGAGCTACGCGCGCGAGCATCTCGACGAGCGCCTGTCGGTCGAGCGCCTGGCCGAATCGGCGAACCTCGGCGCGCGGCAGTTCAGCCGCATCTTCGTCCGCGAGACCGGGGAGACGCCGGCGCGGGCGATCGAGCGCCTTCGCACCGAGGCTGCGCATTCGCAAGTCACGGAGACGACCGCGTCGATCGAGGTCATCGCGCGCCACGTGGGATTCGAGAACGCGGAGCGCATGCGCCGGGCGTTCATCCGCCTGTACGGGCAACCGCCGCAGGCGGTGCGGCGCGTCGCGCGGTCAGCGCCCTAGCGCCGTCTCCTTCAGCCACGCGAAGAACTCCTCATACCAGAGCTTCGAGTTCCGGGGTTTGAGGACCCAGTGATTCTCGTCCGGGAACCAGACGAGCCGCGCCTTCACCCCGCGCGATTGGAGCGTGTTGTAGTACGCGAGGCCGTTCGTGTCGGGGACGCGATAGTCGTTGGTGCCGTGGATCACGAGCGTCGGCGTCGCCATGCGATGCGCGAACGTGTGCGGGCTTTGCGCGGCGACCTTCCGGGGATCTTCATAGAAGAGCGCGTGGAGATCGCGCGGCCGCTCGCTGTATGAATCGGCGCTGAACGTCGCGACGCGGTCGAAGACCCCGGCGTGGCAGATGTAAGAACGGTAACGGCCCGCGGCAATGTGGCCGTTCATCCACGCGACGAGAAATCCGCCGTAGCTCCCGCCCGCCGCGAAGAGGCGCCTGCGATCGGCCCAGCGCTGCTTCAGGATCCAATCGGTGCCGGCCTCGATGTCACGCGTCTCGAGCTCGCCCTGGCGCCCCATGATGCTGTCGCGGAAAGCGAAGCCGTATCCGCTCGAGCCGTGGTAGTTCACGGCCGCGACCACGTATCCGCGTGAAGCGAAGACGTGCGCGTTCCACCGATATCCGAACGTGTCGCCCGCCGCCGCGTACGGCCCCCCGTGGATCATCTGCAGGACCGGATATTTCTTGCGGGGATCGAAGCGCGGCGGAAACGTGAGGAACATCTGCACCCGGTCGCCGCGCGCGCCGCGCAGCCATGTCTCGCGCGTTTCGCCGAGCCGGATCTTCGCCATGCGCTCATCGTTGAAGGCCTCGAGGCGCGTCACCTTCCCTGGACGGATCGCGTGGACCTGCACCGGATGCTCCGCGCAATCGATCGCGACGGCGATGGTTTCATCGCGGCCGATGTCGAAGGCGTGGATCGTGCCGCCTTGCAGCACTTTGCCGAGATCCTCGCGCGCAAGATCGCAACGCCACAGGTGCCGTCGCCCGTTCTCCTGGGCCGCGAAGAGCACCGCGCTTCCTTCAGGTGTCCACCGCAGCGGGCCTTCGACGTCGAGTCGCCATCCATCGCCCACGATGCGCGGGCGCTTGCCGCGTTGCAGCACCGTGAGTCTCGCGAGCGCCGTGTGCCGCTTGCCGACGTTCCGCGAGAGGCACGCGATCCGCGAGCCATCGGGGCTGTAGCGCGGCGCGTCGTAGTCCCACGCTGCGTTCGACGCGAGCGCGGTGAAGCGGCGGCTGCGAACCTCGAGCTCCGCGATCGCCAGCGGATTCGACGTACGCTTCTTCGCCGCGGGGTCGTGCACGAAAGCGATGCGCCGCCCATCGGGCGAGATGTCGAAATGCGCCGCGCACGGATCGTGGCGAGGAAGCTCGTAACCCGTCCCCTCGAAGAGATCCGTGACGCGGCCGCTCTCCAGATCGAGCATGAGGAGATGCGGGACGCGGCCCATCGGAAGGTTGCGGTCGAAGAAGCGGTAGAGGCTTTCGGATGTGACGTAGGCGCTTTCCTTGCGATCCGCGAACGCCTTGTGCCGCTTCGCCTGCGCGCGGGCGCCCTTCACGTCCGGCCACAACCACGAGATGAAGACGACGCGGCGGCCATCGGGCATCCACTTGAAGTCGTCGATGCCGGGCGCGAAGTCGCTCTTGCGTTCGGCCTCGCCGCCGTCCGCGGGAATCACGTAGAGCTGGCGTTCGCCGTCCTTGCGGCCTTCCTGCTCGCGCTTCGCGAGGAAGGCGATGCGATCGCCCTTCGGCGACCAGGCGGGATTGCCGTCCTTGTCGCCGCAGCTGGTGAGCCGCCGCGGATCGCGCGCAGCGCAAGGGAGCAACCAAAGGCTCGTGGTGCCCTTGTTCTTCTCCATCGAGTACGAGGTGACGGTGCAGACCGCGGCCGACCCGTCGGGCGCGATGGCCACGCTGCCCACGCGATCGAGCTCCCAGAGGGACTCGA
>DATGGI010000223.1:0-6033 GCA_035308545.1 Usitatibacter sp.
CGTCGTGCCGCCGCGATCAGCCATTCGCGGAACGCCTTCAGCTTCGGCGAATCCGCGACTTCCTTCGGGCTCACGAACCAGTAGCTCTCGGCGGAGCGCACGCCCACGCCGAACAGCCGCTTGAGGACGCCGCGCTCGAGGTCCTCGGTGACGATGGACTTGCGCGCGATGGCCACACCCTCGCCGCGTGCCGCGGCGGCGAGCGAATACGTCGAGTCGTTGAAGTAGGGGCCTTCGAGGGGCGTGGCGAGCGTCACTCCCGCAGCCGTGAACCACTGCTCCCAGTAGTCGCGATCCTCGCGCATCACGCGCAGCCTGAGCAGGTCCTTCGGTTCCTTCGGCAGCTTGCCGCGATTCATCTTCGGGCTCGCCACCGGGAAGTACTCGTCGTCGAGGAATTTCTCGCACACGAGGCCCGGCCACGGCCCGCGGCCGAAGCGGATCGCGATGTCCACCTCGTCGGCCGCGAAGTTGGCGAGCTGGTTCGTCGCGAGCACGTTCACCTCGATCTTCGGATTCGCGTCCATGAACCGGATGAGCCGCGGCATGAGCCAGCGCGAGGCGAAGGAGGGCAGGACGCTCAGCGTGAGGCGGTTGTCGCGGCGCACGGCGCCCGCGGCTTCCGTGGCCTGCGCGATCTCCTGGAGCGAGGCGCGGATGCGCTCGGCGTACGCGCGGCCCGCCGACGTAAGCGCGACGCGCTTGCCGTGGCGCGTGAAGAGGGGCGCTCCCACGTGTTCCTCCAGCGCGCGCACCTGGCGGCTCACGGCGCCATGGGTGAGGTGCAGCTCCTCCGCGGCGCGCGAGAAGCTCTCCAGGCGCGCGGCCGCCTCGAAGGGGCGCAGTGCCGACAGGGGTGGCAGGCGTCGGACCATGTGTGAATAATACTCACAAACAGGTTTCGAAGATATCGTTTGGGCGCGAGAGGCTCGAGCGTCAATAATGCTCACACTTGCAAAGGAAACATCGCCATGAACGCCTGCCTCATCCGGATCGCAACCTCGATCGCCCTCATCGGGGTCATGACAGTCGGTTTCGCGCTCGTCGCGGCGCGCCACGCCGGGATGCTCGCCGCATGCACGCTGTAATCCTCGCGGCCGGCGAAGTGCTGCGCCTCGACGACCCCGAGGGTGTCGAAGTCGCGTGCGACGCGGGGCGCGTCTGGATCACCGAGGAGCGCGGCCGCGACGACCTGTGGCTTCGCGCGGGCCAGAGCGTGCGCCTCGCGCGCCGCGGGCTCGCCGTGATGGAGGCGACCCAGGCCGCCCGGATCAGGATCATTCCCCCGTCCCTTCATTGAAACCGGGGGATAATTCCCCGGATGCATCTCGCGAAAATCCTGGTCCTCGTCGTGGCCGTCGCAGCGCTCGCGATGATGGTGGCTGCCGGGCCCGGCACGAGGTTCGACGTATGGACCTATCGCACGGGTCTCTCGATGCTTGCATGGTCCACCTGGACCGGCATCGCGGCGGTGGTCCTCGCGGTGATCCTCCTCGGCGTGTCCTCGGTTCCTCGCTGGCACTCGAGCCGCGCGCTTCCGTTCGCCGCGCTCGTGCTGGCGCTGGTGGCGATCGCGCCGCCCTTGATCCTGCTCGGCAAGGCGAAATCGGTTCCTCCGATCCACGACATCACGACGGACACGGCCGATCCGCCCGCCTTCGTCGCGCTGATGCCCGCGCGTGCCGCCGCGCCCAACGGAGCCGCCTATGGGGGCGAGGCCGTCGCGAAGCAACAGCGGGAAGCCTATCCGGACATCAAGCCGCTCACGACGAAGGAGGGTGTCGCCGAGGCCACCCAACGCGCCAGCGACCTCGCGCGCGCGCTCGGATGGGACGTCGTCGCAACCGACATGGCGGCTGGACGGGTCGAGGCCACGGCAACCACGGGCTGGTTCGGATTCAAGGACGACGTCGTCGTGCGCGTGCGCCCCGAAGGATCCGGCGGGAGCCGCCTGGACGTGCGCAGCGTCTCGCGCGTGGGGCGCAGCGACATCGGCGCCAATGCCGCGCGCGTCAGGGAATTCCTCTCGCGCCTCGCGTAGAATCGCGCGTTCGCGCTCCCGAAGCGCATCGCACGGAAGAACGAATCCAATGAGCCGGGACCCGGAGATCGTCGCGACCCTTTCGCGCGTGACGACAGCGACAGTCACCACGATCCTGTTGAAGAAGGGCCTTCGCAACGTCTGGATGCGCGGCACGCGTCCGCTCAACCCGGGGCAACCGCGCCTCGTGGGCAAGGCCTTCACGCTGCGATTCGTGCCGGCCCGCGAGGACCTCGCGACGCCGGAGTCGTGGTCCAAGCCCATCTCGACGCGCGCCGCCATCGAGGCCATGCCCGAGGGCTGCATCGCCGTGGCCGACGCGATGGGCGTCACCGACGCGGGCATCTTCGGCGACATCCTCTGCGCGCGCATCAGGAAGCGCGGCGTCGCGGCGCTCGTGACCGATGGCGTGATGCGCGATGTGGCGGGTGTTCGCGCAACGGGCCTCCCCGTGTGGTGCCAGGGCGCCGCCGCGCCGCCTTCGGTGGCGGGACTCACGTTCGTGAACTGGGGCGAGCCCATCGGCTGCGGTGGTGTCGCCGTGTTCCCCGATGACTGGGTCGTCGTGGACGACGATGGCGCGGTGCTGATTCCCGCGGCATTGATCGACGACGTCGTGGCGGCCGCGCCGGAGCAGGAGCGCCTCGAAGGCTGGATCATGTCCGAGGTGGAGAAGGGTGCGGCGCTGCCGGGGCTCTATCCGCCCAATGCCGAGAACAAGGCTCGCTACGAGAAGAGCAAGGGCTAGCAACCACAGATGAACACAGATGAACACAGATAGGGCGGAGGGCGTCTTCGTCATCGCGCCGACGCCGTTCCATTCCGACGGGCGCATCGACGAGTCCTCCGTCGACCGCATGACCGACTTCTTCCTCGGGGCGGGCGTGACGGGGATGACGGTGCTGGGGCAGCTGGGCGAAGCGCCGAAGATGGATCATGCGGAATCGGTATCGATCGTGAAACGCGTGCTGAATCGCGCGAAGGTTCCGGTCGTGGTCGGAGTCTCCGCGCCCGGATTCGCGGCGATGCGCGCGCTCGCACAGGACGTGATGGCCGCCGGCGCCTCGGGCGTGATGATCGCTCCACCCAATACGCTGCGCACCGACGACTCGATCGTGCAGTACTACAGGCAGGCTTCGGAGGCGATCGGCGCCGGCGTGCCGTTCGTGATCCAGGACTACCCGCTCACGTTTTCCGTGCAGATGACCCCCGCGGTGATCCGGCGAATCCACACGGAGAATCCGTCGTGCTGGTTCCTCAAGCACGAGGACTGGCCGGGCCTCGAGAAGATCTCGCAGCTCCGCGCCTGGGAGAAGGACGGCTCCATGCGGCGCCTGCCGATCCTCATCGGCAACAACGCGCTCTTCCTCGATTTCGAGATGGAGCGCGGAGCCGACGGCGCGAACACGGGCTATTGCTTTCCCGACATGCTGGTGGACGTCGTGCGCCTCTCGAAGGCCGGCAAGCGCGACGAGGCCCATGACCTCTTCGACGCGCACCTCCCGCTCATCCGCTACGAGCAGCAGCCCGGGCCGGGACTCGCGGTGCGCAAGTACGTGATGATGCGCAGGGGTATCATCGCTTCGGATACGTTGAGAAAACCCGGCGCCGCCCTCACACCCGCGGCGCGCGCCGAGGTCGACTACCTGTTGGCGCGGTTATCCCACAAGGATCCGCGCGCGCGAGTCTAGGAGGCAGCCGTGGCCAATCCCCTTCTCGAACGCTGGAGCGGTCCCTTCGGCGGAGTGCCGCCATTCGCGGCGGTCAAGGTCGAGCACTTCAAGCCGGCGCTCGACGCCGCGATGGCCGAGAGCCTCGCGAACATCGAACGCATCGCTTCGGATCCGTCGCCTCCCGCGTTCGCGAATACGATCGAGGCGCTTGAGCGCTCGAGCCGAGCGTTCGACCGCGTGATGAGCCTCTACAACGTCTTCGGCGGGACGATGCGCACGAAGGCGTTCCGCGAGGTCGAGACCGAGGTGGAGCCTAGGCTCGCGGCGCACCGCGACCGCATCGTCCAGGACGAGAAGCTCTTCGCGAGGATCTCCGCCGTCTACGAAGCGCGCGAGCGCTCCGGGCTGGACGCGGAGCAACGGCGCCTCACCTGGCTCAGGTACACGGATTTCGCGCGCAGCGGCGCGCGCCTCGCGCCCGGGGCGAAGGCGAGCCTCGCGGCGATCAACCAGCGCCTCGCCGCGCTCTACACCGAGTTCAGCCAGAACGTGCTCGCCGACGAAGGTTCCGCGCTCATCCTGGATTCGGAGCGTGATCTCGAGGGGTTGCCCGATTCGCTGCGCGCGGCTGCCGCCGAGGCGGCCTCGTTGCGGGGCGAGAAGGGCAAGTGGGCGATCCTCAACACGCGATCGAGCGTCGAGCCGTTCCTCACGTTCTCGACACGGCGCGACCTGCGCGCGAAAGCGTGGAAGGCGTTCGTGGGCCGGGGCGACAACGGCGAGGGCCGCGACAACAAGCCCATCGTCGGCGAGATCGTGAAGCTGCGCGACGAGCGCGCGAAGCTGCTGGGCTACGCGAGCCACGCGCACTGGCGCCTCGAGATGAGCATGGCGAAGACGCCCGAGCGCGCGACGCAGCTCATGGAGGCCGTGTGGGAGCCGGCGGTGCGGCGCGTGGCAGAGGAAGTGGCCGACATGCAGGCGATGGCCGGCACGGCTATCGAGCCCTGGGACTACCGCTTCTACGCCGAGAGGGTCCGCAAGGAAAAGTTCGACGTGGACGACAACGAGGTCACGCCCTACCTGCAGCTCGAGAACCTGCGCGAGGCGATGTTCTGGGTGGCGGGCGAGCTGCTCGGATATTCGTTCACGCCGGCGAAGGATGTTCCCGTGGTGCACCCCGACGTCCGCGTCTGGGAAGTCCGGAACGCGGCGGGCAGGCACGTGGCGCTCTTCTACTTCGATCCCTACGCGCGTCCCGACAAGTCCTCGGGCGCGTGGATGAGCATCTACCGCGCGCAGGAGCGGTTCGACGGCGACGTGACCACGATCGTTTCGAACAACTCCAATTTCGTGAAGGGCAAGCCCGGCGAGGCGGTGCTCGTGAGCTGGTCCGACGCGACCACGCTGTTCCACGAGTTCGGGCATGGCCTGCACGGCATCAGCTCGAGCGTTCGCTATCCGTCGCTCTCGGGCACGCGCGTGGACCGCGACTACGTGGAATTCCCGTCGCAGCTCCTCGAGCATTGGCTCGCGACCCCCGAGGTCCTCAGGCGCTACGCGCGTCACTACAGGACCGGCGAGCCGATTCCCGCGTCACTCGTGGAAAAGATCGATCGGGCCTCGAAGTTCAACAAGGGCTTCGAGAACGTCGAGTACCTGTCGAGCGCGCTCGTGGACATGCGCATGCACCTGGATCCCGCGAAGGTCGCGGACGTCGCGAGCTTCGAGCGCGAGACGCTCGACGCGATCGGCATGCCGCGGGAGATGGCAATGCGCCATCGCCTGCCGCATTTCGGGCACCTCTTCGACGGCGATGCCTACGCGGCCGGGTACTACAGCTACCTCTGGGCCGACACGCTTTCGGCCGACGCCTTCGAGGCGTTCACCGAAGCGGGCGGCGCGTACGACAAGGCCGTCGCGCGCAAGCTCCACGAGTACGTCTTCTCCGCGGGCAACACAGTCGATCCCGCCGAGGGGTATCGCGCCTTCCGCGGCCGCGATCCGAAGATCGACGCGCTGATGCGGCGCCGGGGATTCGCCTCGACCCCGGGCTAGCCTCAGCGTTGCAGCGCGAGGCGGCTTCGCACGAGGTTCGCGAGGTGCTCCACGCGCTCGTCGCGGATGCCGTGCTGGCGCAATGTCTCCGTCGTCTTGAAGAGGTAGTCGTGCGCGGGGCCGTAGTTGCCCGCGGCGCCCGCGATCGCTTCGACCATCACGTGCTCGGGCAACTCGCCGGTGTAGGCCGCGCAATCGCGATTCACGGTGAAGCAGAGGGCGCGGATCGCCTCGCCGCCCACGGCGCAGCTGAGCCACCTC
>DATGGI010000224.1:0-15876 GCA_035308545.1 Usitatibacter sp.
GCCGCGACCGGATGCGCCGCGGCTGCCGATTTTCCGAAGGCGACCGAGGCCGACTTCGTGGCGCGCGACTTCAGGTTCGCGAGCGGGGAGACGCTTCCGGAGGTGCGCATCCATTACCGCACGTTCGGCAAGATCGCCCGCGACGCGAAGGGGCGCGCCACCAACGTCGTGCTGATCGGGCACGGCACCGGTGGAAGCGGCGCGAGCCTGACCGAACCACCCTACGGAGCCGTCCTCTTCGCGGGCGAGCTCTTCGGCCCGGGGCAACCGCTCGACGCCGCGAAATACTTCGTCGTCGTGCCCGACGGCCTCGGCCACGGCAAGTCTTCCAAGCCGAGCGACGGACTGCACGCGAGATTCCCGCGCTACGGCTACCGCGACATGGTCGAGGCCCAGTACCGGATGCTCACCGAGGGCCTGAAAGTCGACCACCTGCGCCTCGTGATGGGCACCTCCATGGGCGGAATGCAGGCGTGGATGTGGGGCGAGCTGCATCCGGATTTCATGGATGCGCTGATGCCGCTCGCGAGCAATCCGGTGCCGATCGCGGGACGAAACCGCATGTGGCGCAAGGTCTCGATCGATGCGATCCGCAACGACCCGGATTTCAGCGGCGGCGATTACATCCGCCAGCCCGAGGGATTGCGCGTCGCGATCGAGATGCTGCTCTTCATGGGCAGCAACAGCATGATCCGGCAGAAGACGCTGCCCACGCGCGTCCAGGTCGACGACTACCTCGACAAGACGGTTTCCACGCAGATGGCCAACTTCGACGGCAACGACCTCGCCTATGCGCTCGATGCGTCGTGGGACTACGATCCGTCGGCGGACCTGGGCAAGATCCGCGCGCCGCTCCTCGCGATCAATTCGGCCGACGACCTCATCAATCCGCCGGAGCTGGGCACGCTCGAAGCCGGCGTGAAGCGGGTGCCCCATGGGCGTTCGATCGTGATCCCGCTCTCCGACGAGACGGTGGGCCACGGAACGCACACGAAGGCGATCCTCTGGAAGCAATACCTCGTGGAGCTGCTCAGGCAGACCGAATGAACGGCGTTACCCGGCCGTCGCGAGGCGCGTTCCGCCGCGCGTGCGTTGCAGGAGCACGAGCACGATCGTGAGGTTCACGAGGTTCCACGCGATCCCGTTCAGGAACGCCGCGTGGTACGAGTGCGTGAGGTCGAAGATCTTGCCCGACATCCAGCCGCCGAGCGCCATTCCGAAGAGCGTGAACATGATCACGGTGCCCACTCGCGCGCCGGCTTCGCGCGGCTCGAAGTGCTCGCGCACGATGATCGCGTAGGAGGGCACGATGCCGCCCTGGAAGAGGCCGAAAAGGGCCGAGATCACGTAGAGGGAAGCGAGGCCGTTGAACGGCAGGAAGAGCAGCAGCGCCACGCCCTGGAGCGCCGAGCCGAGCAGGAGCGTGCGCAAGCCGCCGATGTGGTCGCAGATCCAGCCCGAGAGCAGGCGGCTCACGATGCCGCAGGCGAGCATGAGCGAGAGCATCTCCGCGCCGCGCGCCGGGCCGTATCCGAGGTCGCCGCAGTACGCGACGATATGGACTTGCGGCATCGACATCGCCACGCAGCACGCTAGCCCCGCGATGCACAGCATCACCTGCGCCGCGAGCGGCGACAGTCCGAACGGGCGACCGGACGGATGCGCGTTGAGCGCGCTCTTCGCCGGCGCCCGCGCGAGCGGCGGGCGTGGACGCATCGCGAAGGACAGGGCGAAGATCACGACGGTCGCCACCACGCCCATCCCGATGTAGGTGGCGCGCCATCCCACCGTTTGCACGAAGTGCTGCACGACGGGCGGCCAGATCGCGCCGCCAAGGTAGTTGCCGCTCGCGCAGATCGCGACGGCGATGCCGCGGCGCTTCTCGAACCAGAGCGAGGTATCGGCGAGCAGCGGCGAGAACGTGACCGAGCAGCCCAGCAAACCCATGAGGATTCCGTGGGCGAGGTTGAACGTCCACACGTCCTGCGCGTACGCGGCGACGATGAATCCCGCGCCCAGGCCGATCGCGCCGATCGCCAGGGGCCACTGGATGCCGAAGCGGTCCGCCATCCGGCCCATCAGCACGCCGCCGAGGCCGAAGCCCACCATCAGGAGGGAGTAGGACGTCGAAGCCGCGGCGCGCGCGATGCCGAACTCCGCCTGCACGGCCGGAAGCACGACGGGAACGACGTACATGCCGCTCGCGCCCACGGTGATGATCACGAGCGTGATCCACAGCCGCGTCCAGGCGTAGGGCGAGTCGGCGGCATGGATCGGGCCCCGGCCTGCGCCGGGGTGACTCACGTTGTCTTGCGTTCCAGGCATTGCAGGTAGATCGCGTTGTCGAAGCCGGTGCCGTTGCGCTGTGCCTGCCAGATCACCTCGGCGAGGCACTCCATCACGTCGTGGCGCGCGTCGTGCATCGAGCCGTGCTTCGCGGCGAGCTGCTCGAGGGCGGCGCGGATCCCCGGAGGCTGGTCGATGGAGGCCTGCTCCGCGATCGCAAGGTGCATGGCGATGTGGAGGAACGGGTTGGTCTCGCCGCCCTCGGGCTTCCAGTCGCGGTCGAGATAGCGCTCGGGGTCGTCGAGGATGGCGTGGTATTCCGGATGCTCGAGCACGATGTCGAGCGCCATGGATTCAAGCGGCGTGAGGGGGAGTTTCTCCTTGTGCTTTCGCCAGACGTCGAAGAGGAACTCTCGCGATTGGTCCCGCGTCGGGCTAAACATCGCGCCCCTTGGGCAGCTTCGCTTTCTTCGCCGGCGCTTCGGCCTCCTTCGCGTATTTCTTCTTCTCCTTGAACTCGCACGGCCCGAATACCGGGCATTTCGCGCAGAGGGGCTTCTTCGCGAGGCAGGTGTAGCGCCCGTGCAGGATGAGGTAGTGGTGCGCGTTCAGGAGGTACCTGGGCGGAGTCACCTTGAGGAGCTTGAGCTCCACTTCGAGGGGATTCTTGCCGGGCGCGAGCCCCGTGCGATTGGCCACTCGGAAGACGTGCGTGTCGACCGCCATCGTCGATTCGCCGAAGGCGACGTTCAGCACCACGTTCGCGGTCTTGCGGCCCACGCCGGGCAGCGCTTCCAGGTCCTCGCGCGTGCGGGGCACCTCGCCGCCGTGTTTCTCGAGCAGGATCTTCGACAGCGCGACCACGTTCTTCGCCTTGCCGCGATACAGGCCGATCGTCTTGATGTATCCCTCGAGGCCTTCGACGCCGAGGGCCGCGATCTTCGCCGGCGTGTTCGCCACCGGGTAGAGCTTGCGCGTCGCCACGTTCACGCCCTTGTCGGTGGCTTGCGCCGAAAGGACCACGGCCACGAGGAGCTCGAAGGGCGTCGTGTGCTCGAGTTCGCTCTTCGGATCCGGCATCGCCCTGGCGAGCAGGCGGAAGAATTCCTCGCGCTTCGCGGGTGTCATTCGTAGGACTCCAGCCGGGCAGCGCGCTCGGCGGCGTCCCGTTCGATACGGAGGGCGCGCGCGTCATGCCGCGAGCGCGAAAGGTCGGCGTCGGGCAGCGCCCCCGATGCGATCAGCGCGATGCAATCCACCGGGCACGGCGGGATGCAAAGCTCGCAGCCCGTGCACCACGATGCGATGACCGTGTGCATGAGCTTCGAGGCGCCGACGATCGCGTCGACGGGACAGGCCTGGATGCACTTGGTGCAGCCGATGCAGGTCTCCTCGTCGATGACGGCGACGCGTGGCGGCATGAACTCGCCGAAATCCGGATTCAACGGCGCGGTGTCGCGGCCCAGGAGCCGGGCGAGCTTCGCGACACCGGCGTCTCCTCCGGGCGGGCATTGGTCGATGCCCGCCTCGCCCGCCGCGATCGCGTTCGCGTAGGGACGGCATCCGTCATATCCGCAGCGCGTGCATTGCGTCTGCGGGAGGAGCGCATCGATGCGTTGGGCGAGGGATGTCACTGGGATTCGGCGAGCATTGAATCTGTGAGCGCAGTGTAAGGCAGGCCCGATTCCGCCGCGATTGCAGGCTGGACCACCTGGCCTTCCCACAACAGCACGGCCTCGCGAAGCTCGGGGTTTCCGAGCAGCGCCGTGGCCACGCCCTCGTCGGCCATGTCCATCACGTAGGGCAGCACGGCTTCGGAGATCGCGGCCGCGGCCTCGGCCGGACGGGCCGCCGGCATGTTCCCCACGCAATAGTGGATGACGCCTTCTTCGACGAAGGTGGGCTTTGCGTGCGTGGTCCTGCGCGACGTTTCGGCGATGCCGCCTTCCTCGATCGACACGTCCACGATCACCGCACCGCGCTTCATCCGCTTCACGAGGCTTCGCGGAATCAACTTGGGTGCGGGCTGTCCCGCCACGAACGCCGCCGCCACGACGAGATCGGCCTCGAGCGCGTAGCGTTCGATGGCTTCCGGAGAGGCCGCCTCGACTCCGTCGCGCGCTGTTCGCGCGAGCATCGTGACCTGCGATCCTGCCAGTCGCGCCGCCTTCGCCGCTTCCTGACCCGCGTGGCCGGCACCGAGCACAAGCACTCGCTGCGGCACCCGGCCCAGCAGGTTGCGGCCGGCGTCGATCGCCATGCGTCCCGCGATGTCCGACATCGGTGCGAGCAAGGGGAAGCGCCCCTGCTTGTCGCGCACCGATTCGAATGCGATCGCGGTGGCGCCACGCCCGGCGAGGGCGCGCACGCGCTCCGGCTCGCCCGTGAGGTGCAGGAACGAAAAGACCGTCGCGCCCTTGGGCATCGAGCGCAGGTCCGCCGCCTGCGGCTCCTTCACCTTGACGATGAGATCGGCATCCCAGACGTCCCTCGCCGTGACGATGTCCGCGCCCGCGTCGCGATAGTCGTCGTCGCCGATGCCGATCCCCAGTGCCGCGTGGGTCTCGACCAACGTGGTGTGTCCCGCTGCCGTGAGTTCCTGGACCGCCAGGGGCAGCAGCGCGATGCGCCGCTCGCCTTCCTTGGTCTCCCGCGGAACGCCGATCATCATGGCGCTAGGTCCGAAGCGCTCGTCGCGCCTCCGAGATGAGGTGCGGGCCGCGATAGATGAAGCCCGTGTAGACCTGGACGAGACTTGCGCCCGCCGCGATCTTTGCGTGCGCGTCGGCGCCGGTCGTGATGCCGCCGACTCCGATCAGCGGCACGGCACCGCCCAGCGCGCGAGAGAATTTCGAGAGCACGGCGGTGGAACGCGCCATCAACGGCCTGCCGCTCAAGCCTCCGGTCTCCGCGGCGCGCGGATCGCTTTCGACGCCCTCCCGCGAGACCGTCGTGTTGGTCGCGATGAGCGCATCGACGCCGTGCTTGATGGCGATCGCGGCGATCGCGTCGACCTGCGCATCTTCGAGATCCGGGGCGACCTTCACCGCGATCGGCTTTTCCTTCCCATGCTTCTGGGCGAGGGACTTGCGCCGCGCCATGACCGCCGAGAGGAGCTCCTCGAGCTTCTCCCCGGACTGCAGGTCGCGCAGGTTCTTCGTGTTGGGCGAGGAGATGTTCACGGTGACGTAGCTCGCCTTCGCGTAGACCGCGTCGAGGCAAGCCAGGTAGTCGCCGGCCGCCTTCTCGATCGGCGTATCGAAGTTCTTGCCGATGTTGATTCCGAGGACGCCGCGGAAGCTCGCGCGCTCCACGTTCGCGAGGAGCTTCTCCATGCCGTCGTTGTTGAACCCCAGCCGGTTGACGAGCGCCTCATGTCCGACGAGGCGGAACATGCGCGGCTTGGGATTTCCCGGTTGGGGCCGCGGCGTCACGGTTCCGATCTCGATGAAGCCGAAACCGAGCGCCGCGAGGGCATCGATATATTCGCCGTTCTTGTCGAGCCCCGCGGCGAGCCCCACGGGATTCGGGAAATCGATGCCCATCACGCGACGTGTCTCGTTGCGGGTCTCGCCCGCGCCCAGCAAAGCGGCGCCCGGCCCCAGCTTCGAGAGCGACTTCAGCGTCAAGTCATGGGCGACTTCGGGATCGAGCTTGAAGAGCGCGGCGCGGGTGAGGGAGTAGAGCACTTACGAGAGCCGCTTCCACTCACCCCGCGACAGACCCTCGATCGGCATGAACTGGTTCTTGTAGCTCATCTTGCGGCTCTGGGCGATCCAGTAGCCGAGATACACGTAGGCGAGGCCGCGGCGGCGCGCTTCCTCGATCTGCCAGAGGATGTTGTAGGTGCCGTAGGACGCGCGCGGCACGAGCGGATCGAAGAATGTGTAGACCGAGGAGAGGCCGTCGGCCAGCTCGTCGACGATCGACACCATGCGCAGCTCGCCCTGCTCGCGGAACTCGATGAGGCGGGTGGCCACGTTGGACTGCAGCAGGAAGTGCGCGTACTGCTCGCGGCTGTCGTGATCCATGCCGCCGCCGCGGTGGCGTTCGCTCTGGTAGAGGCGATAGAGCGCGTAGTGCTCGGCGTTGAACTTGAGCTCGCCGTAGCGCGGCTCCAGGTGCTGGTGGCGGGCGATGGCGCGGCGCTGCGTGCGCGAGGGGGCGAACTCGGAGGCGACGACGCGCACCGGCAGGCACGCATGGCAGTGGTCGCAGTAGGGGCGGTACGTGAACGCGCCGCTGCGGCGGAACCCCGCGGAGACGAGCGCGCTGTAGGTTTCCGTGTCGATGAGGTAGCTCGGCGTCGCGACCTGCGAGCGAGCCAGCTTGCCCGGCAGGTAGCTGCACGGGTAAGGCGCTGTCGCGTAGAACTGCAGGTTCGCGATCGGAAGGTCGTTGAGCTTCGCCATTTCCCTAGACGGGGGTCCATTTCGAACCGGACAGGGGATATTGTATCGACTCCCGCACCCGTTGCGCGAATTCGGCCCTCGGGATTTCCCGGGCGCCCAGCGAGGCCAGGTGCGAGGTCGCCTGCTGGCAGTCGATCAGCCGGAATCCCTCGGCGGTGAGCCGCTCCACCAGCTTCACCAGCGCGACCTTCGACGCATCGTGGGCCCGCGTGAACATCGACTCCCCGAAGAACACCTTTCCGAGCGCCATCCCGTAGAGGCCGCCCATGAGCTCGCCGTCGCGCCACGATTCCACGGAGTGCACGAATCCCCGCTCGTGGAGGACCTTGTACGCGGCGACCATCTCCGGGACGATCCACGTGCCCGCCCGGCCGTCCCGCGGCGCCGCGCATTGCTCGATCACGTCGCCGAACGCCGTGTCGAAGCGCGTCTCGAAGATGCCGCGGGCGAGTGTTTTCTTCAGGGAATGCGAGATCCGCAGCTCGTTCGGGAAGAGGACCATGCGCGGGTCCGGCGACCACCAGAGGATCGGATCGCCTTCGGAATACCAGGGAAAGATGCCCTGGCTGTACGCGCTCAGGAGGCGATCCGGCGAAAGGTCGGCGCCGGCGCAAAGCAGGCCGTTGGGCGCGTGGAGC
Organism: Usitatibacter sp.; assembly: GCA_035308545.1. Taxonomy (GTDB): domain Bacteria; phylum Pseudomonadota; class Gammaproteobacteria; order Burkholderiales; family Usitatibacteraceae; genus Usitatibacter. The sequence continues at coordinate 7,337 of DATGGI010000224.1, forward strand.
GCCTTCGTGATCGGCGGGAACGGCGCGTTTCCGCGAATCCAGGGAATCATTTCCCATGGATTGTAAGGCGGTTCAGGAGTCCGGCAGGCTCTTGTACGCGCTTTCCAGCTTCGACACGAGGTCCACCAATGCCGCGCGAAACTCCTTGTCGTCGCAGCCCATCAGCACCGCGTCGTCGAGCGCATCCTGGCAACTCGCGCGGATCTCCTCGAGATTCTCGCGCAGCACCTTGAGCTTCTCCACGCAGCTGATGACCTCGCCGGTCGGCGAATGCCAGCGGGGCGTGTCCTGCGCCATCACTTCTTCCAGGGAAGGCCCGCTGCGCGCCAGCCGTCGCCGGCCGCGGGATGCCCCTCGAAACCTTCGAGGATGTTGTAGGCCTTCCTGAAGCCCGCGGATGCGGCGACGAGGGCCGCGTAGTGGGAGCGCACCCCGCTGCGGCAGAGGAACAGCAGCGGTTGCTCCGGATCGAACGCTTCGCGCAGGTGCTTGAGGAATTCGTGGACCTCGTCGGCTCCGCCGTCGCGCGGCCACACGATGAGCTGCGGGCCTTCGACATGTCCCACGTCGCGCCATTCGGCCTGGGTCCGCACGTCGACGATCTCGGCGGCGCCGGCCTGCGCGAGGTGATGGGCCTCGGCCGGCGTCACGGCGCCCGCGTATTGCAGCCCCTGGCGATGCCCTCGATGCGAGGCGCGCTCGAAGATCGCCGCGGGCGCCTCGAGCTGCTGTTCGTCGACTTCCCTTGCGCTCACCAGTAGTTCTCCACCGCCAGGTGTCCGGGCTCGCCGCGGCGCGACAGGCGGAAGCCGCGCTCGACCAGGAGCTTCCTCGAATCCTCGACCATCTCCGGGTTGCCGCACAGCATGATGCGCGAGCGGTCGTGGTCCAGCTTCACGCCGAGATTCTCCTCGAGCACGCCGCTCGCAAGCAATTTGGTCACCCGGTCGCCGAAGGCGCCGGGCACGGGTTCGCGCGTGACGATCCTCGCGTAGCGCAGCTTGTGCGCGAATTCCGCGTAGTACTCGCTCTTCTCGAAGCCGCGGATGAGGTCCTCGTAGGCAAGCTCGGGCTGCGTGCGAACGCTTTGCACGAGGATCAGGTTCTCGTAGGTCTCCCACGTCGCGAAGTCGTGGAGGATCGAGAGGAACGGCGCGAGGCCCGTTCCCGTGGCGAGCATCCAGAGATCCCTGCCGGACTCGAACCGATCCGTGGTGAGGAATCCGTAGCTACGCCGCTCGACGAAGATCTCGTCGCCTTCCTTCAGCTTCGAAAGCCGGCTCGTGAACGCGCCACCGGGAACGACGACCGAGAAGAATTCCAGATGCTCGTCATGGGCCGCCGACGCGATCGAATAGGCGCGCCAGACGATCGAGTCTTCGGCGCCGCCGCGAACACCGAGCCGAGCGAATTGCCCCGGCACGAAGCGATAGCCGCGGTCGCGCGTGGTGCGGAAGGAGAAGAGGCTGTCGGTCCAGGGACGAACGTCGGTGATTGTCTCGGTGGTGTACTTGTCGTTGGCGCTCATGCAATGGAAACGTCTGGATTGCGGAGGATGGATTCGACGGCTTCGGCGTCGCGGAAGACCTCGCCGACGCACATGAGGACTGGACCCTCGGCACGGGGAAGGGGTTCCCGTTCGAGCTGCGCGAGCGTCGTGAAGTGGCGCTTCTCGGCCGCGAGCGTCGCGCTTTCCACGAGCGCCACGGGCGTCGAGCCGGGTTTTCCCGCGCGAATGAGATCGGATGCGATCGACTGCGACGCGCCGGCCGCCATGTACAGCACGACGCTATCGGCTTCGATCGCGGCGGGCAGCCACTCGGACGCGGTCTCGTCGCGGCCCACGCGCGGGGTGAGGAACGCGACGGTGCGCGCGACACCGCGGCGCGTGAGAGAGATCTTGAGCGTGGCGGCGGCGGCGAGCGCGGCCGTGATGCCGGGAACGACCTCCACTTCGATGCCGGCCGCATGCAAGGCGTCGATCTCTTCCTGGGCACGGCCGAAGAGCATCGGGTCGCCGCCCTTGAGGCGCACCACGAGCTCGTGGGTGCGCGCCGCCTCGATCAGGGCGCGGATGATGAAGCGCTGCTCGGTGGAAACCTTGCCGTATCGCTTGCCCACGTCCATCTTGCGGGCGTTCTTCGCGAGCGCGAGCGTGTCCGGGTGCACGAGCGCGTCGTGCAGCACGATGTCGGCGGATTCGAGGAGGCGCGCGGCGCGAAGCGTGAGGAGATCGGGCGCGCCGGGTCCGGCGCCCACCAGGTACACCTTACCCACGTGGAATCTCCGAGATCATTCCGCCCGCGACGGTGTGGTTCGTCGCCTCGTCCACGAGGATGAAGCTGCCGGTCGCGCGATTGTCCACGTAGCGGTCGGCGGCGATGGGTTGCGCGACGCCGATGCGCACGGTGCCGATGTCGTTGAACGCGAGCGTCTTCGCCTCGGTGTCTGCCTGCAGCGTCTCGAGATCCAGGCGCGAATGGAGCTTCTCGATGCTCGCGCGCACGCTCTTCGTGCCGTGCTTGAGCCAATAGCGGCGGCCGGGCGCGAGCGGGTCTCGGTCGAGCCACGTGAGGCGCGCATCGAACCGGCGTGCGGCCGTGGGAGCGTCCTGGACGTGGGAGAGCACGTCGCCGCGCGCGATGTCCACTTGCCGGTCGAGCACCACGGTGATCGATCGGCCCGCGGCCGCGGAGCGCAGCGTCCCGTCGAGGGTCACGATCTCGTCCACGCGGGCCTCGTGGCCCTCGGGAGAGGCGAGCACCGTATCGCCCACGTTGAGCACGCCAGACTCGATCCGTCCGAGATATCCGCGATGCTCCCCGCGCGAGCCGAAGCGGGAGCGCGACACGAGCTGCACCGGCAGCCGAAGATGCGAGCTCGAGCGTCCCGGCTCGGCGCTTTCGAGGACGTCGAGGAGCGTCGGGCCTTCGTACCAACCCAGGTGCTCGCCGCGGCGCACCACCATGTCGCCTTCGAGCGCCGACATGGGGATGAGTGAGATGCCGGAAAGACCCAGCGACTCCGCGATCGACGCGAAGTCCGCCCCGATCTCCTCATAAACGGATTGGTTCCAGCCCACCTGGTCCATCTTGTTCACCGCGACCACGACGCGGGGAATGGCGAGCAACGACGCCACCGCCGCGTGGCGGCGCGTCTGCTTCGAGATGCCGCGGGTGGCATCCACGAGGATCACCGAAAGATCCGATGTGCTCGATCCCGTCACCATGTTGCGAGTGTACTGCTCGTGGCCCGGGTTGTCGGCGATGATGAAGCGGCGGCGCGGCGTGGCGAAGTAGCGGTAGGCCACGTCGACCGTGATGCCTTGCTCGCGCTCGATCGTGAGGCCGTCGGTGAATAGCGAAAGGTCGAGTCCTTCGGAGCCGCGTTTTGCGCTCGTGCGGGCCACGGCCGCGAGCTGGTCTTCGAGCAGCCCCTTGGCGTCGAGGAGGAGCCGTCCGATGAGCGTGCTCTTGCCGTCGTCGACCGAGCCCGCGGTGGTGAAACGCAACGTGCCCCCGGGATTGAGCGACTCGATGCCCCTGGCCATCAGAAATACCCTTCGCGCTTGCGCAGTTCCATGGAAGCGTCCGAGGTCTGGTCGTCCATGCGCGTGGCGCCACGTTCCGTGACCGTGGTGGTCGCGGTCTCCGCGATGATCTTGTCGACCGTGTCCGCGTCCGAGGCGACCGGGCACGTGCAGGTGATGTCGCCCACGGTGCGGAAGCGGACGCTGCGCGTGACGACTTCCTCGCCCGCGCGCGGCGGCGTGAGCTCCGTCACGGGCACCAGCAGCCCCTTGCGCAGCACGACCTCGCGATCGTGGGCGAAATAGATGCTCGGGACGGCGAGCCGCTCGCGGGCGACGTATTGCCAGATGTCGAGCTCGGTCCAGTTGGAGAGCGGGAAGACGCGCAGGTGCTCGCCCTTGGCGAGGCGCGCGTTGTACAGGCTCCAGAGCTCGGGGCGCTGGTTGCGCGGATCCCATTGGCCGAACTCGTCGCGATGCGAGAGGATGCGCTCCTTGGCGCGGGCCTTCTCCTCGTCGCGGCGGGCGCCGCCGAAGAGCGCGTCGAACTCGAGCTCCTTCACCGCATCCAGGAGCGTCACGGTCTGGTGCACGTTGCGGCTCTCGTCCTCGCGGCGCAGCTTCACGCGGCCGGCGCGGATCGAGTCGCCCACGCTGCGCACGATGAGACGCTCGCCCAGCTCCGCGGCGCGCGCGTCGCGGAACGCGATCACTTCGGAAAAGTTGTGCTCCGTGTCGACGTGGAGGAGCGGGAACGGAAAGCGATCCGGGCGGAACGCCTTCTCGGCGATGCGCAGCATCACGATGGAGTCCTTGCCGCCCGAGAAGAGCAGTGCCGGGTTCGCGGTCTCGCCCACCACCTCGCGCATGATGTGGATCGCTTCGCTCTCCAGCCAGTCGAGGTGGCTCAGTTCGGGGTCAGGCCCCGAACTCGGCGACAGCAAGGGGTCTGTCCCCGAAAGAAGGGGTTTGAGCACCGCGCTCATGCCGTCTCCACCACGCGCACCGGGATCGCGTGCAGGCCGCATTCCTTTTTCGCGCCTTCCTGTTCCCACCACCAGCGTCCCGCGCGCGGGTGCTCGCCGGGCTTCACGGCGCGCGTGCAGGGATCGCATCCGATGGACGGATAGCCGCGGTCGTGCAGCTTGTTGTACGGCACGCGGTTCTCGCGCAGGTACTTCCACACCTCGTCGTTCGTCCACTCGACGAGCGGGCTGAACTTCCATTTGCCGTGCACCGCGTCGTGCTCGACTTCGTTCACGGTCGCGCGGCTCGCCGCCTGCTCGCGCCGAAGTCCCGTGATCCAGCCGCGCTTGCCCGAAAGGGCGCGCCGCAGCGGCTCGACCTTGCGAACGTTGCAGCAGGCCACGCGTTGCTCGACGCCGTCGTAGAAACCGTCGATGCCGTGCTCCTCGACGTAGGCGTGCACCGAATCGGGCCACGGCGAATAGATTCCGATGTCCAGTCCGTAGCGGTCGCGCACCTGCTCGATGAGGTCGTGCGTCTCCTGCGGCAGGCGCCCGGTGTCGAGCGTGAAGATGGAGATGGCGAGCCCGTCGCGCGCGATGAGGTCGAGCACCACCATGTCCTCGGCGCCGAAGCTCGAGGCGAGCGCCGTGGGCGAGTGGTTCTTCTCGATCGAGGCGAGGAAACGGCGCGCGCGTTCGACGCGTTCGGCGTAGCTCATTGCATCCTCCCGGCGGATTCGCGTTTGCGGAAGAGCGGAACCGGATCGTCCACGGAGCCCTGGTAGCGCAGCGTGAAGTCGCCGAACGCGGCGAGCGCATCCTCGGGATCGCGTTGCGGGGGCAGCACGAACGCATCGAAGCCGCAGCGCGCCAGATTGAACAGGTGGTCGCGGCCGATGTCGCCGAAGGCGCGCAGCTCGCCGCGGAAGCCGTGACGCGTGCGCAGGAGCACCGCGGTGGAGTTGCCGCGCCCGTCGCCCCACTTCGGAAATTCGATCGCCACGAGCGCGAGCTTCGGAAGATCGGCGGCGATTTCGGCGGGCTCCTCGCCGGCGGCGAGCCACACCCCGACGGGCTGCCCGCGCGCGAGGATCTCGTCGCGCCGCGCTTTCCAGACGGCGAGCGGCACGATCACGCGTCCCTCGGGGAGTGCGCCGTCGGCCGCGACATGGGTCCACTCGTCGCGCTCGACACGGCGAAGCGTGGTGCCGCCCGGATAGGCCAGCAAGCGAATCACGCGCTCAGGCATTGATGGCCTCCTTCAGCTCGCCGTAGACGCGCGACTTGAAAGGGCCGATGCCGATGCGATGCACCGTATCCACGAAGAGCTCGTCGTCGTGGCGCTCGTCGATGTAGGTGTCGATGAGCTTCGCGATCACCTCCGGCATCTCGGCCGCGGCGAACGACGGTCCGATCACCTGGCCCAGCGCCGCGTTCGAGCCCTGGCGCCCGCCGATGGAGACCTGGTACCACTCGGCCCCCTGCTTGTCCACGCCCAGCACGCCGATGTGCCCGATGTGATGGTGGCCGCAGGAGTTCATGCAGCCTGAGATGTTCAGGTCGAGCTCGCCGATGTCATGGAGGTAGTCGAGGTCGTCGAAACGGCGCTGGATGGCTTCGGCGATCGGGATCGACTTCGCGTTGGCGAGCGAGCAGAAGTCGCCGCCGGGGCAGCAGACGATGTTCGTGAGCAGGCCGATGTTCGGAGTGGCGAGCCCCTGCGACTTCGCTTCCTGCCACAGCGCGAAGAGGTCGCCCTTCTTCACGTCGGCGAGGATCAGGTTCTGCTCGTGGGAGACGCGAAGCTCGCCGAAGCTGTATTGGTCGGCGAGGCGCGCCACGAAGTCCATCTGCTCGGCGGTCGCGTCGCCCGGGGGCACGCCGGTCTTCTTGAGCGAAAGCGTCACGGCCGCGTAGCCGGGCACCTGGTGCGCATGCACGTTGCGCTCCGCCCACTTCGCGAACGAGCGGCTGTCGGCGAGCGCCTGGACGTAATCCGGGTCCACGTCGCGCAGCTTCTCGTAGGGCTGCGGAACGAAATGCGCCGAGACACGCGCGAGCTCGTCGTCGGTGATGACCGAGAGCGAATCCTTCGTGGCTTCCCACTCGGCGTCCACCTGGCGCGTGAACTCCTCGATACCCAGGGCCTTCACCAGGATCTTGATGCGGGCCTTGTAGATGTTGTCGCGACGCCCGTGCAGGTTGTACACGCGCAGGATCGCCTCGCAGTACGTGAGCATGTGGCGCCACGGCAGGAATTCGCGGATCACGTGCCCGATGATCGGCGTGCGTCCCATGCCGCCGCCCACGATCACGCGCAGGCCCACTTCGCCCGCTTCGTTGCGGATCACGTGCAACCCGATGTCGTGGAGGAGGACCGCCGCGCGATCGGTTTCCGAGCCGTTCAGCGCGATCTTGAACTTGCGCGGCAGCCAGTTGAACTCGGGATGGAACGTGGACCACTGGCGCAGGATCTCGGCGAGCGGCCGCGGATCGACGATCTCGTCGGCGGCAACGCCCGCGAAATGGTCCGTCGTGATGTTGCGGATGCAGTTACCCGAAGTCTGGATGGCGTGCATCTCGACCTGCGCGAGGTCGGCGAGGATGTCGGGCACTTCCTCCAGCTTCGGCCAGTTGTACTGGATGTTCTGGCGCGTCGTGAAGTGGCCGTAGCCCTTGTCGTACTTGCGCGCGATGTGCGCGAGCATGCGCAGCTGCGCGGAGGAGAGCAGGCCGTAGGGCACCGCGACGCGAAGCATCGGCGCGTGGCGCTGGATGTAGAGGCCGTTGCGCAGGCGCAGCGGGCGGAACTCGTCCTCGGTGAGCTTCCCATCGAGGAAGCGGCGCGTCTGGTCGCGGAACTGCGCGACGCGTTCGGCGACGAGGGCGTGGTCGTAGTGGTCGTATCGATACATGGCTAGTGGAGGACGAGCTTGGTGCCGGCCAGCAGCAGCACGGCGACGAGCGAATGCCGGACGATGCGCTCGGGCAGGCGGGAGGCGAGATGGGAACCCACGAGGATCCCGGGAATGGAGCCGATGAGCAGGCTCGCGAGGAGCCAGCCGTTCACGTTTCCGAGCGCGAGGTGGCCGAGGCCCGCGAGGAGCGTTATCGGAACCGCGTGCGCGATGTCGCTTCCGACGATGCGCACCGTCGCGAGCGCGGGATAGAGCAATACAAGCGCGGTCACTCCGACGGCGCCGGCGCCCACCGAGGAGAACGTCACGGCGAATCCGATGAACGCGCCGGTGAGGATCGTGGCGAAGCCGCGGTGCGCGGCGATCCAGCCGTGGCCCGCGTTTTTCTCGGCCCAGGCGAGCAGCTTCGAGCGGAAGGCGAGCGCGAGCGCCGTCAACACGAGCATCGCGCCCAGCGACGTGGAGACCACGAGCCGGGTTGTCGCGCCCGCGGGCGGAAGGATCGACAACAGGAAGATCGCGAAGGCCGTCGCGGGAATGCTGCCCGCGGCGAGCAATCCGGTGACGCGCCAATCCACGTGGCCCTTGAGCGCATGCGAGACGGAGCCCCCCACCTTCGTGAGGCCCGCGTAGAGCAGGTCGGTGCCGACCGCGGTGACGGGCGCCACGCCGAAGACGAGCACGAGCAGCGGCGTCATGAGCGATCCGCCGCCGACACCCGTGAGTCCCACGATGGCGCCGACGACGAATCCCGCGATGGAGTAGGGCAGTTCGATCATCTTTTCCAGGTCCTTTGACGCGATCTTAGGGGGAGCCGTCATTCCTGAAAAATACTTAATTGTGATATATTGATAACTTGTGGATATAAGATAAGCCCATGAATTTACAGCAATTCAGGTACGTGAGCGAGGTGGCGAAGCGGGGCCTGAACGTCTCGGAGGCGGCTTCGGCCCTGCACACGTCGCAGCCCGGCGTGTCGAAGCAGATCCGTTCGCTCGAAGAAGAGCTCGGTGCGGCCATCTTCGTGCGCCAGGGAAGACGCCTCACCGCGATCACGGACGCGGGACGCGAGGTGATCACGGCCATCGATCGCATCCTGGGCGAGGTCGCGAACCTGAAAGCCGT